>CAMTVZ010000080.1:0-27706 GCA_947085285.1 uncultured Ignavibacteriota bacterium
GGAGTCCCGCGAAACGCGGGACGACGAAGCCTGCCCGTGCAGGCGGGCAATCTCTCAATTCAATTGAAAAACGACACGTTGAGATTGCTTCTCCCGACTGAAGTCGGGATCGCAATGACTTTTTAGTCAGCCTCTTAGACGCAAAAACTTTCAGGAAGATAACCGTTTTAACGGTTTCTTAATATATTGTTATTATGTACGGTCAAATAGAAATATACATTAAGGTTCTGTTCACACTACTAATTCCACTCTTTTAACTTCTGGTGCATTTTGTAAAACCGAACGTTCGATTCCTGCTCTCAAAGTTAAAAGGGAAAGTGGACAATTTTTGCAGACACCTAAATAACGTAAGAACACTATTCCGTTTTCGTTAATATTTACAAACTCAACATCGCCGCCGTCTGCTTGAAGATATGGTCTGCAAAATTTTAAAGCTTCTTCAATTCTTTCGACAAGCGATTTTTCTTTAAATTCCATTTCAGCTTAGATGTTGAAATTTACTTCTACTCTTTTTGTTTTAACGCCGTTCATCGCGTTAATACTTAATTGAGCCACCATATTGCGTGCGATATTTTTAATTGCCGTTGACTGAGGAGAGTTTTTATCCTGAGCAACAAGGGGCACACCCACATCGCCACCGATGCGAATCTTTGTATCAATGGGAATCTCGCCTAAAAATACAGCTCCTAATTTCTGAGCTTCTTTCCGGCCACCGCCGTAGGAAAATATTTCTTCACGCTGACCACAATGCGAACAGATAAAGTAGCTCATATTTTCGATGATACCGAGAATCGGGACATTCACCTTCTCGAACATTGCATAACCTTTACGGGCATCGGCCAGTGAGATATCCTGCGGCGTGGTTACGATAACAGCACCCGACAGCGGAATTGTTTGAACCAGTGTTAATTGGATATCTCCGGTTCCCGGAGGCAAATCGAATATCAAGTAATCTAAATCGCCCCATTCTACATCGGTCATAAATTGCCTGAGAGCTCCGCTTGCCATTGGTCCACGCCATATAACCGCCTGATTCGGATCGACAAGAAATCCAATCGACATTACCTTTACACCATATGCTTCGAGTGGTATTAGTTTTATATTTTCTAACTTTGGAGATGAGTTTATACCCATCATCAGCGGGATGCTCGGACCGTAGATATCGGAATCTATTAAGCCAACTTTGGCACCGTCTTGAGCTAAAGCAACTGCTAAATTTACAGCAACAGTCGATTTGCCAACGCCCCCCTTTCCGCTTGCAACTGCGATTGTGTTTTTTACATTGGTGAGTATGTTATTTAAATTTAGCTGTGGCGCTTTGCGAACGCTGCTCGTCATTTCAATTTGGATATTGCCAACTTCTGGAAATGTATCCCGAATAGCTTTTGTTGCAGCAATTTTAAATTGGTCGCGCACAGGACAAGCCGGCGTGGTTAATTCTATTTTAAAACTTACATCTTTGTCTATTATTTTGATGTCTTTTACAAACCCAAGTGAGACGATATCTTTGTGCAGGTCTGGATCTATAACAACTTTTAAAGCATTAAGAACGTTATCTATATTAAATATCATTGATTTTCCTATAATTATTCAAAAAATTTGATAAAAAGATAAGAGATTTAGATGGGATAAGCAAATAGAAATATATCATCTTTCCATTTTAACATCCATAATTTCAAATATCCATAACTCCTTGTTTCGAGAATTCCTTCACTCCAAAAGTTTTACTTTTCCCTTCCCTTCTTGATATACATAATCACTTTCCAAATCTCCTCGTCAGACATAATCGTGCCTAATGCTGGCGAGTATTTTCCACCATAGTAAATGTGTGCATAAAAATCTGAATCGGGTTTGGCTTGGATTTGCGGTAAATTTAAATCAGTCGGAGGAACCGGAAAGCCATCGCCTACGTGAGTACGACCTCTCCAGTCGGCACCGTGGCAATGGTAACAAAACGATCGGTAAGTTTTTTTACCGAACTTGATATTTTCTTCTGTAACTGAAAAAGGGTTTGTGTGCATCTCTCGTTTAGTTTGATACGCTTCTGCCTGAACAATCTTATCTGGTACAGTTTGTTGAACAATTTTAGTTGGTCTCGGATTTGGTTGGTCGTACATCCGAGCGTATTCACACCCCGTTAGGAACAACGATATTAAAATTATAAAAGTAATTTTCATCATTCTAACAATCCTTTATTTTTTTAAAGAATCAATTTTAACTGTTTGCATTGGTGGCTGTTTTCTATCAAAATTTTCCACAGCGTGGTTTGAAGAACCTGGTACGAAGGGAGTCGTTCCAAAATTCCAATTTTCAGGAGGCGCATCTTTCAGAAAAATGTAAGTGTATAAAAAATAACCAACCATAAAAACCACAGCCACCACAACGAGCATCCATCCTTTTAATATATCTTTTTTGTCTTCTTTCATTTCATATCCTTTCAAAAATTAAAACCCCAAATTGCCACAGCTCCTACATAAATAATTGCCCACAGAAAAAATCCTATGTAAAGTATAATTAGGAAAAGTGGAATTGGTTTATGCCCTTCAGTAATTCCGTCGGGGAATTTTTCTAATTTTTCAGCCGCTTCTTTTCGTTTGAATGTGCGGAATGTATTTATCGCAACATACAAAAAAGTAACAAGCACAATCCCGCCCAACAATGCGAGTAGTATATATTGTTCCTGCAAGATTTCATACGGAGGCATGTAATTTTCCTTTCAAATTAATTTGTAAAAACAATGTAAAGCATTCTTCCGATTGTGCTTAAAGCTAAAACGACAGCTAATATCAAAGTAATTAGCTCGATCGACCAGACAAATTTTCGTTCGCTATTTATAACATTTGTGTTATTATTAATTTGTGGCGGATTGATCAGAGGTAAATATTTTGCCCTGTCTTGTTCTTCGAACTGACCTTTACGAACAGCCCAGTAAAATATCCACATCGAAACGGTAAGTCCGACTATCATAAACAAAATCCAAAATTGTAAAAACATTATTTAACTCCTTTCTCCAAAAGGTTGATTGTTGACGTATCAGCAGGTTCATACGCTGCATCTATACCACGCGGTTCTGTGTTCGCATCGTTTTTGCCAACAAAATTTATCATCACATAATTCGATACGTCCCAAATTTTTTCCGATTCAAGTTCACGTTTGAAATATGGCATCGCAGTACCTGTAATGCCATTCATTATTTGGTAGTAGAAAATTCCACCTGATACGCCTGTTCTTTTTAAAACTGTAAAATTCAAAGGTGGAGGATACAAGTATTTGGCTGCTGGACCCTGCCCATCGCCAACTGGACCGTGGCATCCGAGACAGAAAGATTGGTAAATACGTTCGCCACGTTTCATAGCAGCTTCTGTTGCCGGATACGGGTTCGGCATATTAATCCACATTTCTGGAACCAAGCGGTGTAATATCGCGACGTTAGAATCGGGACCTTTCTCGTATGCCTCGATTAATATTTTATTCCAATGTTTTTGTCGGCTAACACGCATATCGGCATCTTTACCACCAAGACTTTGCACATAAGCAGTAAGCGATTTTATTTTTTCGTCGCCTAAAAATTTAAATGGCGGCATAATTGATTCGGGTCGAGTGTAGCGTGGATTTACAAAATGTGCAAAATGCCAGTCGTCAGGATGTTCGCCGCCGGCTTGCGACAAATCGGGACCTGTACGAATCGAACCAAGCAAAACCGGCTCATCTAAAACATAGTCGCCTTCTTTTGCTATCCTCTCAGCTCCTAAGTCCCAATCTTGCGGTCGTATATACTGTGAGTGACAATATGTGCAACCGTTTGCAATGTAAATTTTCCTTCCTTCCTCCTCGATTTGTGTTCGAGTACGAACAATATCCGAAGGTTTAACTTCTGCCTGATAAGTTGGAATTAAAACAACTATCACAAAAATTACAGCAAATATTAACATCGTGCCTGCGAGTAAAACACTAGTAGTCATTTTCATATCGATTCAACCTCCTTCCCTTTTAATATGGTCATTATAACGTTGTAAAATCCGATTATAAATCCCGATACTACAAATACACCTAATAAAATTCGGATTACAAAGTAGGGTTGCATTTCAGGTAAGATTCGATATATAGTTTCGCCGTGCAACCACGAACTCCCCTGCACTAAACCAACTGCTGTTAGTACGAGGAAGAAACCATTCACTCCAATCATCAACAACCAATATTGAAAATTGGCAAGAGTTTTAGAGTAAATTTCTCGACCTGAAACTTTTGGAAGAAAATAATACATTGCACCTAATGCAATAAAAGCGGCGAAGCCGAGTAATGCGAGATGTGCGTGAGCAACAACCCAATTATTAAAATGTGTAACACGTTGAACCGAAGGAAGCGATTGCAACGGGCCCTGAATGCAAACCAAAAAGTAAAATATCGTTCCGGCAAATACGTACTTACCGCCAATGTCGCTATGAATTTTTCCGAAACGGTCTTTCAGTGGCAGCCATACATTCGTTAAGAATGTCATTACCGGAATCAGCATTCCGATTGAGTCGACAATCGAGATTACTTTAAGCCACTGCGGCACGGGGGCTTGTATCAGATGATGAGTTCCGATATGTGTGTACATTACAAGCAGCATCCAAAAACCGATTAGTGAAAGTGTGTGGCTGTAAATCGGAGCGCCCGTAACACGTGGTATTATGTAATAAGCAGCACCAACAGCAAGTGGAGTTAATAACAAGCCGAAGATATTATGTCCATAAAACCAGAGCCAGATTGCATCGGTTACACCTTTGAGTGCGCCGGTTTCAGGATTCCAAACCACATTACCGAGAACATATAAAATTGAAGTCCAGATAAATGCGCCTGTAATATACCAGAGCGAAACGAACATTAAGTTTTCTTTCCTATTTAATAATGTCCGAATAACCACATACGATAAAATGAGAAAGCAAATAATAACAAGTATGTCGATGGGCCAAATTAACTCAGCATACTCACGCCCCTGATTTTGGCCTAATGATAGTGTAACCACTGCTGCAGCGGTAAAAATATTCCACAACAAAACAGAAAAATTAGCCAACCGTTCGCTGTGAAGTTTAGTCTGTGTTAGCACCGGAATAATGTATAGCGCCGAACCGATTAGGGATGGAGTTAAAAATCCGAACAATACGAGATTTATATGAATCGGTCGGATGCGGCTGAATAACAATTCAGGAATGTTCCCTAACAAATCTGGTGCAACTAATTCGATAGCTGCTGTCAAACCGTATAGGGTTGCAATCACAACCCAAAAAACGGATGTCAGGTAAAAGTGTTTAGCAGCACTGTTTGGTTTATCGTAGAATTTCACTTTAGGTTCCTTTCAATCTTAATGATGACAGATATAACATTCTACAGAAGCTTTATTCTGCCTGTGGCAGGTAACGCAAAATTCCATTTTCATCGGAAATGTTTGAGTAACCCGATCCATCTGTTCGATGTTCCCGTGTCAGGTTTTGCATTCAACTCCTAATTTAATATGCCGTTTGTGATTAAAGAAAACGAAATCGGCTTGGAAGAATATACGCTTCCACGGTATCGGTTTTTTGTTATCGTAGTACGAATGTAGCTTTTTAATTTCAGGATGCTGAGGAATGATGTATTTGTGGCAACTGATGCACAATTGGACTGAAGGCATTCCCGCGAATGTTGAACGGTCAGTATAACTGTGGCAATACTTGCAATCTATCTGTTTATCGGTAACGTGCAAACGGTGGCTAAAAGGAATTGGTTGTTCGGCACCAAGCCTTGTTTGAGGTTGAACATACACAAGATAAATCATCCAGACTGTTACACCGAAAATAAATGCAACCAGTCCCCATTTGAATAAGGGATGAAACGGTTTTTCGATATTCATATTGTCGTTCATTTTTCACCTTCCAAACTATATTTTAATAATGGATCGCCGTAAACCACCATCGGAAACTTCGACCAGAAGTATTTGATTGATGTTATGACAATTCCCAAAAATCCAAGCGTGATAGTAATTTGAATCCAACCGATTGGGAAAGATGTACTACCGGCGACCGAGGGGGCTATTAAAAGTGTCCGTTCTAACCACAAACCCAACAGAATTGCGATAGATATCCAGCGCATTGCGATTGGTTTCATTTTTATTTTTTTGTTGAGCAGAATTATAAAAGGAGCAACGAAAGATAAAAATAAAACAATGTAAGCAATAGTTTCCCAAGGTTGATGTTGTGTTCGTTCAATTATATAATGAGTTTCTTCGGGTAAATTGCCATACCATATAACAAGAAATTGAGAGTAAAAGAAATCGCCGTTGACTATCGCAAAGCCGAAAAGTAATTTTCCTAAATCGTGAAACTGTTTGCTGCCTACTATCTTGCCTTCAGGTCGTTCGATAAAGAACGAAGCCATAATTATAGTGAAGGCAATTCCTGTATAAAAGCACCCAATAAAATAGTAAGCTCCGAATAAAGTACTTATCCAGTGTGGGTCGAGCGACATAATTAAATCGACAGCTAAAAGCGAATAACAAACAGCGTAACAAATTGTTATAATTACGCTCAAAGTAGTTTGCTTTTCGTTTGAGCTATCGATACGGTTAACATCGTAGTTTGCTAATAATTTCCTGAAACGTTCAGGAATAAGTTTACCCTGATAGATTGCTGCAAGGTCGTTGCGAATTGAATTCCTCACATATATCAAACTCAAACCTGTCATCAGCAGCAATGAAACGAGAACACGTGAATACATAAAAGGTGCGTTGAGGTAAATTGCTTTGTGAGCAACCGGTTCATTAATCCAGATAAATAGTTTTTCGCCGCCGAGCATAACAACGATAAACAATAATATTGTAACTGGTAAAAATGCCGAAGCACTTTCGGCAAGCCGCATAATCGGCCTGCCCCACTTTGCGTTTGTAAGTCGCAACACAACGGATAATATTACTGCCCCCTGAGCAATTCCAATCCAGAATACAAAGTTAATCAAATAAGCTTGCAACACTAATTGACTATCCCCCGTTAAAATTCCGACAGCAAACCCGAAAACTCCCACAGCAATTAAAGCGATTAAGTATGGTTTAAAAATTGATATATCGTTGGTTTCTATCGAACCGACGAGAGCTTGTCTAAGTTGTTCTCTATTCATAAGTTACCTCCTTTGCACCCATCCCTAATAACGAGTCTTTGAGTGTTGCTAATTCCGATTCTTCAGCTTCAATTATAATTCCAAAATGATCGACCGAAAATTCGGGTTTGTATCCTTTTAACTTTTTGTATGAAGGTAACTTTGCGTTAATTATTAAACCTAACAAAGTTGCAAGGGCGCCAAATAAAATTGTGAACTCGAATCCAATTACAACAAATGGAATTAAAGTAACCGGTGGTTTGCCGCCGAGAATCAGATTCCACTCGGCTGCTGTGAATCCGGCTAAACTAAATCCGCTTATCAAACCTATAATACCACCGGCGAGTGTGAACAAACCGATTTTGCTTTTTTTTGCCCCCAAAGCTTCTTCGATTTCATGATTTGGGATTGGCGAATAAGTAACAAATTTTCGATTGAGCGATTTAAAGTGCTTGATTACTTTCACAAAATCGTCCACATAAATATACGAAGCCGAGATAATTTTTTTAGTGTGCATTGTTACCTCCTTCCCTTTTGGGTGTTGGAAGAATTTCTTTAACTTCAGCAATTGAAATTGATGGGAGGAATTTAACAAAAAGGAAAAACAACATTAAGAAGAAACCCCAGCTTCCGAGAGAGATACCGATTTCGACCCATGTTGGTGCGTAGTTTCCCCAAGCCGCAGGAAGAAAATCGTGTGCGAGCGAAGTTACAATTATTACATAACGCTCGAACCACATCCCAACGTTAATTAATATTGAAATAACAAGTAGTCCTACAATTGAGGTTCTGATTTTTTTAAAGAAGAATAATAAAGGAACGATACTGTTACAAATTACCATCGTCCAAAACGCAAGTGCATAGTCGCCGCTTGCCCTCCATTTGAAAATAGCAAGTTCATAAGGATTGCCGCTATACCAGGCAATAAAATATTCGAACGCATAAGCATAACCTACAATTAAACCGGTAAGCAAAATAACTTTTGCCATCGACTCGAAGTTTTTGATTGTAATAAGATTTTCGACTTTGAAGATTTTTCGTAAAGGGATTAGAAGAGTAATAACAAGTGCGAGACCAGAATGGATAGCCCCTGCAACGAAGTAGGGTGCGAAGATAGTGCTATGCCATCCCGGAACGATTGAGAGAGCAAAGTCCCACGACACCACACTATGAACAGATATAACAAGTGGAGTTGCCAGAGCGGCAAAAAAGAGATAAGCTCTTCCGTAGTGGCGCCATTGTTCGTTGGTTCCGTGCCAGCCGAATGATAAGATTGTATAAAATTTTTTTCGCCAGCCGGTTGCTTTCTCACGCACTGCAGCAATATCGGGTATCATACCTATTAGAAAGAATGTTGCGCTCACTGTTAAATATGTAGAAATTGCGATAACATCCATAATTAATGGTGATTTAAAATTGGGCCACAATAGCATTTCGTTCGGAATCGGGAAAGTCCAATGTACCACCCAAACTCTCCCCAAATGAATTAATGGATACATACCCGCTGTTGCAACTGCAAAAACAGTCATCGCTTCAGCACTGCGGTAAATTGACATTCGCCACTCTGCCCGAAACAGATATAGAATTGCTGAAATCAGTGTACCAGAATGTGCTATACCAACCCAGAACACAAAATTTGTAATGAACACACCCCACATAACCGGATGCCGTATTCCAGCTACTCCAAGTCCACTTACAATCATATAAAACCAAACGCTCATTCCCGCTGCAAACAGAAGAGCAAAAAAACTTACAATTGCAAAGTAAAACTTCCGCGGGGGTTCAAGTGTATTTATTACAGTATCGTTGACCTGTTTGTATGTTAAACCTTCCATCGGTTCCCCTTTCACACTTTATTTTTTTTCTTTGGCACATAATCGTCTTTTATAACTTTTTGCAGATAAGTAATCGCCGATCTCGTGTTATACTCTTCAATCGGTCGGTATGCGCGTGGATTGTTTCTTAATTTCGAGACACTCGATTCTTCATCTAACAAATTTCCGAACACTAAGGCATTTGTCGGACAGGTTTGCACGCATGCTGGTTTTATTTCGCCGTCGCGCACTAATCTACCTTCGTCTTTTGCTTGGTCGCGTGCCTTGACTATTCTTTGGACGCAGAATGTGCATTTCTCCATCACGCCTTTGTCGCGAACAGTTACATCCGGATTCAACTGTAGATGTGTGGGATGCGGATGTTCGTAGCCAAACCAATTAAAGCGGCGAACTTTGTATGGACAGTTATTAGAACAATATCGCGTGCCTATGCATCTGTTATAAACTTGCACGTTTAAACCGTCCTTGCTGTGGTATGCTGCATAAACAGGACAGACCGGTTCGCAAGGTGCATTTTCGCAGTGCTGGCACATCATCGGGATGTAGCGGTTACCATATTCTGCAAACTCGTCTTCTCGGTAGCGTTCAATCCGCAGCCACTGCATTTCGCGCCCTTTCGATACTAATTCCTTCCCTACTATCGGTATATTGTTTTCTGCATAACAAGCTGCAATGCACGCGCCGCATCCAATACATTTATCCAAATCAACCGTCATACCCCAGCGGTAAGTTTCGTGCTGAACTTTCGGATACATATTCAAATCTTCATAATGCTTTTTGTGCTTGCCGATTTCGGATAAAAGAACTGCTTGCGAAATGCCACGTTGATATTGAAGATCGGTATCACTCGGACTAATTAACTTCGTCCATCTACCGGTGTTTTTAATTTGAATTGTAACCGCTGACCAGATATTTTTATTTAATAGCGGAAGTGGAGTATACCCGACACCTGTACCATAGCGTCCGTATTTTGTATGTCCGAAACCAAATGCAATTGCAGCACTGTGATACTCGATGTCTGTTGATACTTTGGCGGGAATCTCAATGCTCCCCGCATCAGTAGTGAGTTCAACGATATCGTGATTTTTGATTCCATTCAATTCAGCAAATTTTGAGTTGAGGGCAACATAGTTTTCCCAAACTATAGAAGCAGAAGCATCGGGAATTTCGCTGAGCCACGGCTTGTTTGCACCCCGTCCGTCGTAGTATTTGTATGATGGATTAGATATTAAATGAATTGCATCAAAATTCATTGCTTGAACTTTGGGTTTCGATAAATTTGAAGATATAATTTTTATAGTTTCTGAATCTGAAACATTATTTGCTGCGAATCCTTTCCCTAAAATTTGTTTCCATTCGCTTTCGGAAGATTTTGAATTCGTCCTGATGTAATCGTAATACGTCGCTGAATTTTTCAACGACTTACCTGTTACCGACTTAAAAATTTCGAGTAGGTAATCGCCGGTTGATGATACTCCGAACACACTCTCCATCACCGGTTGCTGATAATTTCTGATAGAAGCATCCGGTTGATATTCGTCCCAATCTTCGAGTGGTGTATTTATAGGAATTACATAATTTGCATACTCGGTTGTTTCGTTCAGCATCGGTGTGAATGCAACCACCATACGAATTTTTTCGAGTGCCTCTGCGAAACGATAACTTTTGGGCATTGTGAATATAGGATTTGTACCGAGTATGAATAGTGTATCGATCTTACCTTCGAAACATTTATTTATGAACGCATCCAGTTCCTCGTCTGTTGAGATGTTTGAATATGAGAGTGGAATATTGAGAAAAACAGTTTTGCCAATTGCACCTATGATACTGTTGATAAGCATTATAGCAATTTGAGTTTCTTCATCGCACATCAGTCCACCCATTACGATGGGGCGTTTTGCCTTTACTAAAAGTTCAGCAGTCTGTTTTATTTCGTTTGGTGAAATGAATATTTTATCCGCTACACTTTCAGCACTAAAACCTTCGCTGAAGTTTTGTGCGATTGAATTTGGACTGAGTTTACAGATTTCGTTGAGAAGTGTTAGAGCGAACAGCTTTTCGCCGCCAGCCGGAATCTGAATCCATTTATCAGCAACATTTCCTGTAATCGAAAGTTGCGACCCCGCATAAAAGAAAATGCTCTTTCGTCCTAATTTAATGTCGCTGTTTTCAGCAAACTGTCGGGCAAACTCAACAGGCGATATGTAAGTTTCCAAAAAGTCAGCTCCAATTGAGAGAATCGCATCAGCATCCTGAAGCGACATCTTTGGGACTATATTCTTACCGAAAACTTTATTGCAGGCCCCTTTGATTGCCGAGTAATTTACTGCTTCATATATAACCGGCTTTTCTCCACCCAATGAGCTTATAAACTCGTCAGCACAATTTGCTAATGCACCGCTATTTAATGATGATAGCACAGCAATTTTATTGGCGGCTTTTTGATCGATTAAATTTTTTATATGATTGGCGATTTGTTTAATTGCAATTTCGGTTTCGACAGAAACGAAGCTACCATTTACATTTCGCATTTGAGCAGTTATTAACCTGTCGGGGTTGTATAATTCCTGTAAGGTTGCCTGACCACGAGCGCAAAGTTTGCCTTGATTAATGGGGTGATCGGGATTCCCTTCGACTTTAACCGCTCTTCCCTCTCTACATCGAACTAACAGACCGCAGCCGGCGGGACATTCCCTGCAAGAGGAGGCATACCAGTTTGCAATTCCCGGAACGATTTCTTGAGGCGGAATAACGTATGGAATTATTAACCTTTGAGTATCGGTTTTACATCCCGAAACTATTCCGGCGCCTGTTAATCCGAGAATCTGTAAAAAAGTTTTTCGATCCATAAATTACCTTCTTTTATTTAGAAAATGAGAATCATTTAAACACAACCAACCTGAGTGAATTTACTACCACCGTTATACTGCTCAACATCATCATAATTGCAGCAATCAACGGATTTAGGACTCCTGATATCGCTAATCCAACACCTACTATGTTATACACAACTGCCCAAGAAAAATTTTGTAAAGTGATTGTATTTATTCGCTTTGCATAATTAATTAGCAGAGGTATTTTATCTAAAAAATTTTTAAAAATAATGATTGATGAGGATGCCTTTGCCAAATCGGTTCCACTGCTGAGGGCTATTCCCACATCAGCTTCGGCTAAAGCTGCCGCATCGTTGATACCGTCGCCAATCATCATTACAGTTTTATTTTGGGCTTGATTTTTTAATTCTTTAATATAGTCTATTTTTTCTTTCGGTGATGTTTCACCGAAGAATATATCTATCCCAACGTTTCGGGCAAAATTTTCTGTAGTAGTAGTTTTATCTCCTGATATGATATGAACTTTTTTCCCAATTGTGCTTAAACTGCTTATTAAATTTGTTACTTTCTCTCGCGCACTATCACCAATCCAGATATATCCTTCAATAATTGAATCCCTTCCAAAGTAAACTACTGTATGACCATTCAATCTCTGTTTTTGTGAATCTGCTTTTAAATCGTATTTATCTGAACTGAACAATTCCTCGCTGCCGATTGTCCACTGCTGAGAATTGTAGGTCCCGATTATCCCTTCTCGAACCACACTCACATTTTCGATTTTAACCTTATCGTACTTCCCTTCAAAATATTCCTTTATAGCTTCAGCAACAGGATGCGAAGAATAAGTTTCCATCTCCCTTAAAATATTTTCTACCTTTTCCGATTCAATCATATTCTTGTAGCCAAGTACAGAAAATTTTCCGTAGGTAAGAGTTCCGGTTTTATCGAAAACAACATCCTTTACTTTCCTAAGATGTTGTAACACATCAGGATTTCGTATGAAGATTCCGTTTTTTGCAAGAGTGCCGAGGGATGTTACAATAGTAACCGGAACGGCGATAGCTAAAGCACACGGGCAGGCAATTACCATAACAGTCAGAGCACGCAAAAAACTCGTTTCGAAATTTAATCCAAAGTACAGCATAGCGACCAGAGTGAGTGCCGATAGCAGGAAAATTGCAGGAACAAAATAACGTGCAACTTTGTCGCTGAAACTTTGTAGCATCGATTTTTTTTGTAGCGAATCTTCTATCCATTTAACGATTATCGAAAGAGCAGAATTTTTTGCTGTTTCGGTAGCTTTGATATGTAGATAACCACTTTTTACAATACATCCAGAATAAACTTTACTTCCAATGTTTTTAACAACCCCTTTAGCTTCACCCGTGAACATCGATTCATCGACGTTTGCAGTTCCACCAACAACCTCGCCATCGGCAGCAATAGTTTCGCCTGTGTGAACCTCAAAAACCGATCCGGCTTTAAGTTCATCTGCTGCAACCCATTTGATATTGTGCATCAAATCGCGTGTGCGAATTTTTTTAGGAAGGACGCTGTATAATCGGTTAATTGCTCCGGATGCTTTATAGCGGAAAAAGTTTTCTACAAATTTTCCAAACAAAATGATGACGATAAGTGATGTTGCAGTATCATAATAAAGATGTGGGTTTGGAACAAAAACGAGTTGGAATGTACTATAAATAAAAGCTGCACCAGCACCTATGCCTATTAATGTTTCCATCCCCGGATGACCTCGGAAGATACTTGTTACTGCTTTTTTCATCACAGGCATTCCGGTAATAAAAAGGACCGGGATTGATAGGATGAACATTAACCAACCGAAAAGAGAGACGACATGCGAATCCATAGGTTCAAAGTAATCCCAATAGAGAGGCACTGTCATCATCATAATGTTCATCGAAATTAAAGCGGCAATCCCAAAGCGGATTAAGGTTTTACGTTGTTCGGTTTTAAAATTCTCGTCGCCGAAAAATTCGCTCGCAGTGTATCCTAAATTCTTTATTTGTGCGAGGAAGGTCTTTTTCGAAATTTTAGAAGGGTCGTATTCTATTTTGCAAGTATCCGTGGCGTAGGAAGTATTGGATGCGATAACTCCGTTGATATTTTTGAGTGTCTCATCAATAATAGATGCACAGGATGCGCACTTAAGACCTGAAATATGTAATGTAACTTCGTGTGAGGATACTGCTGGAGGATTTTGATGATATGAATTTTCGGTCTGCTTAAACATTCACCACCATCCGTAGTAGAAAATTATCACAGCAACGATTGTGAGATATAAAGCATTTTCGATCGTTGATTTTATTTATAGGTGATGCAGGTGGTAAATTTTCCTGCTCATACCGAACGTATATATTTTGAATTATTGCAGTCGTATGTGTATGCGATTTCTAATTATTGATTTAGTTAACTGCTGAAACTTCAAAACTCAATGATGCCAAGAGATTAAATCAAACTCTATTTGTTAATGAGAGCGATTTGTCTGAATATACAAATAGTATGAGCTTTTGTCAAATCGAGTTTACAACAAACTACATCACTCGATTTATCGTTAAAACCAAGATTACCTATACTGCCGTAAATATTCCAATCTTTCTTTTAAATTTTCTTTTGAAATAAGGAGTTTATCTTTCCCAAAAATTGCTTCTTCTTGATTATTGAATATTAACTCATATTCTTTACTCATCACTATTGCTTCTTCGGGGCAAGCTTCTTCGCAAAGTCCACAGAAGATACAACGTAGCATATTAATCTCGAATCTTACCGGATACCGCTCTTTACTCAATTCTGTTTCTGAGGCTTGCACTTCGATTGCTAAGGCAGGACAAACGCGTGAACAGAGCCCGCATGCAACGCAACGTTCCTTGCCATTTTCCTCGACTAAAACTGGGCGACCGCGAAAAGAAGCTGGTGGATTCCATCTTTCTTCAGGATATTGGCGTGTGAATTTTGGTAGAAACATCTGCTTTATCGTAATCTTCATACCTTTGATTATCTCGGGAATGTAAAGTTTCTGCCAAAATGTTAAATCGTTCGTACGTGTAATTTTAGTTTGCGTCATATTATTATTCGAATAGATAAATTATAAATGCTGTTACAATAACGTTAGCGATGGAGAGTGGTAACATAAACTTCCAGCCTAAATCCATTAATTGATCGTATCTAAATCGGGGAAGTGTCCAACGGATAATAATCATAAACAAAAGAACAGCTGCAACTTTCGTGGCAAAAGTACCGACCTGAATTAGACTCGTCCAAAATTCTGACAGACCGAAAGATTGCAGATAAGGGAATTGCCAGCCGCCCAAATAAAGCGTTACAACAATTGCGCTAGCGGTAATCATATTTGCATACTCAGCTAAGAAAAACAATCCGAATTTTAAGCCCGTATATTCAGTGTGGTAACCACCAACCAATTCGGGTTCAGCTTCGGGGAGGTCGAATGGTAACCGGTTTGTTTCAGCAAATACAGAAACGAAAAAAGTTATAAACCCGATTGGCTGCAGAAGGATGAGCCATTTCCAGCCATATTGGTATTCCACAATTTTATCGAGTTCTAAAGTGCCTGCGACTAAAATTACACCGATTATCGAGACACCCATCGAAAGTTCGTAGCTAATAACTTGTGCCGATGAACGTAACCCACCTAATAGTGAATATTTATTATTAGAAGCCCAGCCTGCTATCGCCAGTCCGTAAACACCTAAACCTGTTAAGGCAAGAACATATAGAATTCCGATATTGACAGATGCAATTTGAAGTTTAATTTCGTAACCGAACAGATTAATTGTGTTACCGAACGGTACAACTGCAATTGTTGAAAGTGCTACAACAATCGAAATTATGGGGGCAAGTCGATGTAAAGGTTTGTTTGCTAATTTCGGAACAATATCTTCTTTGATGAATAATTTAAGAACATCGGCTACAGGTTGTAATAACCCTTTGTAACCGACGCGGTTAGGACCGATGCGATTTTGGATAAATGCTGAAACCCGGCGTTCGACCAATACAAGATAGGCAACGCAAGTTAATAAAACTAGCAAAACAACTATTATTTTGATAAGAGAAATTAAGATTTCCATACTATGACACTTTTATTGATTTCTTTTCAGTGATTGGTTTTTTATTAAGAAGCGCACCTTTGCTGCCAATCTTAAGGTACGATAAACCTTTAAATGATTCGATTGTTGAAGAAATTTCGTTGAATATATCTTCTGCCGAGTTATAACGGAACTTCGGATTTATTGTACTTGCAATACTGCTGATTATTCGCCAGCTTGGGCGGGCATCATATCTGGTTCCTTTAGTCCATCTATCATTTTGTGCACCAAATTTATCCCAGCGGCTCATCGGCATATTATCCATTGCACGATCCATCTCTACAGTTGCAACAGCAGGACGTATCCGTTGTACTCGCCCCTGAAAATTTGTAAACGTACCATGCTTTTCTGCATAGGTTGCAGTCGGAAATACTACATCGGCAATTCCAGTAAGTGTGTTTTTAATGGGACTATGGACAACAAGAAAATCTATCTTTTGTAAAGCATCGCGTACATCAGGGGATACACCAATATCATCGCACAAAACATAAACGCATCTTAATTCTTTCGATTCAAGTGCCTTTAAAATTTGTTGGAAGTTATAACCATTCTGCGATGGATAAACACCTACTTCGAATGCACCCATGGAATTCGGAGTTTTATCGCTTCGAATTAAAAAATCATCCTCATCTCCTACAACAATGTGCCGGGGAAAATCGACGTGAGGAGTCCCTATAATTTGCTTCATAAATTTTGCAAAAACATAATTATCTTCATTAGTCGCAAAAGCCGAACCAATACCTGCAATTTCATTTTTCTTAAAACTTTGAATTTTATGTACTAAATATGCAATCGCCTCTTCCCAGCTTGTTTCGACCATCTCGCCATCCTTCATTATCATTGGTGATTTGATGCGTTGGTCCGAGTTCACATACTTGAATGTGTTCAACCTTCCATAATCGCACATCCAGTAATCATTTACTTCAGGATTTAAGCGTGGAGTCAAACGTAATATTTCGTTATTGCGAACCCAAATATTCATATTACATCCGCGTGCACAACCACGGCAAATACTCTCGGTTGACGACATTTCCCAGACACGTGCTTTGAATCGGAAGTCGCGGCTGGTCAAGGCACCAACTGGGCAAATTTCAATTACGTTCATCGAATAAGGATTATCCAATTTTTCGCCCGGTGCTGTTGTAAGTTCAACATGATCGCCACGGTTACTAAACACTAACTGAGGTTTACCTACAATTTCGTCGCAATAACGAACACAACGCGAACACATTATGCATCTTTCAACATCTAACATCACATTTGGACCGAGCTCCACTCGCTTGGGTTTACGAACTTTTTCTTCCTCGAAACGCGAAACACCTCTACTGAATCTGTATGAATAATCCTGAAGTTTGCACTCCCCGGCTTCATCACAGATAGGACAATCGAGTGGATGATTAATCAAGATAAATTCCATCACAGCATTCTGGGCTTTTTCTACCCTTTCATTCTTCGTGTTGATTACCATTCCGTCGGTAACTTTTGTTGCACAGGCAATCACAAGCTTGGGCGATTTCTCAACTTCCACAAGACACATTCGGCAATTGCCCGACACCGAAAGTCGTGGATGCCAGCAAAAATGTGGAATCGAAATTCCATTCTCACGTGCAACCTCGATAATGGTTTTCGTTGGATCAGCTGTATATTCGTTTCCGTTTATTTTAATTTTCACCATATTTTTTTTTCTATTTTTTTTTTGTAAACTTCGAGAGCAAACTTAATAATTTCTAACGACCGCAGTAACTCATCTAAATTGATAGTAAAAGCTAACCGCACCTCGTTCATACCTTTAGCCGGCGTTGCATAAAAACCTTGGGCTGGGGCTATTAACACTGTTTCTTTCTCGTGCTCGAATTCTTCAATCAACCACCTTGCAAAATCTTCAGAATCGGCAATTGGTAAACCAATAACGATATAAAAGGCACCTTCAGGTTTGTAGTAAGTAACACCAGGAAACGTTTTCAAAGTTGCGTAAACAAGATCGCGCCTTTTGCGGAACTCCTCTACTATCGGTCGTACATACTGACTGGGTGAATTCAACAGCGGAACAACTGCGAGCTGCTCGATTGTGGCTACTGATAAACGAGCCATCCCAAATTTGAATGCGGCTTGAATTACTTCAGCATTATGACTTGCAATTGCACCTATACGGGCACCGCAAACGTTAAATCGCTTTGAACAGCTATCTAATAGTATTGCTTGATTGCGTATTTCGGGAAAACTCATTATGCTGACAAATTCAGCATCGAAGCTGAATTCACGATACACTTCGTCCGACATTATAAACAGATTGTGCTTCTTTGCCAAATCTACAATTCGTTGTAGTTCATCTCTCGAATAAATCGTTCCGGTTGGATTGGATGGATTTGTTATTAGTATCGCTTTTGTTTTTCCGTTAATATGTTTTTCAATTTCTTCTTTAGAAGGGAGATGAAAACCATTCGTTATCGATAGAGGGACCGGACGCAGGTGAACATTGGCAATTGTTGCAAAACCGTTGTAATTAGTATAGAATGGCTCGAAAACGATAATTTCATCCTGATTATCACAAACAGCACACATTGCAAAAATTATAGCTTCAGAACCACCCGATGTTACAACAATTTCGCTTTCGTTAAATTCGATGCCTACATGTTTGAAATAATTTTTCCATGCGGTGAGTGTGGGATTTAATCCTGCAGATGGAGCATAAGCAAGTGTTGGCTGCCCGATATTATGAATTGTTTCGTAAACGATTGAAGCCGTTGGCAAGTCGGGTTGTCCGATGTTTAAATGGTGAACTTTGATACCCTGCTTTTTTCGTGCTTCGGCAGTTGCGGCAAGTTTTCGCAATGGCGAGGCTTGCATCGTTTGTGCGCGCGATGATATGTTCGGTTGGTTAGGCATTCTATTTCGAATTAAGTGGTGAAAAAACAACGATGGTAAATTTATCTTTATCTAATATATTATTTGCAACTTCCAATATATCGTCCGAGGTAACTCCGTCAATTTGTTTTATTATAGAATCGAGTGTAAAATATTCGTTGAAATAGATTTCGCTTGTGGCTAAACGCATCATCCTGCTCGACATACTCTCGAGACTGAGCATAATAGTCCCTTTTACCTGCGATTTAACACGTTTGAGTTCCGAATTTTTAACAGGGTACTTTTTCAAGTTATCGAACTCTTTGAAAATTAGATCAATCGACTTTTGTATATTCTTTTTATCTGTCCCCGAATAAACCCCAAAACTTCCGATATCACTTAACATATTAAGGAACGAGCCGATAGTATAAGAAAAACCGTATTTCTCTCTGATGTTCTGAAACAAACGGGAACTCATCCCTTCACCTATCAATGTGTTCATAATTACAAGTGGATATCGGTACTTACTTTTTATGCTGTAGCTAATATTTCCTAAACAAATATGTGCCTGTTGAATCGGTTTATCTTCTTGAACTAAGTTATATTTGCTGATAACCTTCGAAGATTTTCTTTTGGTAGAAACATGTTTTTCGGATTTGAAAGCTGAAGATGTTTTATCTACTAAACTTACTAACTCGTTGTGATCGATATTTCCAGCCGCAGCAACTATTATATTATCAGGTCTATAGTGCCTTTTCAAGTAGCTAAAAATCTCGTCTCTCTGAAACCCACTTACATTCTTTGCAGTCCCAATTACCGGATTCCCAGCAGAGTGATTTTTGAAAAGCACCTTATCAAAATAATCGTGTATATATTCTTCCGGATCATCTTCAATGTTTTTTATCTCCTCTAAGACAACCATTTTTTCTTTTTCGATATCTTCTACTTTTAAAATAGGATTGAAAACTAATTCCGATAAAACATCTACAGTTCTGGGAACATGTTCATCTAAAATTTTTGAGTAGTAACAGGTAGCTTCCTTACCGGTGAAAGCATTCAAGTAACCGCCATAACCTTCGATCTGTTTTGCGATTTGTGCCGCAGAATATTTATTCGTCCCCTTAAAAGCCATATGCTCGATGAAATGAGAGATGCCATTTAATTTTCTGGGTTCATTGCAAGAACCTGTATTTATCCAAAAGCCAACCGAAACAGAATGGACGTAAGGTATAGTCTCTGTAATGATGCGGATACCATTATCGAGGGTTGTTTTTTTATAAACAGATTGAGAAGCGGAAGCATTTATAGAATTAAGACGAGTTGTCGGTTTCTTCATATTCGTTGTTTTAGTATATTTCTAAAAAAGTTGTAAAAATATACCAATTTTAGTGTAGATAGTCAAGAAATAATCCCATTATTTATATCAATTATTCGAAGCATTTCTATAATTTTAGCAGCGACCATATCAATTGCGACTTTATTCTCGCCCCCTTTGGGTATTATCACGTCAGCCCAACGTTTACTCGGCTCCACAAATTCGAGATGCATCGGTTTTACAGTCGAATTGTATTGACTTATTATCGATTCGATACTCCTTCCTCGCTCAATCAAGTCGCGACGCAACCTTCTTAATAGTCGCTCATCTGCATCGGTATCTACATAAATTTTAATATCCATTAAATCGCGTAGTTCTTTTTCAGCAAATATTAATATTCCCTCTATTATAATTATATTACGAGGCGGTATTACTATCGTCTCTTTCAGTCGTGTATAAGTTTTAAAATCGTAAATAGGAGAGTGTATCGTTTCCCCTTTTTTGAGCTTTTTTAGATGTTCTATTAATAAACTTGTTTCAAGCGCATCAGGATGGTCGAAATTTATTTCTGAAGGCTGACGACCGTTGAATGATGTAATATCTTTATAATAAGCATCGTGCTCAATTACAGCAACTTTGGAAATATCGAGTCGCTCTAAAATTTTATATGTTACTGTAGTTTTTCCAGAACCGGTGCCGCCAGCAATTCCGATTATCAAGGGTTGATTCATTATAATTCCTTTTATATATTAGGCTGTAAGTTTTTGAAAATATAAAAGAAATAGTGCGTTAAAGCAAACATTTTTCCTGATATTAGAATTTTATGATTGTTGAATATTTATTGATAATCGTAACTACATTATTGATTATCGAATTTATAATTTTATTAGTTGGGTTAGTTAAATCGACTAAAACTAAACGTAATAACGAATTTGAACCATCGGTTACGATAATTGTGCCTGCACGTAACGAAGAAAATTCGATTCAACCCTGTTTGGAATCTCTATCAAAACTAAATTATCCCACAGAAAAATTAGAAATCATCATCGTAAATGACCAATCGACTGATGGAACAGAAAAAATCATAAAAGACCATATAATACATTACTCGCACTTTAAGTTGATAAACTCGACACCGGGCGAAGGAAACTTAATTGGCAAAGTTAATGCGGTTACACAAGGAATCGAAGCCTCGAAAAACGAGTTCATCCTCTTTACCGATGCCGACTGTGTTTTACCTGAAAGTTGGGTGAAAAATACAGTTCGTTATTTCCAAAATAATGTAGGGGTTGTAGGGGGCTTTACAATTTTGAATGCAAAAAACACCTTTGAAGGAATGCAGTCGTTGGATTGGATATATTTATTCGGAGTAGGTGCAGCTGCTGCAACTTTAGGCTTTCCTTTGACAGGTGTCGGTAACAATTTAGCAGTTCGTAGAAAGGATTATGAACAAACCGGCGGCTACCAGGCTATTCCTTTTAGTGTTACCGAAGATTATGCACTTACACAGGCAATTGTTCAGAAAAATAAAAGCAAGATGGTATTTCCGTTGGATGAAGGAACGCTGGTTACTAGTTTAGCTTGTCCGACATGGAAGAATTTATTCCGACAAAAACAGCGATGGGGGGTTGGAGGCTTAGATATGGTAACAATGGGTTTCGTTATCTTTAGTGTCCCCTTTGCTTTCAATATCTTAATAACTATTAGTCTTTTTCTAATTTCTCCCCAATACTGGATGCTTGCTCTAATATTAAAATTATCTATCGACAGTTTGTTTTTATTTTACGCTCTACACAAACTAAGAATAAAAAAATATATGAAATATTTTTTTGCTTTCGAGTTGTATCTTTTTATTTACTCCACCCTTCTTCCATTTGCCGCACTCCTTACAAAAAAAATTATCTGGAAAGATAGGTCGTTATAAACTAAAAAGCCCTTCCGCAACGAAAGGGCTTTTTAATTTTTCAATCATATCAGCGTAGCCGTGCACTCGGCACACCCAATCGTTTAAGCTTGTAGCGGAGTGTTTGTTCTGTCATACCTAAAAAATGAGCCGCCTTCGTTTGGTTGAATCCGAATTTCCCAAGTGCACGTTCGATAATTCCTTTTTCTATAACATCCAAAGAATTATCCAGTACAAATTCCTGATTCGATTCGATGTTGTTGAGCATTTTAACAACTTCAGTCTTCTCATCAATAAGTTCTTGAGGTAGCATAAACCTACCGCCACTGGAAAATAAGACCGATCTGTCAATTACTGCCTTCAATTCTCGAATATTCTCTTTCCAGGGTTGATTAACCAAAACTTCGATTGCGTTAACATCAATAACTAATTCGCCTATACCAAGTTCGTTACAAATTTCTCTTGTATAATATTTAATTAAAACCGGTATGTCTTCAGGGCGTTCACGCAAAGGTGGCACTTCAATTTTTTCAAATTCTGAAAACTTATTGAGCAACCCTTCTAATAATTTATGTCTCTCGAATAACTCATTTGGTGGGGCTTTCATACTTACTATAAGTCGGATATCCACAGGTTCACCCAGACTGCTACCCTTGCGTTTAGTAATCCTTTCGTTCATGAACGACAGAATTTTCATCTGGTTACGGAAACTTGCCTCTTCAATTTCTTCGATTAAGACTGTTCCGCGATTTGCAATCTCGAAAAGCCCACGCCGGCTCGATATACTGCCAACACCTTTACTCCCCGACTCGTAACCAAATAGCACCGATTCTAATTCTTTGTCATCCAAAACAGATAAATTCAATGAAGCAAAAGGTGTTTCCTCATTTTCCTGTTTACTCAGAGCATATATGTTTTTAGCTATTGCCCCTTTACCTACACCCGCCTCACCAATTATAATAATATCGCGTCTCGTTTTGGAAAGCCGGGAAATTTGTTTGAGAAGTTGCTCGACCGCCCGACTCTTGCCGATGATTGGATATTCCATCTTCTCATTCGATTTTTCTTCTCCGCCTTTGGCGGTTGTTTTTGTTGTTTTCTCTTTCTCCATAGTCTCCACTCTATTTTTAATTGTTTATATAAAATTTTGTTTTCATCTTTGTTCAAACAGCCTTCTGTTAAAATCTTTTGAGTTTGTAAAATGTTTTAAAATATATTTATCAATTCCATCAATCCATCTTGTAATTTTTTCAGGATTCTCTTGTATTTCAACTTCGTAAAACTCGCCTACTACCGACTTGATGAATTTCAACCGGGCATAAAATAAAATTACGAGCATCGCAAAAAACCCAGCTGAGAAATATTGTCCTATGCCAAACAATTCAATGTAACCTGCATATTCTACACTTTTTATTACAGCCCACTGGTGTAAAATATCTAAACTGAATATTACCAAAAAAATATACATCATTTTATCTATATATGCGCCTTGAGGCGGATCTTTTGCATATTGGTAACCACAATATAATAAAATAAATAAAATAACAAAAATGTCCATATAAATTATTTTAAAATAGAATGGTTGATATAACAAGATTAACCAGCCATTTTTTTTAGTATATGGTAGTAATTTTTCGATTTGTTTTAAATTGGCTTCAGGATAAAGTTGACCGACAACCTCACCATCGCTTATTGCAGGGAGTGTTACAAGTGTTGCAATCTCGTTCGCATTTGGTTCACGATTATGTTGTTTTATGAACTCCTCCTTTGCATCTTTGATAATTCTAAACTTTTGTACATTTTCAGTTGTATAGATAAATGGTTTTTCTGATGATTGAGGATTTTCTAAAAAAGGATGAAAATAAAATATACCAACACCAAAAACTACAGCAGCAGTAACAATATATTTTTGATAAATTTTAAAATTGTGGAATAATAAATCAAAAACCAAGTAACCAATTGCAAATGCAAATGTTAAAGTAAAGAACATATAGAGGTATTGGAAAAAATACACTGAACTATATGCAGACATATGAAATATAGATAAGAAACCAAGGTGATTAAGTACTTGTAAAAAAGAATTAGCAAAAAATAATGTAAAATTTAAAAATATAAATTTATGTTTACGTGTGGGTTCGTTTAAAAATATGAATAACGAAAAATAAAATAATAGATTCTGTATAGAGAGAGAAATTAGAACTGGAATATCAGGAAGACTTGCCTTGAAAAAAATAAATCCTAAAGCGATCAATAAGATTGTTGCTATCCAATATACCAGAACTTTTTTTACTTGTTTCATATATATCTTTCAAATTCTTGTGTTCAATATAATGAATAAATAAGTATGTGTCAAGTATTTTCGCAATTATTTTTTTATAAAAGTTTTTAATGTGATGGGAATCACAAAAAAATTAACGCATTTTTACACACTTTTTTTCGGTAAAAAAATTGCGATTTTCCTTACATATTGTTAAATTTTCTCCAGAAAATTTGACTGAACAATTAATTGTAAATCAAAAAAATATACAAAAAGGAGTAAAAACATGTTAACCAAACTTAAAAACAACCGAAATTTTAATCGTACGGTCTCAGTAATTCTTACATTAGCTTTGGTATTAATAATAAATGGAGCTATTTCTTTTGCTGTGGGAGATACAAGTAAAGCTTCAGCAACTTATATGATTCCGAAAGACACACCTCCGCCTAAAGCTTCAGCAACCTATATGATTCCGAAAGACACACCTCCACCTAAAGCTTCAGCAACTTATATGATACCGAAAGACACGCCTGAACCATAACTACAAACAAACTTGTTTTTTCAATGCTTTGCCCTGCAGGTCGGGGCAAAGCATTTTTTATTTCATCCAAATATTTGTTATTTTTAAAAAAAATATTTGGAAAACCACTTGGCAACATCGACTCTAGACAACTCAATCAAAACATACTTGCTCCATAGCATTCTATTTTTAACTACTTTTTTTACAACTACACTTGCCGGAGTAATGTGGCTGAACAAGGATCCTTTCGATTTAGCTAATTTTTACTTTGGGCTTCCGTACTCTCTATCCCTTTTAACTATACTTTCGGCACACGAGTTCGGTCATTACTTCGCAGCAAAATATCATAAAATCGAAACAACGCTACCATACTTTATTCCAATCCCCCCTTTCTTGTTCAATCCCTTTGGAACGATGGGGGCGTTAATCAAAATTAAATCTCCAATCCCAACAAAAAAAGCCCTCTTCGATATCGGAATTGCCGGACCTATTGCAGGCTTTGTTGTTACAATCATTATTTTAATTTATGGATTAGTAAATTTACCCCCTATCACATATCTATATCAAATACATCCGGAGTATGCAGTTGATGGTACAATTCCAACGAAAGGACTTTCATTCGGACACTCGATCTTAACTTATACGATTCAATATTTTTCAATTGATACCGGCAACTTTCCACCGATGAACGAAATTTACCACTATCCGTATCTTTGTGTAGCTTGGTTTGGTCTTTTCATTACAGCACTAAACTTAATACCGGTCGGTCAACTCGATGGCGGGCATATTTTATATGCTCTCATCGGAAAGCATCAGGGAGTATTTGCACGCATCTTTTTCGCCGCAATAATCGTTATCGGTTTAACCAGCTTTATTCCTGATATGGGCTTCCATGCAGGAACAGTCGGATGGTTAATCTTTGCCATTATTCTTCTCTTCCTTATTAAACTCGACCATCCACCAGTGTATGACGATACTCCTTTAGATTTTAACAGAAGAATACTCGGCTGGTTGGCTATTTTTATTTTTATTATTGCTTTCACTCCAATTCCTTTTTACGAGTTAATCCCTTCATAATATTGACTTTTACTCTGTGATTTTGTAGTTTAATTCAACCTTTATTATGCAAAGATATTTATTACTAATATTGTTAACTGTTTTATTGCTCTCTGCTTGTGATAATGATAAATATGGAACATTCGATATCAGTTTGTCGGTCCCTTTCATCTCACAAGCAAAGTTGGCATACTATAATATAGATTCTGATACAATTAAATCGGGGAATCAATTTTCATTAACCGATACCATAACTATACTTAACCGGATTTTCGTAAATGTATCCGATAGAGATGGTTTGGATGATTTAAAAGATGTGAAATTTACAGTTTACCACACTGGAAATAATAAACCAGTTGGTTATGGGTTGCTTTACGATAACGGACTCGAAGCCGATTCTATAGCCGGCGATGGAATTTTTTCCGGCGTAATTGCTTTTAAAATTCCACGCGTAGTAGTTGGTAATTTCATCGTTGATCTTCAAGCCGAGGATAAGAGTCAATTACTAAGTAACATATTTTCGATATCCTTTAGAATTAGCAGAATGGGGAAGCCCCCTGTTATTTTCGATTTAAAAGCTCCTGATACTATCACACTTCCTACCTCTGGCGAAAAAGTTATACTGATGAGTATCGCCGCCTTTGATACTAACGGCTACAATGATATCAAGGAAGTTTATTTCCGAAGCTTAGATGCGTCAGATCCCACACGAAAATTCTTCCTGTTAGATAACGGCAACATTTTAACGAATGGTGATTCGGTTGCAAACGATGGAGTTTTTTCGATTTTAGTAAAGCTCCCTTTTAATATGACACCTAAACCATACCGCTTTGAGTTTGAAGCCAAAGATTATACCGAATTATTAAGCAACAAAATTCTTCACACATTAACAGTAACTGGACCTTGAAAAATATAATTTTAGTTTTACATATTTTGATATTTTATATTTCTTCGCTCAACTCCCAAACGATTTATCCGAAATATTTTCAACTCGAAAATAACTCGACCGAACAAACCCAACCCCCCAGCAATAGCGTATCACAGATTGCTGTAGCGGATTCAATTTTTTGGATCGGAACCAGTAGCGGATTAGCTAAATCTACGAACCTCGGTAACATTTGGTTTGCATACAACAAATTTTTAGAATTCCCCCACCCAGGCATTTACGCTCTTGATGTTGAGGGTGATACTATCTGGACTTCGACAGGATACACAAAGAAAAAAGATAACGAGAAAATTGCTACCGGTGGCGGCTATACATTTTCGACCAACGGCGGCTTGAGCTGGAATTACGTAAATCAAACTTTAGATTCAAGAAGCGATTCAACGATACAGTATGGATTTAACACTATCCGAATTCTCCCTGTTATTGTTCCCGAACAAAATGTAACTTACGATATTTCCCTCGCCCCCGGCAAAGTGTGGATTGCAAGTTGGGCGAGCGGACTCAGATATACTACTAATAATGGAATCAATTGGAATCGAGTTGTTCTACCACCCGACAACATGAACAGCATTAAGCCAACTGATACTCTGAATTTTTATTACGACCCGCGTAAAAATAATAACTTCCTTGCTTTTTCAGTTTTAGCAATTGATAACGATACAATCTGGTGTGGAACTGCCGGCGGAATTAACAAATCGACTGACGGTGGTATCAGTTGGAGGAGATTCACAGCCCAGAATCAAGATTCCCCGATTCTTGGAAATTGGGTTATTACTATAAAAGCACAACGCTACCAAAACAAGTTAAGAATCTGGACAACTAACTGGTTGACAGGCACTAACGAAACGAACGGTGTTAGTTACAGCGATGATGGCGGTAATAGTTGGATAAATATCTTAAAAGGAATAAAAGCTTATGATTTTGCTTTTAAAGATTCCATCGCTTACATAGCCACCGAGCTGGGA
>CAMTVZ010000081.1:0-4971 GCA_947085285.1 uncultured Ignavibacteriota bacterium
GAGCGGCAACTTAAAGATTTGTCAGATGGTTTCAGCGAAACCACAACCGATACATTCTCGATACCAACCGGGGCAGATCGATCGGATAGCGGCGAGGACAATAATAGCGTTTTAATCGGACTCCTGTCTGAATATAAACCATCTTCATATTTACTCGGATATGCGATTTCTGAACCGAGTGTTTACTATCATACGATAGAGAGCGATTTCGGGTTGAAAGGAACAAAGCTTAAAGAGAGAATCATTGATGAGTTAAAAAAAGTTCGTTCTGTTCAACCAGCACAAGATTCTGTTGATGTTTTCTATTCATCCGATAGAAACTTGGTTTGCGCTGTTCGCGAAGACGGCGTTAGTTTGTTCCGTACGATTGAAGATATTAAACCCTTTCTCAACAACCGCACTCCAAAAATTCCACTGATTGAAACATCAGATATTGCACTCTTGAATTTAGCACGCGCCAACTACGGCTTTGCACCCGATGAAATCAGCACTATCGTTTACATAGGAACCGAGTTTACACGTTTAATATTTATGAAAGGGGCTGAGTTTTTCCATTTCGCCCCTGTTTTAGGCGAAGGCTACGATTCCATAAACATCCAAAACACTGTCTATAGCCGCCTCTTATTGGAACAAGACAATTTAGGAATTCCACGAATCGACCGGATATTGTTAGCTGGCGAGAGCCGCCGTATTTCCTTCGACGAATTTTTAAAAGAGCAACTTCCCGAGGTAGATATTCAATATTTACGAACCCCTTATTTAGATACAAGTTTGCTCTCCCCCGAAACTCAAGAACTTATTCCTGAATATGCTGTAGCGATAGCAACCGCTTGGAAAATTTTAGACGAAAATAATCCTGCCTTCTATCCAATCAATCTACTTCCTGAGTTTATTCGTGAAGGGCAGCGTGCTTTTAAATTAGGTTGGCACGGTTACCTCCTTCTGAGCCTTATATTTTTCAGTACTTTTTATTTCACTTATCAAATATCGATGCTTAATTCCGAACTGGCTTCTCGAAAGGAAATTCTTCTACAAAAACAGGCACAATTAGAGGAAAATAAAAGACTACAAGATAAAATTAGTAGTCTCAATAACCAACTCGAACGGTATCGTCTTGCACTTTCAGTTTATGATTCAATCGTTCCAGGCTACAACCAATGGTCGCAGTTAATTGAGAAACTATCGCATTCAGTCGAAAACATTAACTCTCTCTGGCTTACCAATCTGCAAAGTACCCAGGAAAAAGATTTAGTTATTAGTGGTTTTGCAATTTACCGTTCCAGAATTCCCAAAATAGCACAATTTAAATCAAACACAATTTTAAATAAGGTGCTTCAAGAAGAAATACGCGAAAAAACGGTTTACAGGTATGAGTTAAGCGTTCCAAAAGGTATCGAAATTCGGCAAGACGGACCACCGATTAATCAACAACAGACTGGACCACCCCAACAGTCGGAAGAAAAACCACTCTAAAAGTAGGAGGATGAAGTGTCTTATATATTACGAAATACAATTGTTTTAGGAGTTCTTCTGGGAATTATTTTGGCGATTGGTTTTTATTTCCGAAGTGCCCATTTACCCAAAAAAATTGGAAACATCCAAAAACAAATTGCAACGATAGATGCAGAACTGCAAAATACACCCGACTTAGTCAATCAATTTAATACTTTAAGCGAGCAATTAGTAATTACAAAAGAAAGATGGGAATCGAGAAACAAAGATATTCCACCGGTAAACGTCAGCGGCGAAACATACAATTATATTAATCAATTGATAGGCAAAAGTGGCGAAATAAAATTAGATATGCTCTACGTAGGTTCAACTGCTGCACAAAATTATGGATTTAATACATACAATATAAAAGGTGAGGCACCTTTCGAAAATCTTTTCCGCTTCATCTGGTATCTCGAAAATAACCGTCTCTTGTATAAAATCAGTTCATTAGCATTACGTGGGTTAGAAACTACAAATAAGGAAACTAAAGAACCCGAGCTGTTGGTTACTTACGAAATGATTTTAAATGCATACTTCTCGTCGATCCCTGAACTCTACTCGTCGGCTGGCGACCAGCCACTAACTCCAACCACACTAACTACCGACCCGTTTGCACCATTAATACTTCGAGATTTACCCCCAAATCTTGATGACTTGGTCGAAATTGAACGCTCCGATTTAAAAGCAGTATTACCTGGCAAAGCTTTTGTAATCGACCAGAGTAATAAGATGCGTGCTTTGACAGAAGGGGATGAAGTTTATTTAGGCTATGTAACTAAGGTTGACCCGGTTCTTGGACGTATCGAGTGTACTTTGAACAAGGGTGGTATAATAGAAAAATTTGAATTGAATATCCGCTATGGACAAAAACAGAAGTGAGGACAAAATGAAAACATTGAAAAAATATTTATTAACTTTATCGGCGATACTAATAATTTTTAGTCTCCTTTCCGATGAGGCTCTATTTTCCCAAACTGAAAAACGAATTCTTAGAGAATTTGTATCCAAGGACGAGATAGTTTCCATTGCCCAGACCACCCCCTTCGATCAAGCGATCACTATCTTGAGTGTTGCGAGTAAAAAATACATCGGGAAAATAATTCTTGATCCAGCAAAACGAACCACACCTATAGGTATCGATATAAGAGCGATGCACTGGCAAGATGCACTCGAATTGATACTTAAAATCAACAATTTATGGTATTTAGAACATCAGGATTATTTTGAAATAACAGGTGCAAAAGGCGAAGCTGTAACCGAAAAAGCAACAGGTGGGTTAGCATTCGAAAAAGAACCGGTAAATATGAAAAGTCGCGAAGTTAAGATTTCTGCCGTCTTCTTTAGTGTCGATTTAAATAAAATATATGAATCAGGTATCGATTGGAAATTTTTTAGAAGCAAACCCGACGATCAGTTCAAATCTCTTGCTGTTGAACAGCAAACTGCCAGAAAAGTGAGCGATACTCTTCTGTTTAATTTCGCGTTAGAGGGGGTCGATTTATCTTTTGGAAATTTAGATGCAATAGTCAGGCTCTTTTCAGAAAAGGATATAGGCGAAGTAATATCCAGCCCACAAGTAGTTGTGCGATCCAGCGAAAAAGGAAAAATACAGGTGGGGGAAGATATTTCTGTTAAGAAAAAAGATTTTGCTGGAAACACAGTTATTGAACAAATACCTACGGGTACAATTATCGAAGTTACTCCTTATGTAATTAAAGAAGGTGAAAATGAATTTGTTTATTTGGATCTCGACGTCGAACGTAGTGTTATTACTGCTTTAGGCGAAGCTCCTACCATCAGTCGAACAAAAGCTAAAACCGTTTTATTAATGATTGATGGCGAAGAAGCTGTAATAGGAGGTTTATATTCAAACTTTGAATCAAAATTACGCTCTGGGATTCCAGTACTTAAAGATTTACCCTGGTGGGTTTTTGGGTTACGATACATTTTCGGCTACGATAAAATATTAACTTCGAAAAGAGAACTTACTATACTTTTAAAAATCGAACTCGTTCCAACTTTACAAGAAAGAATGGCACGGAAAATAAAAGAAAATCCGATCGAAACGCAGCGGCAAAAATTTGAGAAGGATATTGATAGATACAAAAGTAAATAACGATTTTTTTTTTAATGAATAGATTAGGAATAAGCTATGAAAATTAAAATATTGATGTATATACTTGTCGCTTTGTTTATATTCACATTATATAGCTGTAAGGACAAAGTAGCAGTTGATGAGGAAACCCTTGTTAAAATATCAGGCAGAGTGGTAGAGCAAAAACAAAATATGACGATACCAGTGCAGGGTGTTGAGGTAAAATTGACAGCCGTCGGTTTGGAGCCGATGGTCGACTCAACCAACAATGAGGGATGGTATAACTTTCAATTTACACTTGAGCCAGCAACCAAAGTAAATGTAACGATAAATTTTAAAAAAGAAGGATATAAAGAAGTTCTACCCATTACAATGGAAGTAGAAGTTGGCCCAAAATATGAAATTTCTCCGGTTACAATATCTATGGATACGACTACAACAATTGGTGGTGGTGGAACTCCACCCGGCTCTGGTATGCCTCAAACAATTGCATTTATGGGTCCTCAAACTATTGATATAAAAGTTTATGGAGTAGGTGGCAACGAAACTGCTATTATAATATATGAAGTTAGAGATTCTCTTGGATTTCCTATCAGCATTTCGCAACGCGATACGGTAACCTTCGCTATTTCAGGACCTCCGGTTCTGGGAGGTGCCTATGTTTCGCCGGCCTGGTCATTAACAAACTCAGCTGGGCGCGTTGCGACAACTGTTAACAGCGGAACAATATCGGGTGTTCTTCAAATAGTTGCCTCGCTCAGAAGAGAGAGCGATGGTGTTTGGGTGCGTTCAACCCCAACTCGGGTAGTCGTAAATGCAGGTTTGCCCAACCAAAACCATTTTTCAATCGGTCCTAAACAATATAACTTTGCCGCTTACAATTGGATTGGAAGAACGAACGAAATCATTGTGCAGGTTGGAGATAAATATAGCAACCCTGTTCATCAAGGAACGGCAGTTTATTTTAATACAACAGGTGGAATTATAACTGCTGCCCGTTATACAGACATAAAAGGGCAGGCAACGGCAACTCTTTTTAGTGGTAATCCTTTACCAAATTACAACGTTCCAGGCTTTGGACCTGGCTATGCGTGGATTTATGCTCAAACGATAGGAGAAAATAGTGCTATTGTTAAAGATAGTATTATAATTCTTTTTTCTGGAATACCAACGATAACTGTTAATCCCAATTCGTTCAGTATTCCCAGAGGTGGGTCTCAATCATTTTCCGTAAATATTTCTGATCAACACGGTAATCCATTAGCACCAGGAACTTTGATAAACACTGCTGTAGAATTTTCGCCCCCCGAAGGGACTAACTGGGCTGCTAAAGCCGGCGGTTTACCCGATGAACCATTAAACGATTTTCTTTTCCGAGGTCC
>CAMTVZ010000082.1:0-5640 GCA_947085285.1 uncultured Ignavibacteriota bacterium
CTCGACTATCGAGAGGGGTATTGGAGGAATTCCATCGACGACTAAATTATCGGCAGGTGTAAGTGTTCCTGTTTGTTGTGCAAAGACCGATATCGCAAATGCAAGTATAAGTAGTAAAATCGTAAAGCTTCGATTCATAATAAGACCTTTAAATTATTTTAATATTACTATTTGAATTTTAATAAAAATTGATTTCAAAACAAAACTGAAAATTCTACAATTTTCTAAAAAAAATTACTCAAGAGGTGTTTGAATAAATTATATTAAGAATGATAAAGTTTAAAAAAGAGTCAAAATAAGTGATTGAGTTATCATTTTTCTTAATTGAATCTTTCGGAATTTAATGGCATCATATTAGTGGTATTAGAAACAGATTGTTTCATAATAACTCCTTAAAAAATACATTTGCACGACCAACTCCCGAGGTCGAGTAAGAAAAACAAACCCCGACCCAAACAGGGGCGGGGTTTGTGGTTTGAAGGTAACTTACACGTGGACAAATGTCATTATTTCACCAAAATCATCTTCTTAACCTGTGAATATAAATTAGGTGTCTCGCCAGTCCCTTCAGCTTTTATGTGATAAAAATAAATTCCTGATGCCAGACTGCCCGCATCAAATTCAACCTCGTTCATACCTTCTGTGTAATACTCGTGGTTAATCAACGTTGCAACCTCTTGTCCGAGTATGTTATAGACTTTTAAAGTTATAAAAGCATCTTCAGGAAGAATAAACTGAATTGTAGTAGAAGGATTGAATGGGTTCGGGTAATTTTGTGCTAATTCGAAAACACTTGGAGTTTCGGCATAGTAATTTTCAACAGGTGAAATTTTTTCTATGGGGACTTCAGGATTTGAACGCAGATATGGAACATCTGCTAAATAACGAACATTTGTTAGTTCAGTTCTCGTTGCAAACTTAGAAGTATCAAACTTCCCGTTGAATGCAAGATTTATCTGACGAATTACGTTATAAAAATTAGTTGAATCGCCGACTCTCGAAGTCATAGCAGCACTTGCTAAGTTGAATATTTGCTTTACCATTAATCCGTTGAGTGGATTTCCTTGGTTTTCGTATATCAATTCACCAAATCCAGGATTAGTACGTTCTAAAGAACTAGCTACAATAGCTAATTTTAAAGCCACCAGCTCGGCGAATAATCTATTGTTTTGCTTAGTTGGTGGCAACGATGATTGTTGTCCTACAAATATTTTTCCATCATAAAATTTTGAGAAGAATTTTTGTGAACCGCTATGTACTAGAGCACCTGCACGAAGTGATTTTTGAACATCTTTATCTTTTGAAATTAGAACCCAGCCGAATTTTTTAGGATCGCCTTTAGTTCCAATTAATAAACCTCCGTCAGCTGCAAAGCCGCCAGCAGCAAAAATTTCGGATATGAAGTTTGCATAAGTCGGCATTGGGAGTTCAAGATATTCAAAAGTTGGTTTTAGATTTGTTGCCGGGGTTACTGAACGCGGACCGTACCAGATTTTCTTTATTAGTTGTGGCTTACCCTTACTGCTATAACCCTTTATTGTAATTGTATCGCCTGCGTGCCAGCTGCCGTTTACGAACGAAACCTTTTTCTTTTCACCGTAAATTGTAACGAAAGGAGAAGGTTCAACTCGCATTTTTGATAGAATTACATCGACTGCAAAATCGATGTGCATCTCGCGGATAGGTTGTGGTTTATCGTGTGCTAATTTAAATTCCCAATAACCACCTATAGGTTTTCGCTTAACAGCTTTGGGTATTTTTCCGAGGGCATCTAATTGTACGAGTGATTCTGGTAGAAAACTTCGATACATAATCGAATCAGTCAGCCAACTCAAACCAAAATGTCGATTTGTAAATTCCATACCGCTTGTGTTTACATTTATATGGTATTCTTTTGCCGATGGTACAGTGAAATATTGTTTAGGTGGAATTCCGGTTGATGCAACATATACATCAATAAAAGAATCAAATGAATACAAACCAGTCTCATTTGTCGTAATCGATTGGTTGTTGAGCGGATTATTTCCTCTTAAATCAACACGCATACCGGCTAAACCCGGTTCACCGGCATCTAACGATCCGTTGTGATTTAAGTCGGTAAATACTTTTCCACTGATTACAGCTAATTTGAAATTCCCAAAGTCTTTATCTATTTCAGTCGTGCCTGATTGTGTTATATTTATTGTGTAACTATTCGAGGGGGTAGGTTTTGTTATCCGCCAGCCTGCACGCGATTCGCTGCTGACTACATAATTTCCTACCAATAAGTTATCGAATTTATAAATTCCATTAGTACCAGTGAGCATTGAGTCGACCTTCGAGCCTGTCAAATATATTTTCCATCCCTGTAATCCGGGTTCGCCACTATCTTTTATTCCATTTCCATTTAAATCGTCAAAATTTACTCCAGAAATCGAGTTTGGTATGGCAACACCCATTCCGTTCACAGATACTGTGTCTGGTGAACCTACTGCATTGTGTGTGAAAATGATATCACCTCTCTTTTCTCCTGTTGATGTGGGACTGAAAGTAATATAAAACTTCCGGCTTGCAGATGGTGCAAGTGAACCACTTGTAGGTGTAACGGTAAACTCAGCGTTATTCGATGTAACAGATGAAATTGTGAGTGTTGCTGTGCCGGTGTTTGTAACAATAACGCTGTCTTGTTTACTGGAACCTTCAAAAACATTGCCATAAGAAATGTTTGTCGGTGAAACAGAAAACGCTAGTGCAAACTGTAGAGCGCTTTGGACGTTTGGAAGCGGACCGATATTCTGGGTAGCTGGATACGTCCCCGATTGCTGCGGTGAGCCAGTATTTTTTAGAATGTTGCGCATAGTTAGCGGTGATATTGTCTGACTCGGATAGAGATATTCAAAGTGGCTTTCAACAAGCGCAACTGCAGCAGCAACAATTGGAGACGCGCTTGATGTGCCTCCAAAAGTAGCGGTATACAGGAGATTAATTCCTTCAGCGTTATAAAGCCCACCATAACCGGTTGTCGTTACGCGATTGCCCCAGCCTTGAAGGTCAACACGTGAACCATAGTTAGAAAACCAAAGCCGCGAGCGGGGCACATCACTACCACCAAATGCAGTTGGTGCAGAACCTGCGCCTACAATAATTGCTCCAGAATTGTTTTGAGGTAAGAAGGGCCAATGACCATAATTACCTGTACTATAAATTGGGTCATCCAAATTTTGTTGCCCATTGCCCGCTGCCGCAACCACATGAATACCATTACCAACTGCAGTAAGGATGACGTTATACCATGATTGCCACCATTCAACCGGAATAAGGCCAAACTGCGTACCTGGAGGATTGCCTGTATATCTTGGTCCAGCCATTTGTTGCTCAATTAGAATAACATCCCCCGGGACCATATTAGATATAGCATAAGTCATCGCTGTGCCCAAACTCCACTCGTTATTCAAGTATGTTGGTGCTACTGTCGCTGTCGCCCCATAAACTGCACCAGTAGTTCCCCAACCGTTATTGAGACTTACGAGTTGTCCAAGTACTGCAGTTCCATGATTATTGTTATCAAATGGATTAGAAGCTGTATATCCAGGCGGTATCCATGTTACGATATTAGCCGGCAAATCTTGATGATTCAAATTCCAGGCGTATTCGAGGTCGCATATCGTCGTGTTTGTACCGGTTCCCCCAGGCAATGTCCAAGCGTAAGAAGCGTCGATACCATCAGTTGCTGGATTCAAATAACCTTGAAGCTCTTGGAAATTAGGAGGGAGAGGAGGTGGCGGGGGAAGAGGTAATGGAAGTGCTATCTCCACCTCAGGGAGTGCGTTCAGTTGGTCAATCCATTCCTTTATACTTACTCCTTTTGGCACAGTGAGTATGAAATAGTTATTTAAGTTCGCTATTGCCCGGCCTAATTTCATCTCCGCAACTGCGCGTAGTGAATCTATTTTTTCCTCAGGTGCGCCAGCCATACGTTTCCATCTTCCTCCAGCTTGAGAAATGTTTTCAAAAAGAGAAATTATTTGGTAGAATTTTAGAGATTTTGCCATTCGATCTACAGGGTAACCCTTAGTACCTATTTCGATATTGAGATTATCCAGAAACTTTACTTCAATGGCGTTATGGGAGTCTCCGGGTTTTAGAGAATACGATGTAGGTTTTTGGGGCGACTTGCGTGGTGTAATTGTTAGAGGTGTTCGATCTGGATTTGTTACACTATTTAACTGTGTAAAAGTTTCATTAAGTGGAATGATTCGAGATGATTCATCTTTCTGCGCCATTCCAATATTCAACAACAGAAAAAAGTATAAACAGAATACAAATAATTTGAACATGGTTGTCCCTTTCGAAAATATTTAAGAATTTATTATTTATTTATGTAGCAAAAACTAATTTCGAGGTAATAAACCAATATCAAAACATATTCTTACTTTGAGCTATCCGTATAAGACTGTGAATGACAGATAACCTTCCGCTCAACTTCAGTTTATTATAAGTTAATTATATTTGAAAGTCAATACTTTCCCCCATTAAAAAGTTTGTTTTTGGTGAACCGAAAAAAAATTCGATTTGGGTGAAATTCACTTATTCCTTCACAAAAACCTTGTAATCAAACGGCTGTAAATATACCCTATATCCTATTTTACTGATCTCTATTTGTTCATTTGTAAATAATTCTTGCATTCTAAATTTTTCTTCTGGTTTGAATGCAATTTCAGGGATAGTTAATTCTACATCCGCACGTGAATTAGAAAAATTAAGTATAACAAGAACCATCTCATTTTCGTAGATTCTGAAAAATGAATAAACCGATTGTTTGTCGGTATTCGAGACACGAACAAAACTCCCTAAAGTTAATGCTCGATTTGTATGTCGTAGGTTGAAAAGTTTTTTATACAGTTCACCGATTTCGTTTGGGCGATTCCAATCAATCTCAATTTTATCGAACAAATCCAACCGTCTATTGTTTGCTACTTCTTCGCCTGTGTAAATCATCGGGATGCCGGGGATTGTATTGATTAGGACTGTTGATAATTTCAGACCATCAATTCCAAACTTTTCGACTGCTGGTGCATCCCAGGCATTTTTATCGTGGTTAGTGTTGAACCTCATTCTCAACGAGCCGGTAGGGAATTGGTAATGTTCGTGCTGAAAAATCTGATCCAATAATTCGACCGACCTCTTACCTTTTAAAATTGGTTCTAATGCGTCGTACACATTCCACGAGTATGTTAAATCGAATGCCTTCATGTGATGTTCGGGTATAGATCCTTCAGAAAGCATCATAACCGGTTTAATCTTGTTTAATTCATCGCGGGCTGCTTCCCAAAAATCGGTGGGAACGAGTTCCGATACATCACAGCGAAAACCGTCGATTCCAACATCTCGAACCCACCACTTCATCATTTCAATCATATACTTACGCAGTTCAGGTTTTGAATAATCAAGGTCGGCTACATCGCTCCAATCGCTATTTGGCGCTATGATATTCCCATTATTATCTTTCGTAAACCAATCAGGATGTTCTTTTATAAGTTTACTATCCCACGAAGTATGATTAGCTACCAAATCAATAATCAACTTCATGTTGTTATCATGAACGGTTCTCAGAAGTTTTTTAAAATCATCAAGAGTACCAAATTCCGGATTGACAGCATA
>CAMTVZ010000083.1:0-4482 GCA_947085285.1 uncultured Ignavibacteriota bacterium
ACATATATGTACTTCGCACAGGTAACTTTTTAATGCGGCGACATATGATCTTAATTAAATGATGAAAAAGGAAAATTGAAAAATGAATACAAAGAACATTCTTGTAATAATTGCTCTGACGGCAGTTTTCCTGCACACTTCAGCCGCGCAGATTGATACAACACGACGGGAGTTCTTCCCGCTGCATATCGGCGATCTCTGGCAATACCGGGACGAGAATCAGACCTTAGCGATTCAGCGAGTCATCGGAGATACGATTATTGACGGTCAACACTATTTCCTCCTGATGCATTCGTTGCTTACATCTGGTGGTGGCATCTTGCGGGTGGATTCGCTTATGCGTGTGGAAATTTATGGTGGAGCACCTGGCGGGGGAATATGTAGCTTCTACAGATTGGCAGAACCAGACAGTTCTATATGGCCAATGTGCTACAATTTCTACGGTATGCTAACGCCAACACCCCTCGTGCGCTTCGATGGAATATTTCTTCGCGGTATTTTCGGTCAAGTACGGGAGACGATGGATTTTTCTTTTGGCGGTGTGATCGAAACGGGAGATACTCTTTTATCGTACGGCGCAACGCTCGTGCGCGGCATTGGGATTTTCCATGAGCGCTATTACTTTGCTGGTGCATTTTACCAGTTGTATGGCGCCATTATCAATGGCGTGCAGTACGGTACGATAGTGGGTGTTGATGACATGCCGACAACGATACCTGAACGGTTTGTCCTGCATCAGAACTATCCGAACCCATTCAACTCATCAACGACAATTCAATACGATCTTCCAAAACGCACCTACGTGCGTCTTACAGTCCATGACGCCCTTGGACGAGAAGTTGCCCGTCTTGTGGAGCAGATGCAAATTGCTGGAAGATATCAGGTAGCTTTTGATGCAAGCAATTTGGCAAGTGGTGTATACATATATGTACTTCGCATAGGTAACTTTTTAATGCGGCGACATATGATCTTAATTAAATAACTCACTACAAACAATTATTAAAAAATTACGAAAGGAGATTCACATGTTAAAGTCAACTTTCTTTTTCGAAGTGCTGATATTTACAGCATTATTTTCCCTACTCTTGCTTGTGCTTCCGAACTCCATTCTAGCGCAAACAAATCCCTTAGATTTTTTTCCTCATCATGTCGGAGATGTGTGGCAATACCGCTCGCTGTACACGGGTCAATTAGTAGGGACTATACATATTGATTCTATTACAGTTGATTCACTTTCGAGGGATACATTTATTTATTATCGTCGGGGTGGTCGGTTTAGAATCGATTCATCAGCAAATGTATACAACATGGATTTCCAATCTGAATATCCTCGATATAAGCTTACTGCTGATAGTGGAGAATCCTGGATTGCGGGTTATGATATTATTAATGGAGATACTCTTAGAACGTATATCATTTCTGTATCAGATATTTTCTATTCGTATCTCTTCGGTGTTTACACAACGATAAAAGTTTTTCGATTCGAGATGATAAATCCATGTTGTGGTCCCTTCTGGCTTGGTAATGAGTATCTTGCTGCTGGTTTCGGTGTGGTGGCGATAGATATTGAGCCATCGGATTCATATTACCTCTCTGGCGCGATAATAAACTACGTGCAGTATGGTGTCATTGTAGGAGTTTCAGAACAAAATCAATTAATACCTCAGGAATTCAACCTATATCAAAACTACCCCAACCCGTTTAATGCTGGTACAACGATACGTTATTATCTGCCGACAGCCGGTTTTGTTGTGTTAAAAGTGTACGATCTTCTTGGTCGTGAAATCTCAACACTTGTAAACAGCTATCAACTTGCTGGTGAACATCAAGTCTTTTTTACACCTGACAACATTCCTTCAGGTGTGTACTATTACAAATTGAACTTTTACAATCAATTACAAACAAGAAAATTCACTTATGTCAAATAACCTTATGGAGGATACCATGAAACACAAACAACTATTAATGATTGCTTTGATCGTTTCCATCTTTATCACACTGGAAGCACGCGTGATTGCAGAGGAGCAAGGCTCCTGTGGATTTCAGAGTTCACAGCAGGCTCAAGCGATCAATCTTGCTTCTTTCGGAAACGTGAAAGCGCTGTTTATTTTTATCGACTTTAAGGATGATACGCTTGATAGAAACAATCCAACGTGGCCTGTTGGTGTTGGTCCGAATTTCTTGAACAATATTGTTGATTCTACCGAAACGCAAAACTCCGGCATCTATGCGAATGTCTCGACGTTCTTCAAGGACATGAGCTACGGACAGTTCAGGATGATTGGGAAAGCATATTATGTCCAAGCACCTGAATCGTTAGCATGGTATGTTAGAAACCATCGAGGGTTTGAATCAAGTTATTCTGCAAGAGACGCCATTCAGATTCTTGATCAAACTGTGGACTTTGCAGATTTTGATCGAAGGATAAATAATGGGACTTTAAATCAACCCGTTGGTCAGGATGGGAAGCTTGATTTAGTAATCGTTGGATTTAGGGAATGGTATCTTTGCCCCCCAGATAGGCGATGGCCGTTTTGCAGTAGTTTCCTAGCTGAGGGCTGGTATTCATTGTCCATACCAAGCGACGTTTATGTAGACAATGGCGCAAGAAGAATTGTATCATCTCAAGGCGTAAATACAACCGTGATGATTCAGTATCCGAGGTTCGAACATCTCGTGCACGAGATTGGACACCTCTGGGGACTTCCTCATCAATACGCCCGTGGGATGTGGAGTTTAATGGGAGCAAGACGGCCGAACAATGGAAGTTTCATGAATTCATTTGAGAGAGCACGATTAGGTTGGATCACCTACCGTGATATAACCACATCGCGAATTGACTCATTGAGAGATTTTGGAACGTACGGAGATGTGCATCGGTTGGCGCTCGGCGGTGGAGAGTATTTTCTTCTGGAGAACCATCAGCGGTTGAGTCAGTATGATAATCCAGATATTACAGGAGCAAAGGGTTTGTATGTTATCCGTCAATACACAACAGGTGACTGGTGTTATGAGGGAAATTTGAAAGTCGAAGATGCGGCAGGTCGTTTTAATTGGTCTATTCCCTACTGGACAATTTTTCCAGAAACAAACGTAAATGTGCCAGTTTTCAAGCGAGAGTTGAGCAACAGAAATCTAGGCAAAAACAAAAAGGATATGTGGTCCCTTACGGATCCGAGGACTGGTCGGTCAGGATGTTACGATGTGATCGCCAAGATTGATGAACGCTCGGGTCAAACAGTATATGGCTCATTCTATAAAGGTGATGGCAACGACGGTTTTAACTTGGGGTATAATACGGTTTTCTCTCCGTGGAGTAATCCTTCAGCCTGCTTACAAAACGGAACGTTATCAAACTTTGGCTTCGAAATATTACCATCATCTGGTTCTGTTTTCTATATTCAGTACTTTATTGGAAATCCTCTGAGCGCTTCTCCCTCCAAGCCGCAGGATCTACTCACAACTTCCGTAACTAGTAGTTCGTCCACGTTGTCGTGGTCTGCCAATCAAGAACCAGATCTCATCGGTTATAACATCTATCGCGGTGTTGTGTACACTGGAAGTGGAGAGCCATCTTATACAAAAATAAATTCAACACCGATTACAACGACTACTTATACCGATAACAACTACGGATCAATAACAGGTCTACCTCAAAATATTGACCTATATCATCGCTACCGAATCACTGCGGTGGACAATCAAGGCAAAGAATCAGTTAAGTCGGAATTGGCGGATGCTTATTTTACTCACGTTGCAAGCGGCACAATCTCTTCTAATAAAACATTAATGATTAATGTAAATGTATTGGACGATGTAACAGTCCAAAACGGTGTAACGCTTACAATCAATCCAGGCACTCGTGTGGTTGTTGAAAATGGAAAAACTCTCACCATCAACGGCAAACTCATAGCCAAAGGTACACCAACTCAACGCATCACATTCACATCTGCCCAACCATCACCAGGCTACTGGGGCGGCGATTTCGCCGGAATATTTTTTAATGGCAGCGGTCCCGATACCCTTTCTTACTGCACAATTAAATATGCTAATACAGGTTTAAGATTTTTTAATACAGCCCCAACAACTTTAGTCGATAATTGTATTATAGATAGCTGCGGCATTGGTGGCATTAGTATATCTGGTTTATCAAACAATTCAAAAGTTATAACAATTCGATCAAGCACAATTTCTAACAATAGAGAAAAAGGTATTTCAATATCAAACGCTTTAGCAGATATAAAACACACGAGTATTATCAATAATGGAAATTATGTTATAGGACCTGGTCTTATAGTATCATTTGCAAGAGTTTATTTATCGAATTCAAGAATAGAAAATAATTTAGGTACTGGAATAATAGTTACAGGACAAGGCAGTAATGTAATATTTAGTCCAGATGGAACAGCACCCGGCTATAATTTTGTAACAGGTCATGGTGTTGGAGAGATAAATATACGAAATAATGGTTACGCATACATA
>CAMTVZ010000084.1:0-3748 GCA_947085285.1 uncultured Ignavibacteriota bacterium
TAGGGGAGTAGATGAAGGAAATGAAATCTCGGTTTATTACGACCCAATGATCTCGAAGCTAATTACTTGGGCCGACACCCGTAACGAAGCAATCAATAAAATGACTCGAGCACTAAATGAATATAATTTAGCTGGAGTTAAAACTAATATTCAAGCTTGCAGTTGGATTATTAATCATCCAAAATTTATTGAAGGTAATTTCGATACACATTTTATTAAAGAATATTTTACTCCAGAAGTGTTGCGCAATGAAAATAAACAAATTCTTGAAGCATTAGCAGTAGCAGCAGCCGTTATCCAGAAGTTCGATAAGGTTGAATATCAACAAATAACAGATACAGAGAGAAAAGGTTCAACCAGTAATTGGAAAATGAAACGTTACGAAAATTTGAGAGGATAAGATGGCAGAGTTTAAAGTTACTGTAAATAAACAGGAATTCGACATCGATTTAAAATCAAATCAAAATGTTTTAGTAAATGGAACTGAATACGCAATTGATTTGAATCGGGTAGGTTTAAATCAATATTCAATCATACTAAATAATCGTGTTTTTGAATTTAGCTTAGCACGAAACGGATCAAATCAATACGAAGCGGAGTGTTTAAATAATATCTTTGAAATTAGGGTAGAAGACGAAAAAGACCAATTGTTAAAACAGTTTATTCATCAAAACGAAGCGACTCATAAGTTAATCAACATTGCTGCACCGATGCCAGGCTTGGTATTGAAAATAGAGGTGGGGGTAGGTCAGCAGATAAATCCCGGAACCGGTTTGATTATTTTAGAAGCAATGAAGATGGAGAATGAAATTAGAGCAACTGTTGCAGGTGTTGTGAAAGAGATAAAAGTTAAAGAAAAAACTCCTGTTGAAAAGGGGGAGATATTATTGATTCTGGAATAATATCAAAAAAAAAATGAAGGTGTACAAAATGAACAAATTATTATTCATATTATTAATAATGTTGGTGTTTGAATCACAAGTTCTTGCCGAAGGATTTCAAATTAACCAGCAGGGAGCCAAAGCCATGGGGATGGGTAGTGCATTTAATGCACAAGCTAACGACCCCTCTGCAATATTTTTCAATCCTGCGGGATTGGGATTCCAAAAAGGGATGAAAGTGATGGTAGGAACGACATTAATATTCCCTTCAACTAATTTTACAAGTCCTGCCCCATATTCCACAAAAACTAAAATGAAAAGCCAGATATTTTATCCGAGCAATTTTTATGGAACCTACGGAATGGAAAACGGCTTTGTTTTGGGACTGGGTGTTTATAATCCATTTGGGTTTGGAACAGAGTGGGATAAAGATTGGGAAGGAAAGTATTGGGCTGTAAAAACCGACTTGCAAACAGTTTTCATTAATCCAACCATTTCATATAAAGTGAATGAACAATTGGCGATTGCTATTGGTGTGAGTTACGTTTCTGCAGAAGCGAAATTTTCGTTTCCTTACACATCCTCTCGGCAGAGCAGCTCACCTTTACCTACAACTTTTGATAAAACCGCATTGCTTGAAGCATCTGGTAGGGGCGCTAATATTAATTTTGGGTATTTACTTAAACCATCCGACGATATCTCGGTTGGATTGTCGTATAGGCACACAACCAAAATCGTCTTAAAAGGTAAAACAAAAATAACAGATTTACCTGCAGAATATGATGGTGAAACAACCATTACATTCCCATCCAGTCTCTCGGCTGCTATCGCCTATGTTGGTATACCTGAGCTAACTGTTGAAGCAGGTTTACAGTATATTGGGTGGGAAAGTTATCACACTTTAGATTTAAATGTTAAAAATCTTGCTTCAATTAAGAGGATAAAAGATTGGGAAAATGTATTTTTATTTCGAATCGGCGGTGAATATCGTTACGAAAAATTTTCTTTTCGTGCCGGGTATGTTTACCATAAAACTCCTCAACCTGATAAATCGGTCGAACCGATGTTGCCAGATGCCGACAGGAATACATTTGCATTTGGTGTCGGTTATAAACTTACCGATGCACTTAATTTAGATTTTGCATATCAATATGTTAAGTATGCCGACAGAACCGTTACATCTCCTACAAATTTATTCCCCGGTACTTATAAAAGTTCAACGAACCTTTTTGGTATTAGTGTAAGTCATCAGTTTTAGAAAACATAATTATTCATCTAAAATAATACAGTTACAAAGTGCGGGGTTTAGATAATATTTGAAATTAACTTGACTTTTAAATAATATTTGGTTAACATTACACGTCAAAAATGTGTTCTTAAATAACAATATCATTAACAAATCATGGAGATGTCTATGAAAAAATTTACTAAGTTGTCATTAGCGATTGCATTTACTATTCTCATTCTTTCGCATCAATTATTTGCTGGGGGGTTTTTGACCGGCACACAAAATGCTAAAGCTATGGGTATGGGACACGCTTTCGTAGGCCAAGCTAACGATGCGTCTGCAATTTATTTTAATGCCGCAGGTTTAAGTAACTTAAAAGGAATCAACTTTTTAGTGGGAGCCACATTCATTATGCCCAAAGTTGATTTTACTGGTCCAACACCTCTCACAACAACTACTTCAGCAGTTGCAAGAACATTTACACCGATCAATTTGTACGGTTCATACGGATTGGACGAATATGGATTAACTTTCGGGCTTGGTGTTTACAATCCTTATGGACTTGGTTCTGAGTGGCCTGATCCTTGGGTTGGAAAAGCACTTGCAATAAAAACAGAACTGAGAACTTTCTATATCAATCCAACAATAGCATATAAAGTCACGGAAAATCTTTCAGTTGGTGCTGGATTCGACTATATTATTTCTAGCATCACAATGACTCGTCGTATCACTTCAGTTCCGGGAGTTCCAGTTCAAACGAACATCAAATCCGATCTTGAGGGAGATGGAAAACCAGCTTACACATTTAATGTTGGAATTCTGTATAAACCCATAGAAGATCTCTCAATTGGAGCCGCATACCGCCATTCTTCAGAAATTGAATTCGAGGGTGATGTTAAATTCAGTGATCTTGCAGTTGGGATTCAAGAGATTGATCAAGTATTAGCAGCTAGCTTCAAAACTTCAAAAGGGACTGCAAAGATAACAATGCCTTATGATCTTCGTGCCGGTATTTCTTATAAGGCAATGGATAATTTAACTATTAACGCTGACTTCCAATATGTAGGTTGGGAAAGTTATGATACACTTGCAGCAACATTTGAAAATCCTGCATACAATATAAAGATTGCAAAAGATTGGAAAAATTCATCAACATTCCGCTTAGGTGGCGAATATCGTATGGATGAATTTGCTTTCCGTGCCGGTTATGTTTTTGATGGTTCACCAATCCCAACAAAAACTATGGATCCTTCACTTCCCGGTGCAGATCGTCACGAATTTACAGTTGGACTTGGTTATCAATTGATGTCAAACGTTCGTGTTGATGTTGCTTATCAATACATCTCATTCGAAAAAGAAGTTAAAGATTCTGCGATTCCTTTTAATGGAAAATATGTCAATTCTACAAATCTATTCGGATTCAATGTAGGTTTTAGTCTTTAGTTTCTTTGTTTCCAAAAAATGCATCCCGATTTCTGAAAAAGAAGTCGGGATTTTTTTTGTTGAACATCTGTTTTATTTGAACAAATGAGATTTTTTTTTATATTCCTTCAACAATTACGAGAAAAATTGCTTTGTCTAATAAAAAAGAACCTATTGTAAATCTTCAATTAGCCATCGAACATGGTTTAACTGAGGA
>CAMTVZ010000085.1:0-11741 GCA_947085285.1 uncultured Ignavibacteriota bacterium
AAGCACCCTTTATGGCAGTGGTGTTAGCGATATTTTTGATTTCTTTAACAGGGCTTCCGCCAACTGCCGGATTTATCGGGAAGTTATATCTTTTCGCAGCCCTAATAAACAGCGGATGGATTTGGCTTGCCATAGTCGGTGTGTTAAACAGCGTTGTATCGCTTTACTATTATGTGCGCGTTTTCCGAAATATGTTTTTACGCGACACCGATATTCAACACGAACCTATCAAATTCAGTACAATTCATTTTATTGTTGCACTATTATTAGTTATCCCGACTTTGATTTTAGGATTGTATTTCGGTCCACTCGTCGATTTTGCACAAGCATCGGTCGGAATACTCGGTATTAAGTAATTATATGAAATAATAATACATTCTTACCGCCACTATCATGGCTGATGGACTCAAAAAAATTTTATTCTTTAATTAAAATACCATGGAACGATTTGAAAGAAAAAGCGAAATTGCCACTGATATCTTAAAGAAACAGCTTGAAGCTGCAGGAATCAATACTGCTGAATGGGGCACCGGCCAAGCAAAAACATTAGAGCACCTTCAAAAAGAAATTGAAAGTGGTGAAACTATTTTAGTGACCGGTGAAAAATGTGAACTATTGAGAAAAGTTGTGGTAGGAGGAGCGGATATATATTACAAATCTCCTGATGGTAAAAGATATCGTCTTAAGGAAGATAGACAGGTTTTCAAGGATGGGCGTGAGAGACGTAGAGATTTGGGTCAAGCTGTTTCTGAAAAAATGAAACCAGACGAAGATCCCAAAGAGGCCATTATTCGTGGCATACAAGAAGAATTAGGTATCAGTGGCGAAATTACTTTAACGGAGATTGGAACAGACTACCAAATTATCACCTCGCCAAGTTATCCGGGTTTGCAATCACAGTACATTCGCCACAGATTTCAAGCTGTGCTGAATGAAGAACAATTTAACCCAAACGGATACATAGAGGAGCAATCTGACAAAAGTACATATTTCGTATGGGAAGAAGTGGAGGAATAATAAAAAAAATTGTTTTGATTCCATATTCCTCCCTACAGTCGGAATTAAGAATGTATTATTACATCATATAACAGCGTGTATCTAGCTACGTCCCGCCTTTCATTTATATTCTGGAAGGAATGACGAGACTCCGCCCAAATTTTCATCCCTTATTTTGGATGAAGGTTTAGACGGAGGCAGAAGTATAGCTAAAAAAACATCAATGTTTTCATCGAGATAAAGCTTTACCACTGAAGTCATCTGGAATTTTATTTACTTCAATGAATTTGTCGATCTCTATTTTGTTATCGTGATAGTAAGCAAGTGCTTCAAAGACTTGAGATAAAGTTATATGTGGGTAGTGAATTGGAATTTCTTCAGGAGAGACTCCAATTTTCCATTGTTCAACTATATCTCTAACCGTGATACGCGTACCTTCGATTATCGGTTCATTCGTTTCATGCTTTCTGACGATGTATCTATATGCGGTTTGAGTTTCCATCTTTGATTAATGATATGAAAATAATGATTTAAAATCAAAAATGTTGTTGACTGTTTTTCCGGTCCACTCGTCGATTTTGCACAAGCATCGGTCGGAATACTCGGTATTAAGTAATTTAGCAAGCATTCATCAAACCGTAACTAAATGTGATTAAATCAGTTACAGCTTCTCTATCGCAACGTTGAATTTATCTATTTGCTCCTTTTCAAAAATATTCTTTTATTTGTGCAATGAAATTATTGATTCTCTACATAATATGTTTTAGTATTGTATTCTCACTTGATGAGAATTACTCAAGTGAGAAGGTCGAGGGGGATTCGGTTATTTATCAATATCGGATATTAGGGGCTGATAATGTGTGGAAAAACAGATCTGTAATAGATAATAAATTATGGTCTGAACTCCCTGTTGGTACATATCAATTTGAAATCCGCGAATTCTATCCGCAACAAAATCGTTATAGCGAACCGATTAATTTAACTATCGCAACGGAACATCCTATTTGGAAACATCTAAATTTTTGGTGGCTTCATATAGTCGTTGTTTTAATTTTCTTTTGGTTAATCCGTAAATACGAATTAAAAAATAGATACATCTCGAAGCAGGCAATTCAAGAGAAGCAGCGAGCTGTTGAAACGGAACGAAGCCGAATCGCTAGCGATTTTCACGACGGCATCGGAAGTTCACTTTCACAAATATCAATTACTTTAGATGTTGCAAGTAAAAAGTTATCTACCGGAGATATTGCGGCAGCTCAACAAGATATTAATCTTACCTCATCAACAATACATACCTTAATGAGCGACTTACGGGATATGATATGGGCATTAGACCCATCAACTAATAGTTATCAGGATTTAACAGCTTTTATCAGGCATTACTCTGCCCGATTTCTCCAAACAAAAGGGATTAAATTATTCTTTGAATCTGATTCCGATAACGAAAATCTCTTCTTTACTTCAGAATTCCGTAGAAATATTTTCTTTATAACTAAAGAAGCTCTAACAAATGTATGTAAATATTCAAAAGCCACTAAAGTTGATTTCGAATTAAAGGTCAAAGGTAACGAATTCATTTTGGCGATTGCTGATAACGGTTGTGGATTCGAACCCTGCATTGAAAACGCCGACCCGCGAAACGGAAAAGGGCTGAATAATATGACGGCACGCGCTGTGGCTTTGGGTGGAACTTTGGATATTCAAACTATTAAGGATAAAGGAACTACTATTTCACTCAAGATTCCAACATTAGATTCGCACATCATTTAACCACATTAAAATGTGTTTGAAATGAGAAAATTTTTAATATATTTAATATCAAATGAAAACTATTAGAGTAGCAATTGTAGAAGACGATAATTTAATTCGTAACGGTATCGGGTATGTATTGGACCATACGCCGGGCTTCGAATGTGTGGGCTCATATAATTCAGGCGATGTTGCTCTGAAAAAAATGAATATCGATGATGTAGATGTAGTTTTGATGGATATCAATATGCCCGGTATTTCGGGAATTGATTGTGTCAGAGAACTTCGAAAACGCAGATCCGATTTGAATATCTTAATGCTCACTGTTTACGAAACATCGGATAATATTTTTAGGTCGTTAACTGCCGGTGCCAACGGATATGTTTTGAAAAATACACCGATGGATGAATTGTTGAAAGCAATAATAGAGCTTAACGAAGGTGGCGCCCCGATGTCGAACGAAATAGCTCGCAAAGTTATTAAGGCATTCCAAGTAAAGCCTGCTGAAGAAGCTGAGGAACTATCGAAGAGAGAATATGAAATAGTTTCGGAATTAGCCAAAGGATTAACTTACGAAGAGATAGCAGAAAAGCTTTTTATCAGCATCGAGACCGTCCGTTTTCACATCAAAAATATATACAGCAAGCTACACGTCCACTCGCGCACCCAAGCAGTGATGAAGGTATTTAATCAAGGTAATGTAAATTAGAACAATAAGGATAATTAGTATGAATGTTCCAGAAAATAAAATCTATAGAAAAACGATTGTGAGCTATTTTATTTTAGCAGTTATAATTCTTGTTTTTACATCGTTAAATTTTTACTATAACCCATCGATTATAAAATTCATATTATTTGAGGCAGTGTTATTGACTGGTATCGTTTTATGGATAATAATGAAAACTCGAAAATATTTATTTGGCAACATACTTGCAACTGTAAAAACAAAAGATACTGAAGAAGAAAAATTAATCGAACAGACTATGCAGTTGCTATACACAGCTCTTGAAGCAGCTGCGAATTCAATTATGATAACAGATAAATCTGGAAATATTCAGTGGGTGAACAAAGCATTCACACAGTTGAGCGGTTATTCCAAAGAAGAGGTTATCGGGAAAAATCCACGTTTTCTGAAATCGGAAAAGCAGGATCCACAATTTTATAAAGAAATGTGGGAAACAATTCTCGAGGGAAAAATGTGGAGTGGGAGATTAGAAAATCGGCGTAAAGATGGAACTTTATATATAGATGAATCAATCATCACACCTGTAAATGATTGCAATGGCAATCTTACACATTTTATTGCGATAAAGCAGGATGTAACAGAGAGAATAAAATCGGAGAATCAGCTTAAAGAATTAGAACAAAAGTACCGAAGTTTTTTTGAAGATGATGTTACTGGCGATTATATTACAACAACAAGTGGTAAAATATTAATGTGCAATAAGGCATTCGCTGAAATGTTTAGGTTCCCTACTGTAACAGATGCATTGAATGCCGACAGTACAACTCTTTACCGCGATATTAATCCTTTTTCAGTACTACTCTCGAAACTGGTAAAATATAAAAAACTCAAAAATTACGAACTTGAGATGATAAGGCAAGATGGGTCGTTGGCATATATCATCGGAAATTATATCGGCGTTTTTGATAAGTCGGGAATGCTTCAAGAGATCAAAGCATATCTGATAGATGATACGCGAAGAAGAATACTCGAAAATCAACTTATCCAAACTCAAAAGATGGATGGTATAGGCGCGTTCGCAAGTAAAATTGCGCACGATTTCAATAATATATTAGGGATAATTCTGGGTCATGCTTCGTTAATAGAAAAACATAATAACGGAATGAAAGTTGATGAGAAAAGTATTCAAGCTATCACCGAAGCTGCGTTACGAGGTGCTGAAGTCGTGAAACAATTACTCACCTTTACACGGAAAAATGAGATACAAACTGAAACTGTAAAGATAAACGATGTTATCGCTGATATTATGAAATTTATCAACGAAACATTCCCCAAAAATATTAACACAATATTACACCTTGAAGAAAACTTACCCCCATTAGTTGCCGACAAAGCCCAACTTTATCAAATGCTATTCAACTTATGCGTAAATGCACGCGACGCAATGCCGCATGGTGGCCAACTACATATATCCACACAAATAAAAAATAATTCTAAGGATTATATTTTAATAAAGGTAAGAGATACGGGAGTAGGAATTGATGAGAAAATAATTAACAGAATATATGAACCCTTTTTTACAACGAAAGATTTAAATAAGGGAAATGGTTTAGGACTTTCCGTCGTATTCGGAATTGTTCAGAACCATAAAGGTTTTATAGAAGTAAAAAGCCAATTAGGTGCAGGGACTGAATTCCTTGTTTCGTTACCATTAATGAACAATGAAACTATTGATAAGAATAATGAAATTACAACACAAACAATCGTTGGTAGAAATGAAACTATATTAGTTATTGAAGACGAGAAATCGTTAAGAGATTTAATGAAAGAATTCTTGATTTCAAATGGATATAAAGTCATAACTGCATCCGATGGGGTGGAAGGACTTAAAATATTTGAGCAGAATATTAATGAAATAAAATTAGTTTTCTCTGATATTGGCTTACCGAAAATTGATGGTGTGGTTTTATTTGAAAAGATGAGAACTGTACATCCGGAGGTAAAAACGATACTTACAAGTGGTTTTTTAGCCTCTAATAAAAAGTCAGAACTCATAAATACTGGAGTAAAAGATTTTGTACAAAAACCATATCATCCGGAGGAAGTATTAAAGAAAATCAGGAAGGTACTCGGTTAACGTTCATCAGGTAAATCAACCTTGCCCCCTCGAGCACTAACCAAGGTTCGCAATGAATTTTGTAAGTACTTTTTTGGCAGATAATTTTTGAGTAGCCTCCCGTTGCAAGTATGTGGGCTTTTTTCCTAAATTTTTTCTCGATGCGTTTAATCATCCCCTCCATCGCATCCAATGCTCCGTACATAATGCCCGACTGCATACTTTCGACCGTGTTCTTGCCGATTACATTTTCAGGGAAATGAAGTTCAATTTTAGGTAAACGTGCAGCACGCCGATGCAATTCGCCTCCAGCTGTTTCGATCCCGGGTGATATTACTCCTCCCAGATAATCGCCACGCTCCGAGATAACATCGAACGTGGTAGCTGTTCCAAAATCTACTACGATTGCTGGTCCCCCATATTTTTTATATGCAGCAACAGCGTTGCACAAACGATCGGCACCCACAGCCATCGGGTCATCGTATTTTACTTTTATCCCAAGTTTTAATGCAGCCGATACGATAACCGGTTTTACATGAAAATACTTTTCACCCATCCGCTTGAAAATATCAGTTAAATTAGGAACGACTGATGAAATTACAACTCCACCAATATTAGTTAAAGGCAAATTAATTTGCTCGCATAATAATTTCACTATTAAAAAACATTCGTCTTCGGTTCTTGTAATTGTGCTCGAGAGCCGCCAGTGTGATATTAATTTTTCTTTCTTAAATACTCCAACTACTGTATGAGTATTTCCAATATCAATAGATAGTAACATAATATATTCTCACAATTGTTTGTTGATACTTACATCGCCAGAAAATAATTTTATCTCGTTAGCCCCCGTTTCAAGAATTAAACTACCATCTGAATCTATACGGAGAGCTTTTCCGTCTATTTGCTTTTCAAAATAAGAAACTGATATTTCTTTTCCAAACATCTTGCATCTTTTTTCCCATTCTATCAAATATTCTTGATAGTCATTACGCATGAATCGGAAATACATATCTTCAAACCGTTTTAGTATTTCGACTAACAAAATTACTCTGTCGATAGTTTTTCCGAACTCATTCTTTAAAGAGGTTGCTATTAATCTTATTTCATCAGGGAATAATTCCTGATTAACATTCAAGCCGATACCGACGATGATACGATTTATTTTATGAGTGGAAGTTGATTCAATCAGAATTCCGCAAGTCTTTTTTCCGTTAATCAAAATATCGTTGGGCCACTTGCATTCAACCTCTAAATTAGTAATAGCTTCGATTGCTTTTGCAACAGCTGAGGCTGTCAGCAGTGGCAGTAACCCAATTTTATTCAAATCCATTTCGGGTTTTAAAATAATTGAAAATGTAAGATTTTTTTCTTTTTGACTCTCCCATACACGGTTGAATCTTCCACGTCCACCTGTTTGCTCTTCTGCGATTATCACCATTCCATTTTTTATATCAGCTTCTAAAAGCCTTTTTGCATAAGTATTGGTAGAGTCGATTGAATCGAATAAAACAATTTCTCGCCCAATCACTTTGGTTGATAAAATACTAAATATTTTTTCTCTGTTTATCATCAGCAAATTGATTATACCAAAATAGGATTTCAAAAACAAAGTTAAAATGATGAACATGAAAACTTTTTGCATACATAACTGACAATTTATGTAAAAATATTCATAGTTCGGCATTGAGTATGACACTATGACAGCATAACATTTGCAGATGACGATTTATTAATATTAAACAAAATACTATAAAGCATTGAAATAAAATAAGTTATCGAAACTACGGCAGGTTTTAATAAATCTGGCACGATGCTTGAGTGTAATAATGACAGAAGAAAAAATAATAAATGAAAAAATAAAACTAAATATAGAAAGGAGAATAAAAATGACACTTATAAAATTTTCACCATTCAGAGAAATTGAAACTCTCGAAAGTCAAATTCAAAAAATATTTAACGATTTTCCACTTACTCGCAGAATGAGTGGTTCTTTCGTTCCATCGATAGATTTACGTGAAGACGAAAAGAATCTTTATCTGACTGCCGAATTGCCGGGCGTCGAAAAAGAAGAGGTAAAAATTTCTCTTCATAACGACGTGCTGACAATTAGCGGTGAGCGCAAACGTGAAGAGAAAAAAGAAGGAGACAATTATTACCATCTCGAAATGTGCTACGGTACATTTAATCGGGCTATAACTCTTCCTGTCGAAGTGGATAGCGAAAAAGTTGAAGCGACTTTCAAAAACGGTATCTTGAAAATTCAAATGCCTAAGTTGAATCCAAAAGATATTTCGAAAACAATTGAGATTAAGTAACAATTAAATTAATATAAAACCAACTGAGTAAGGGGTTTGCTTTACAACTCCTTACTCAGTTGTATATTTAAAAATAAATAATCCATTAGAAGTGGAAAAGGAGAAATAAAATGGCTGGTAAAATAATTGGTATTGATTTGGGAACAACTAACTCAGTTGTTGCCGTAATGGAAGGTAACGATCCTGTGGTAATTGCGAATTCTGAAGGTTCACGCACAACACCTTCGGTTGTTGGATTTACAAAATCAGGAGAGCGGCTTGTTGGTCAAGCGGCAAAGAGGCAGGCAGTAACAAATTCGCAGAACACGGTGTTTTCAATTAAACGTTTTATGGGCAGGTTTTATAACGAAGTAACTGAAGAGATGAAACTTGTTCCATATAAAGTAATAAAAGGAGATAACAACACCGCACGCGTCCAGATAGACGACCGTATATATTCGCCCCCTGAAATAAGTGCTATGATTCTTCAGAAAATGAAACAAACTGCTGAAGATTATTTAGGGCAAAAAATTACAGAAGCAGTTATTACTGTTCCGGCGTATTTCAACGATGCTCAGCGTCAAGCAACAAAAGAGGCAGGAGAAATTGCCGGACTCACAGTCCGACGCATTATCAACGAGCCAACTGCTGCTGCTTTAGCTTATGGGCTTGATAAGAAAGCAAAAGATTTGAAAATCGCGGTATTCGATTTGGGCGGCGGAACTTTCGATATATCGATCCTTGAACTTGGCGATGGGGTGTTCGAAGTTAAATCGACAAATGGCGATACTCACCTTGGCGGCGATAATTTTGATCAACGCATTGTCGATTACCTCGCAGATGAATTCAAGAAGAATGAAGGCATCGATTTACGCAAAGACCCAATGGCTCTGCAACGTTTACGTGAAGCTGCTGAAAAAGCCAAAATCGAATTATCGCAATTAATGCAAACCGATGTTAATCTGCCGTTCATCACTGCAACTGCCGATGGTCCCAAACACTTAAACATCAACATTACCAGGGCTAAATTCGAAACACTCGTCTCTGACCTCGTAGATAGATGTTTTCATCCTGTTGAACGAGCTTTAAAAGATGCCGGATTATTACCAAGTCAAATCGATGAGGTTATCTTGGTAGGTGGAATGACTCGTATGCCACGTATTCAACAACTCGTAAAAGAAATTTTTGGTAAAGAGGGGCACAAAGGAGTAAACCCAGACGAGGTCGTTGCTGTTGGTGCGGCTATACAAGGGGGAGTTTTAAGTGGCGATGTTACCGACGTACTTCTTCTCGATGTTACACCACTCTCATTAGGGATCGAAACACTCGGAAATGTAATGACAGTTTTGATTCCTTCGAATACCACAATTCCAACAAAGCGAAGCGAAATATTCTCGACTGCAGCCGACAATCAAACATCTGTAGAAATTCATGTTCTGCAGGGCGAACGACCTATGGCAATCGACAATCGTACATTAGGACGCTTCCATCTCGATGGTATTCCTCCAGCTCCACGCGGTGTCCCACAAATCGAAGTTACTTTCGATATTGATGCTAATGGTATATTACACGTTTCCGCAAAAGATAAAGCAACAAACAAAGAACAAAGTATAAGAATTACTTCTTCAAGCGGCTTGACAAAGGAAGAAATCGAGAAAATGAAAGCCGATGCTCAGGCGCATGCTGCTGAAGATAAAAAACGGAAAGAAGAAATCGAAACAAAAAACCAAGCCGATAATCTTGTTTTCCAAACACGCAAACAGATTAAAGATTTAGGAGATAAAATTCCAACTGATGTTAAATCTAAATTAGAGTCGGCTACCGACGCACTCGATGCAGCGGTAAAAAGTGGCATTCACGCCGATATTAAAGCTAAGATGGATGCTTTGAACAACGTTTGGAACGAAGCTTCGACGAAAATGTATGAAAGTGTCAAATCGCAACCGGGGGCAGAAGGTTTCCAAGCGGGGCAGCAACAAGCACAACCCGAAACCGATAAAAAAGAAAAAGGCAAAGCTCACCCGAAAGACACTGGCGGGCAGGTAGTCGAAGATGCCGATTTCGAAGTTGTTGATGATAAAGATAAGTAATGTTCGAAAGAGATGGAAGGTCGATTGTTTCGATTATCACCTTCCATGCTTTTTCATCCAATAATAAATAGAAAGCTGCAAAATAGTGATGGAAAAAAACCGGGATGTATATGAAATTTCGGACAAACTGAATGAAATGAAGATGAAGAAATATAAATTAAAATCGTATAACTATTGGACCGAGTAAATAATGCAATTCCAAAAATTTACAATAAAATCGCAGGAAGCAGTTCAAACAGCTCAAGAAATTGCCGCAAGTTACAGTAATCAATCCATTGAGCCTGAACACTTATTAGCGGCACTGGTACAGGATTCGGAAGGAGTTGTTAATTCTATTCTTCATAAAATTGGTACTAATTTAAACTACATCAAAATAAAAATTAATGAAGCAATAGAAAAATTTCCTAAAATTACTGGTGCTGGTGCTGGCAACCAATACATAAGTTCGTCTCTTACACAACTTTTTGAATATGCTTTAAAAGAAGCGCATCAATTAAAAGACGAATATGTTAGTACCGAACATTTACTTTTAGGAATTCTGGATACGAAGCAATCGACCGCAGCCAAAATTTTACAAAGTCAAGGTGTTACAAAGGAAGAAATTTACAAGGCTCTAAAAGATATACGCGGTAGACAGCGAGTAACCGACCAAACTCCTGAAGAAAAGTATCAACCCCTGCAAAGATTTGGTCGCGATTTAACCGACTTGGCTCGAAAAGGAAAACTCGATCCTGTAATTGGAAGGGACGAAGAAATCCGACGTGTATTGCAAGTTCTATCGCGGCGAACTAAAAATAATCCCGTTTTAATTGGTGAGCCAGGTGTAGGAAAAACCGCAATTGCCGAAGGTATTGCAACCCGAATTGTGCAAGGGGATGTGCCCGAAAGTTTAAAGTCAAAAAGAATTGTGGCTTTAGACTTAGGGGCGTTAGTAGCTGGAACAAGTTTCCGCGGTCAGTTCGAAGAACGTCTTAAAGCTGTTTTAAAAGAAGTAACTGATTCGGACGGCGAAATTATTTTATTTATCGATGAACTTCATACTCTTGTAGGTGCGGGGGCGGCGCAGGGGGCTGTTGATGCGGCTAATATGTTAAAGCCAGCATTAGCAAAAGGCGATTTGCATGCAATCGGTGCTACTACTATTGATGAGTATCGCAAATATATTGAGAAAGATGCGGCTCTTGAAAGGCGCTTCCAGCCTGTGCTGATTAACGAACCAAGCATCGAAGAAACAATTTCGATTTTGCGTGGACTTAAAGAGAGGTATGAAGTTCATCACGGCGTCCGAATTACCGACGGGGCATTGATTAGTGCTGCTGAACTGAGCCACAGATATATAAGCGACCGCTTTTTACCCGACAAAGCAATTGATTTGATTGATGAGGCAGCTTCAAAACTTCGTATCGAAATTGATTCGATGCCTGAAGAACTCGACGAAGTAGAACGTAAAATCAAACAATTAGAAATCGAACGCGAGGCAATTAAACGTGAGGTGATTGACTCTTCTGATGAATTAAAAAAAGAAAGCATCGAAGAACGGCTTAATCAAATAGAAAAAGAACTTGCTGAGATTAATGCGAAGAGTGCAGAATTAAAAGCCCATTGGCAGAACGAGAAAGACCTCATTCATTCAATTCGAAAGATGAAGGAGGATATAAAAAATGCAAAGCAGGAAATCGAACTACGCGAACGCGAAGGCGACTTAGCACGAGTTGCAGAGTTAAAATACGGTGTGATAATTTCGATTGAAAAAGAATTAAAAGCTACTTCTGCAAAATTACAGGAAATTCAGAAAGGGAGAAAAATGCTCC
>CAMTVZ010000086.1:0-2596 GCA_947085285.1 uncultured Ignavibacteriota bacterium
AATTTTACACCTGCTGCTTGAATTGAATAATTAGATTTTAGTTTGTACCATCGAAAGACTAACACAATAAAAAGGCAAATTAAATTTCCACCTATCGTACTGTAGACTAAGAATTCCATATTCATTCTAATCTGCATTGCCTTAAATGTAGCAGGGTCAGACATCTGTTGTACTAAATAGTCGGTAAAATATTTAACAGTTGTGCCAAAGATTAAATAAAAGAAAAAATAACCCAGACATAGCTGAATTAATCTTCCTGTTGAGCCATCAGTAGTTTTCCACATATAGTAAAAAAGAATATTGTTAATAATTTTTGTTAATTATATTACATATTTGGTTAAAAAACAAATAATAAGTTGGCTTCAAGTTACGTTGTTCTTGCTTTTTAAGCATTAACTTCGTAATTTCACATACAATTAACAACACCTTATAACAATTTAAAAGGAGATGTTATGGCAACAGACGACAATAAAATGGCAAAAGGTTTTTTAATGGGCTTTTTAGCCGGTAGTGTTATCGGAGCAATCGTAGCTTTGCTTTATGCCCCAAAACCAGGCAAAGAACTACGGCAAGATATTAAACAAAAAGCTACCGACTTGAAGCAGGATGCTGAAGAGTACCTAAAGATTGCGAAAGAAAAAGCATTGTTTTTGATAAGAGAAGGGAAGAAACAATCGGAAGCTATAATTACTGATGCAAAGAAAAAAGCTGAGGAAATTTTAGGAGATGCCGAAAAAATTGTTTCTCAAGTTCGTGAGAAAGCTACCGACGAAGGGAAACGAATTAAAGAGGCAGTGCAAGCAGGAGTAGATACATATAAAAAAGAACGATCATCCTAAAAAATACTCAAGGAGAAATTGATGTGGATACATTATTAACCTTCGTTCAGATAATTGCTCTTCTTTGTGTCTCAATCTTATCAATTTATTTGATATTTGCAATAAAAAAAATAATTGCTTCGTTTCGAAATATCGAAAAGGATATCAACCTTATCACCTCGAAAGCTACTCCTGTTTTTGATAACTTATCAAGAACAGCCCAGAGGATAGATCAAGTTACTACAAACATCGAAAAGCAAATAGATGGAGTAATTTACTCAATCAATTCTATTAAAAAAATTGCTGACGATGTGGTTGCTTTTGAACAAAAAATTCAGAGAAGAATAGAAGAGCCGATTTTAGATACCGTTTCCTTTTTTGGGGCTATTGTAAAAGGAGTTAAAGCTTTTATCGAACGCATGAAAAAATAAACTAATTAACAATCAAAATATTTCTAATCATTTTTTTCTATAGGAGAATATAAAACGTTATGAAGGAGTTTACCTCGGAACACATTCGAAATATTTCCTTAATCGGGCATGGACAATCCGGTAAGACCTCGTTTTCGGAAGCATTACTTTTTACAGCAGGAGCTACAAACCGAATTGGTAAAGTGGAAGATGCAAACACAATATCAGATTTCCAACCAGACGAAATCGAACGAAAAATTTCAATCAGCACTTCGATGCTGCATTGCGAATGGAAGAATAACAAAATCAATATTTTAGATACACCTGGTTATTCAGATTTTACTGGAGAAGTGAAATGTGCCCTTTCGGTAACTGATACCGCATTAATATTTTTAAAGGCATTCGAAGGTGTTGAGGTAGGTACTGAAATCGTTTGGGAATATACTAAGGAATACAAAAACGCTGCTATATTTTTAGTTAATAAATTAGATAACGAAAATGCTGATTTTGAGAAGACTGTAAACGAAGCCAAAGAAAGATTCGGTTACGATGTTATGCCAATCCAATTTCCCGTTCGGCAGGGATTGGGTTTCGAGGAGATTGTTGATGTTCTTAGAATGAAAGTTCTAAAATATAATCGCGACGGAAAAGGAAAATATACTGAGGCTGATATCCCTTCCGAATTGGTAAACAAAGCTCAAGAATTACGTACACAATTAATCGAAAAAATTGCCGAATCGGACGAAACACTAATAAATAATTTTTTCGAGAACGGTACGTTATCTGATGCCGAAATCATTACGGGTTTAAAATCAGCTATTCGATCTAGGAAAATTTTCCCTATCTTATGCTCAGCTGGTACACACTTAATCGGAATCGCATCGTGCTTAGATTTTATAGTTGACTACTGTCCTAATCCATTTGATATGGGCCCTAAAATGGCTCTGGTTACAGGAACATCAAATACACAGGAATTAAAATGTGACCCGAATGGTCCTTCGGTAATGTTTATTTTTAAAACTTTAGCTGAATCGCATTTGGGTGAAATGTCGTTCTTTAAAGTTTTTTCGGGAACTATATTTTCTGGACTCGACCTGATTAATCAAGCCAATGGTAAGTCTGAAAGGCTGAGTCAAATTTATATTCTAAACGGAAGAGAAAGAAAAGAAACGGGAAAACTATTTGCTGGCGATATAGGAACGGCGGTTAAACTTAAGGACTCTCATACCAACCACACATTAAGCAATAAAACATCACCCATTACCATTCCTCCCATTATATTTCCCGAACCTGTAATAAGTATGGCTATAGTTTCGAAATCGAAAGGGGATGAAGATAAAGTTGCAAACGGGTTACACACATTGCATG
>CAMTVZ010000087.1:0-6686 GCA_947085285.1 uncultured Ignavibacteriota bacterium
GGTGGTGATGTTACAATCAAATCAATGAATTCTTTATCAAATAAATTTTCATTCAAAACATCAGCTTGAAATAAAATAATATTCTTGTGTCTAAATATTTCTTTTCTATAAATATTGGGTTGCTCTTTTAAAATCCCAAAGATATTAAAAGATTGTTTGTATTCTACTTTCTTCGTTTTCTTAATTTTTGAGGTTGTTCTCATTTTGTTGTTTTATAATATTCCTTAATCTCATTTGGCTTTCTAATACTTCTACCATTCGATACCTTTACTCAATTCAAATTTACAAATATTTTTATTTAAAAACACAATACTGGTGAATTAATAATTTAATAGAACACTGAAAACACGGATAAAACGCCCGTCTGAAGCGGGCAGGGATACACACAGATAATTATCAGTGTTAATCTGTCGTATCAGTGTCGATCTCCCGAAGGGATGCCTTCGGCATGTGTTCTATTTTTTTTCTTACAGGCGATATATTTGCTTAGTGTTAGCGTTTCTCCACGCTGTACATCTACAACACCTTTTGCTATCGCACTAACTTCTTTTTTGTTCGACAGGATGTCGAGCGTTTCAAGTAAGTTTTCAAACTCATCAGCGTTAAAAAGTATGGCGGTTTCTTTTGCCATTTTAACTTATACTCTCCAAATTCTTTTCTAACTTCTGCAGTGTTAGTTTAAAGCTCTCTAATTTATTCCGTTCGTGCTCAACAACTTCTTTCGGGGCTTTTGATATAAAACTTTCGTTGGCAAGTTTTTTTTCTGTGCTATTATAAAGTCCACGAACACGGTCTATCTCTTTCTGTATTCGTTCACGCTCTGCTTCTAAGTTAATTAATCCTTCTAAAGGTATAAATATTTCAACGTTATCAACCACGGCACTCGCTGAGTGTTTTGGTTTCTGCAAGTCTTTTAAAAGCGAAACTTCTTTCGCTTTGGTTAGCCGCCTCAGGTAGCTTTCATATTTTTGTAAATGCTTTTCTTTCTCTTGTTCGTGAAAATTCAAAATAATATTTATTTCCTTGGAGGGGGGTACATCGAGTTCGCCGCGTATGGTGCGTATTGCGCTTACTAAATTCTGCATAAACAAACCGTCGGCTTCTATTTCCTTATCTATCCATTTCTCATCGACAGTCGGGAATTGCGAGATCATAATACTTTCGCCATCTTTACGTTCGGCGATACTCTGCCAAATCTCTTCAGTAACAAAAGGCATAAAAGGATGCAAAAGTTTCAACGCCTCTTCATAAATGTATATCGCGCGGTTTAATACAGCTTTCTTAACATCATCAGGTTCAGTTCCATACAAACGTGTTTTAATCATCTCTACATACCAATCGCAGTAGTCGTGCCAGATGAAATCGTATAAAATCTTGGTTGCATCGTTGATGTAGAAGTTATCTAATGCTTTATTTAATTCAAAAATTGTAGAATTCAGTCGGGATAAAATCCATCTATCAGCAAGGTCGAGCTCACTCTCAATTTCGAATTTCGAATTTCGGATTTCGAATTTATCAATCTGGCTCGCATTCATCTGAAGAAATCGTCCTGCATTCCAAATCTTGTTTGCGAAATTTCTGCCTAACTCGCATTTCTCGTTTGAGTACAGCACATCTTGACCGAGTGGTGCGAGATATAGGACTGTAAAGCGGAGAGCATCGGCGCCGTATTCGGCGATTACATCGAGCGGGTCGGGCGAGTTGCCAAGTGACTTGCTCATCTTGCGTCCTTGTATATCACGAATTATGCTTGTAAAATAAACATCGCGAAAGGGGACTATATCTTTAGCTTCGGTGCGGGGTGAACCATCGGGGAGTGGAATTTCTTTAGTGAATTCAATTCCAGCCATAATCATTCGTGCAACCCAGAAGAAAATAATATCGGGACCAGTTACGAGTGTATCGGTTGGATAGAAGTATCTCAAATCCGGATTGTCGTTATGCCAGCCCAAAGTAGAGAAGGGCCACAGCCACGACGATGCCCAAGTGTCGAGAACATCTTCGTCCTGCACCAAATTTTTTGATTTACAATGTGGGCATTGTTCGGGCTTCGACTTCGAAACAATTGGCTCTTTACATTCAAGATTGCATTTATCATCCCCCACACAATACCAAACCGGAATTCTGTGTCCCCACCACAACTGTCTCGATATACACCAATCGCGAATATTTGTCATCCAGTGTTCATAAACTTTTACCCAACGGTCTGGATGGAATTTTATTGTTCCATCTAAAACAACTTTAAGTGCCGGTTCAGCAAGGGGTTTCATTCTTATAAACCACTGGTCGGAAAGATACGGCTCGATTATCGTTTCGCAACGGTAACATCTGCCTACTGCATTTATATGTGGTTCGGTCTTATATAAAAGTCCTAACGATTCTAAATCTTTTACTATCTCACGCCTCGCTTCGAAACGATCTTTGCGTTGGTATTTAGGTGGCGCATTCTCATTTAAGTTTGCTGATATATCGAAGATATTTATCTGCGGTAATTTATGCCGTTGTCCTATCCAGTAATCATTCGGATCGTGGGCAGGAGTTACTTTTACCATTCCAGTTCCGAATGAAGGGTCAACAAAATCATCTCCTATTATAGGAATAATTCTATCGGCTAATGGAAGTTTAACATTCTTCCCAATCAAATGGTTGTATCTCTCGTCGTTCGGATTTACGGCAACTGCTGTATCGCCCAACATAGTTTCGGGTCTTGTGGTTGCAACTATTGCAAAATCGTTCGAGTCGGCAATCGGATATTTAATAAACCAGAGATGTCCGTTTTGTTCAACGTGGTTCACTTCGTCGTCGCTGATAGCTGTGTGGTCTTTCGGGCACCAGTTGACTATATATTTTCCTCTGTAAATTAAACCTTTCTTGTAAAGCCTGATGAAAACTTCTTGCACGGCTTCCGATAATCCTTCATCCATCGTAAAGCGTTCACGCTCCCAATCGCACGACGCACCTAATTTTTTTAACTGCTTTATAATAGTACCGCCGTATTGTTCTTTCCACTTCCAAACTACTTCGAGAAATTTATCACGTCCTAAATCGTGGCGGGTTTTCCCCTCCTTCAACAACGATTTTTCTACAACGTTTTGTGTCGCTATTCCAGCATGGTCGGTTCCGGGCATCCACAAAGTTTCGTAACCTTGCATCCGTTTCCAACGCACAAACACATCTTGAATTGTGTTATTCAAAACGTGTCCCATCGTTAAAATGCCAGTTATGTTCGGCGGCGGAATTACAATTGTGTATGGTTTTTTATTAGGATTCACTTTTGCGTGAAATAAATTATGCTTTTCCCAATAAGCATACCATTTTTCTTCTGCATCTTTTGGTGAATATGTCTTCGATAGTTGTGCCATTATTTAACTCTAAAATTTGTTACAAATTCATTTTGATTTCCAACTTTATCGGATATGTCGATTCGCAGTGTATAATTCCCCTTCGGTAGAGGATTGTCGGCGTTATACCACAGGCGGTTGCCATCAATTTCGGGGATTATTAAATCGTTGTTGATATAAAGTCTGAAATTTTTATAATCAATTCCCGACATCCCATCTCCGAATCGGAATGCGATTGATGGTCTTCGATTTCGTATTCTTATTTTTAAATTGCTGATGAATGGTTTGGTGTTATCTTCAAATAAACCTACATCCGTCAGCGTGCGAGTGAGTGTAGTTGTAAGATAATTACTGTTTGCCGATTTGTTTTGAAACACCCAATCTCTTTTTCTGAAGATGTACAAACCATCATTCGGATTGTTCGATTTTATAGAAACTCTAATCCCCTTATTCAAAAGAACATCCTGAGGGTTTAATGTGTAAATTGTTCGATTATCATAGATTGATGAATCGATTGTAACGAAGAGTGGTTTGAAGACAGCCCCCGAATCGTAAGCGATTATTAAATTACCATTAGCGATTGTGAACTCGCCCGACCTTCTTGGGGAAATTGGATAGAGAAAAAAGTTTTCGGATGATTCTACAAATTTACCATTAACTTCAGCTTTTACTTTGATGAATTTTTCGCCCCAGTGCGAAATATCGGGAACGAATGAGCCGCTGTATTTATTTAAATCTACAGCTTTTAGTTGGATGGAATTATATTTTGTTCCTTCTACAATCTGAACTAATGGAACGTCGGTAAAATAGCCAGCTGTAGTAATTGTTAATTGAATGAAATCTTGAAAATGCTCGCGAACGATTTTAACACTACTGTAATTACCACCATCGAAATTACGGTTGAAGTGAAAAACAGGCGGCAACTCAAGCCCCGAACTATTTTCGGCTACAATTTTCAGGATTGTATATTTTTTTATATCAAAAGGGAACGAAATTGTAGTTCCGTTACTTTGTATTATTCCGCTTCGTATCGTGTGCCGCTTCCAATTCATCTGAGCTGACGTTTTACCGAAAACTATGATCTGTTCTATAGCATTAAGATTACTTCCCGTTAAAACAATTTGGTCGTCGGAAATAGTTTGTATTTTAAATTCAGGTTTTCGGCTTACTAAAATTTTTCCTTCGAGTGAAGTTTCGTTATCCGAAAAATCTTTTACCAAAATCTTAAATGTATGTATCCCCTCTTTCATCTTTCCGGTCTTAATAATTCCACTTCCGTAAGGCATACGATTGTAAATAGGGAGAAGGTTGCCTTCCTCAACATATAGCTTTTGAAATTGTCCATCACCTGCAAATAACATTTGTAAATCATAGTGGAGCAAAATTTGCTTTGCTTGGGCATCGGGGAAGCGGTCGAATTTAACTTTGTAGATTAAACTGTCGTTTAGCAGAAGTTCGATGCTGTAAATTCCCGACCGGTTCGATGCTTCGTTAGCCAAATCAATCGTCTCAATCCCCAATCGGATATCCCCCGATACAGGTATTGGGTCTGAAAGATTAATAGCTCTGCTGCCACGGTTTCGGTTGTTATAAAAATAGGGTGTAATTTTACCGAAAACTTCCGAATTAATTCCAGCAGGGGCAATAAATATTTTCTTAATTATCGGCGAACGGTTATCGCTGATATACAAGTTTTGAAATAGAAACGGGTTGAGCGGGTTCATATTTTCGTCCCTTATTTCAAAATGCAAATGTGGGGGTCCTGCGCCCGTATCGCCTGTATAAGCTATAACATCGCCACTCCGAATCGGTAGTTTATCAGGGTCAAGCTGAATGTCGATGTAAAACGATTGCCTCTTGTATTGCTCCTTCCGCACAAACTCATTGATTTGACTGTTGAATGTTTTAAGATGTGCGTATGTAGTATAGTAACCGTCGGGATGTTTTACGTAAAGCATTTTTCCGTAACCGTCGGGCATTATACGAATTCGTGCTATGTAACCTTCGCGCGATGCGAAAACTCTGAAGCCAGTCATTCTATTAGTGCTGATATCGATCCCAGCGTGGAAGTGATTGTCGCGGAATTCTCCGAACGAAGATGTTACACGGTTACTTGCATCGGTGGGCCAATTATACTTCGAGGCATCCGAAGTAAAGGCATCGAACTTATCGTAAATTTCGTTAAGTGAATTTAGCGAGGGAGTAATCGAAGGTTCGTTTTTGTTTTCTAACGGAGCGAGGAAACCAAAAAATAAAAGAGCAAAAATAAATATGACGAGAAATATATAAAAAGAAAAGTTCTTGACCATTAAAATTACTTTGACTCCGATTTAACATTGTTAGTAATTTTGATGTAACCTACAAGTTCGGCTTCGATTGTATCGCCGTCGTTAACGTGGCTTACCCCTTCGGGTGTTCCTGTGTAAATTAAATCGCCACGTTCAAGTGTAATTATTGAAGAAATATATTCGATTAATTTATGAACTCTGAAAATCATTTTATCAGTGTTCGATTGTTGTCGGACGCTTCCATTCACACGGCAAATTAAATTCAAATTGTGTGGGTCAGGAATTTCGTCCTTTAACAAAACGTCTGAAATAGGAGCTGATGTATCGAACCCCTTCGCAACAGTCCATGGAAGTCCTTTCTTCTTTGCTTCTGCTTGAACATCACGAAGTGTCATATCGAGCCCTACAGCATAACCTAAGATGTGTGAATTTGCATCCGAGGCGGAAATGTTCTTGCCGCCTTTACCAATTACAACAACCAACTCGACTTCGTGGTGCATATCGTTCGAAATTTTTGGGATGATAATACTTTCGCCGTTATAAATAATTGCAGATGGCGGCTTCAAAAAAATTACCGGTTTATCGGGTATATCGGCTTGCATCTCTTTTGCGTGTTCAATGTAGTTACGTCCGATGCAAATTATTTTCCCGACAGGAATTCGTTCGTTAGTTTTGCGTATAGTTATAGTTTTCATATTATTTTTTAAAATTTATTGAAAATATACTCACAAATTGGTTATTCTGCAATTTTGCATTTTTAAGTAAATAATGTTTAATTAAGCTGTGTAAAATTAACAATCATTTATTTTAATATTGGCAAAAACATACAAATCTGCTGGTGTAAACATTAACGCAGGGGATGAGTTTGTAAATAAACTCAAATTCAAAGTCCGATCAACTTATTCAAAATCGGTTCTTTCCGATATTGGTTTGTTCGGCGGTTTCTATGATGCGAAGTTCGATAATTATAAACATCCTGTTTTAGTTTCAAGTGTCGATGGTGTCGGTACGAAGTTAAAAGTTGCTTTTATGATGAACAAGCACGACACAATCGGAC
>CAMTVZ010000088.1:0-2467 GCA_947085285.1 uncultured Ignavibacteriota bacterium
ATGAAGGCAAATAAATTTTTATTCGGCTGCGTTTTTTTATTCGCAGCATATTTGACTGTATTATCAGATACAGTCATTGCACAACATCTCATAGCAGGTAAAGAGATAAAAACCGCTATCTGGAATAATCAAGAGGTGCAGTATGTAGATCGGGAAATTGCAGTAAAACTTAAAAAAGGATTTTCAGTTCAGCAATTACAATCTACTTTTTCAAAATATCAATCAAGAATTAAACAAGACTTTGATGAACTCGGTTGGGGATGGATTGAACTTCCACAGGGTACAGATATTATTCCAGTTATAGATTCGCTTAAAAAACTTCCAATGATAGAGTCGGTGGAACCAAATCTTGTAACCCGTATTCACCTGGAACCAAACGATCCGTATTTCAAAGGCACAACCCCAGCAACATATCCCCATCAATGGGCTTTGCATAATATTGGTCAATCACCTCCGAGTGGTATGAATGATGCCGATATTGATGCTGTTGAGGCATGGGATATAAGCACGGGAAGTTCAAATGTTATTTTGGCTATTTTAGATACAGGTATCCCATTAGTTGAAGGAACTAATACATTATCTCATCCCGACCTTGACGACCCGAATAAAATCATTCTGGGTCCAGATTATATGATAGGTGAATCAGATGGTGTTCGTGATAGAAACGGTCACGGGACTCATGTTGCAGGTATTGCATCAGCCGAAACGAACAACAATGAGGGTGTAGCTGGTGTGGCTTGGAATTGCAAATTAATGGTGATTCAGGTTTTTGATGTTAATGGCTCCGGAACATGGCAAGCATTTTATAACGGAGTTAAATATGCAGTTGATTACTATCGTAGCAATCCAAGTATTCGAGTAGTGATTAATTACAGTGGAGGTGGATGGTATCATAGTGCAGTCGCAGAAAGTACTGTATCTTATGCAAATAGATATGGTGTAACACTTGTTGTTGCTGCTGGGAATGAATATGGTGGTTCAGTTATATACCCAGCTGCATATTCATCTTCGTATTCAAATGTTATAGCTGTTTCTTCAACTGATCACAACGATATATTTTCTTCTTTTTCAAGTAAAGGCTCTCAAGTTAATGTTTCTGCACCTGGTGGTTATGGTGGTTCGGTGAGCGCTGACGATATATTTTCTACTACACCCAATTATCCGTTCTACTTAGAGCAATATGGGGTTGGTCGTACATACGGATACATGGCAGGAACATCAATGGCGGCACCGCATGTTGCTGGGATAGCGGCGCTAATTTTATCTGTTTCACCAAATATAAGCCCATCGTTGTTAAGGAATATTATACAGCAATCTGCCGAAGATCGTGGAGTTGTAGGCTGGGATGAGAAATATGGACATGGCAGAGTTAATGCTTACAGAGCTCTGAGATTTGTTTTTGAAAATTATAGCTGTCAACTAAAATCTCCAGTTCTTAATAATTGGAATATGACGAGCGTGCCTTTAAAATTATTAAATTATTCAAAATATGTTGTATATCCAACTTCAACATCCCCTGCGTGGCAGCTTACCGACACCGGATATACAGCTGCCGATCCGTTGTCTAATGGTGTTGGATATTGGATACGATTCGATCGTGCACAGGATATTACTTATAGTCATCTTGGGATTTTTAATATCGACATGCGTGTCCATGCGAATTGGAATATAATAGGGTCAATTACACAACAAGTTGCTACGACGCAAATAGAACCTATAAACACGAGCGTAACATCAAGTTATTTTGGTTACGAAAGTGGTGGTTATATAATTGCAGATAGAATTATCCCAGGCAAAGGATATTGGGTAAAAGTTAGTCAGCCTGGTAGATTGAGAATAAATATACCCTTTCCAGAAAATTTGCCTACAGGTCCACCACCTCCACCAAATTTGATTTCGCCTGCTAATCGCGCGTCTGTCACTAATCCTGTAACATTTAAATGGAATGCCTCACCTGGTGCGCTTTCATATGATATTAAAATATGGTCGAGTGGTGGTCAAACATACGAATATACGGGTTTATCTAGTACCTCAATAACAATAGAAAATATATTTTTTAGTCCTGGAGTGTCTTATTCATGGTATGTAAGGGCAGTAAATTTATTTGGAGCAAGTGCTTGGTCAACAACATGGACGTTTAGAGGCCCTCGTGACGATAACTATTTTGTAGAATCTAATGAATCTTTGGATAATGTTACAATTGTTGATGCAGATGGAAATCAACAAAGTTTATTTATCGTGAATGAAAAATGCGAATTATCACCTAATTTACTGATGAGCTTGGATATGCCACCAGAGCCACCGGCGGGGATACCAAGTGTTAGGTTCGAGTCGGGTAAATTTATTGAGCAAATACCATCAGATAAAAAAATTAAAAAATTATCAATCAAAGTAAGAGATTATAAGTTTCCACTTACGATTAAATGGAATATTAAAAAGGAAAATTCCTCAGCATATTGGTTTCCCC
>CAMTVZ010000089.1:0-5190 GCA_947085285.1 uncultured Ignavibacteriota bacterium
CATGAAAAAATTCCTATTCCAAAAACTAACGTTATCTCTTGCAGTTGTATTCATCATCAGCACAATCGTTCTGCTATCGAGCTGCGAGTCAACGATGGATCCCATGGATCCCATGGAGCCGGATATGGAAATGGCATACACCCACTGGACGATCAACGGGAAGGCTTATCCCGACACGGAGCTGCTTCGTGTGCGGTTGGGCGACACAGTCCGTGTTCGCTTAATGAATATTAGCAATGGAGTTCATCCGATGCACCTTCACGGTCACGATTTCAAGGTGGTTGCAGTTGATGGATGGCCGGTGGCTATCCCTCAGCTGCGCAACACCGTAACCGTTGCACCAGGGGAAATCTTAGATATCGAATTTGTGGCAAATAATCCCGGTATATGGGCGTTCCATTGCCACGAACTTCACCATGCTGAACAAGGTATGTTCACATTCGTTCTGTACGAAGGATTCTCATTGCCCAAAGCCAGCGATGCTCAACAAATTCTCAAAGAGATTGTTGGAAAAACAACGAACACATCGGAGAAATTATTTAAAAACAATTTGGCTTATGCAGATACCATTCCCTGGACTGGACAAACAAAAACGTTCACCTTTGTTGCCAGACCAACACAATGGGAAATCAAAAAGGGAACAACGACTGAGGCTTTCGCTTTTAACGGCTTTGTGCCCGGTCCTGAAATTCGAGTGAACATAGGAGACAGCGTTCGTGTCACCGTGGTCAATAATTTATCGGACTCGACGAGCATTCACTGGCACGGCATTAATAGGATTGCATGGACTGATGATGGTGTGGCGCCCATAACACAGTCCCCTATTCCACCAGGTGGAAGCAAAGTGTACAGATTTTTTGTTGACCGAGCAGGTTCGTTTATGTACCATCCACATTTAATGACCAATGAAGCGTCGCAGGTGGATAAAGGAATGTATGGACCAATCATCGTTGAACCGCAACGGCGAACGTACACCAAAGAATATACAATGATGTTAGGCGGCTGGATCGTGAAGTAACAAACAAGCAGAGGAGAAGGACACTAACCATGAAATTATTTTTTATGGAGACAAATATAAAGATGCGAATATTTTTACTTTGTATAATCTTATTATCCGGTGTATCCGGTTTATTACATGGACAGCAAATAGAACAATCCACAACTGATCATCAATTTCCCCATCCATTAAATTCAACGATGGGCATACCCGATCCTGTTGGCAGTTACAATGTCCGATTAAACACATTTCATCAACAACGAGGAGAAACGGGCGAAGTTGATATAAGCGGACATTTAAGTTATGGTATGTTCGATTGGGGCGGCGTACATCTTCGCAGTCTTGGTGTAAGAACAACTCCTTTTACAGAAATTATTGGAATGGTTGGCGTGTGGCGTGATACGAAAAATAAGAATGGAGTATCGCTTCTCGGTATTGTTGGTGTACCAACCGGGAAAGACAAAACAGGTAAACAACATCACGGAGTGGCATATCTATTCGGAGTAACCAACAGACTTACTCTCAGTGATCGCTTTGTGAACGATGGAATTTTTCATTACGATTTTTCTGCAAAGCATTTTATTGTGGAAACAGGATCTGTGTTCCGACTGACTCACGATCTATTTGGCGGACTTGATATGAGCGGCACATTTGGAAATTCTTTACCAGAAATTACTGTGCTTCCTTCTATTAAAATGCGAATGTTCGATAGACTGTTCCTTGCCCTTGGATATAACACAGCTATTACACGATCAAAACCTTTTGCACATCAAATTTTTCTTCAACTCGAAGTAGGAACGCACTAATATGGCTTCGTCACTTTCAAGAGAAATAGATAATTGTATGAAGGAAAAAAATCTCAAATCGTACAGTATTCATCGAAGGAGCGAATAACCATTTTTCCGTTTATGCCCGTCGTCGGGATAAGTGCAAATTTTTAATCCAAAACATTTAAAACCATTCATATAAAAAAGGTGAATTATGAAATACAAACATAACTTATACACTTCGGCAATCATTGCAATCTTAATACTTCCGCTGACATCGTGTATGCATACAATGATGATGGGAAGTCATGAGGGTCATAATGAACATCAAGCAACAACGATAACAAAAGAAGTCATTAATGGCGACTACACGCTGTCTGTTTCGATTGAACCGATGACAGTTGGAAAAGAAGGAAAGATTGCACTATCACTTCGTTCAAAAAGCAGTGTGCCGGAAAGTGTTGTTGTGCATTATATGATTTCGAAAGCTTTTACAACTGGAAGTTCGTCTTCACATAATCATGGCGATAACTCTGCATCAAATGAAGAATTCAAAACCATTCATCAAAATATTACGTTAATTAATGGGGCAGCAACTGTTGTCTTTACTCCAACGGTTGTAGGAAATTTTATTGTGACAGTTGAAATAGAAAAAATTCCAGACTCAGATTCTTCTCTTTCTGCAGAAGCAAATTTCATGGTTCATGAAAAGAAAAGTAAAGGAATGATGGGTATTTCATCAGAATACTGGTACCTCGGTGCGATTGCAATGGCGGGAATGATGGTGATAATGTGGACTGTAAGGGGTGGAATTTTTTAATTTTTCGGAAAGCATACCTAACTTTTTGATTTTAACAACAATCGACATGAGGTACTTTTATGAAACACATTTTAAAACTGCTCACTGTAATAGCAATGGATATAACACCGAATGTATCTTACAGACCGATTCAATCATGGAACCGGTATGACTGCAAATGATATGTTCTACCACTTTACAACCGTAATCACAACCCAAGTAGGAACCGGACATGAATGCCACCATTAAGAACAGCACAAAACTAATAAAGATTCTACGACGACTTCCTTAATGGCAAGTTGGATGAAAGAAAATTAAAAAAGAAAGGTAAGTTATGAAACAAATATTATTCACAATAATCATTCTATTCGTTAGTTCATTCACAGGTTGTATGATGATGGGTGGAATGATGCACAAGACCGGACACAACAATCATACAGAAACTACTGAAAAATTAATAAAGGAAGTTGAGATACACGATTATAGAATCACAGCCGAATTCCCACCTTTATTTTATAAAAAAGAAGCTGTTTTCCGGATAAAAATTTATTCAATTAAGGACAGCATCTTATCAACAGCAAATGTTCGACTTTTAATTTCCACAACCGAACACGAGCATCATACCGAATCTGTACAATTCGATAGAGATTTATATAAAAATTCTGATGGGAATTATTCCGATACTTATCTTGTTAAGACAACAAAGGATTTAAAGATATCTTACATTATATCGGAATTAGAAGGAATTGTTTTGAAGAAGCCCATCGAAATTGAAGCCGAGCGAAGTGTTTACACTACACATAAATCGAGTGGAATGTGGATGCACGATATAGGACCTTATGCAATCATTGGCGGCGTTGTTATGCTAACTATGATGGTATTTATGATAGGTAGAGTGCTTTAATTTGAATTAAGTAAATAAAAGTTTAAATTACAGCCGTTTCATGATAGAAAAATTTAGTAACCCATTATGGGATTTAACAAAAAATCCAGAGAAACTTAACCGTTTCAACGGTTTTACATAGTTCATATAAAAATTAAATAAATAATAAAATAACTCAATCAACAAACAAAAGGAGTAACAAATGAAATTACGTGATCTGTTCGCCCTGTTAGTAGTAGTATTAGTATCAGTTTCTATACTATTTGCACAAACAGAAACAAAGAAGACCGATGCAGCAAAAGAAAAACAAAAATCCTGCTGCCCAAGCGATAAAGCTGCAAAGTCTGAAGCTAAAGCAGAAGCCAAGAAATCAGATTGCACATCAAAAGACGCAACGCACAAACACGATGCTGGCTCGGATTGCATGAGCAAAGAAGCTAAAGCAGATGGCAAAAAATCGGATTGCACATCAAAAGATGCAACACACAAACACGATGGCAAATCGGATTGCACGAGCAAAGAAGCCAAAGACTCTAAGAAAGAATGCGACAAAGGTGACGACTGCTGCCAGAAAACAGGCGTGAAGAAGTGCGATGATTCAAAATCAAAAGATGGCAAACACGAATGTCCAAATAAATCTGAAAAGAAAGACACCAAGAAAAGTTAAGGAATTTAATATGTATCAAAATATTGTCCTTTCAGTAATGTTAATCGGCTTGTTAATCGGTTGCGGTCAGAAACAATCCACCCCAGGCGGAGAACAACCTGCAGCAATTAATCTTGAGACTACTACCATTACTACCTCATCGATTATGTGCGGTATGTGTGTAAATACAATCGAAAAAGCACTTTCAGGTGTTGATGGCGTCGAAAGCGTTGACGTGAACTTGCAGGAGAAAACGACGACTGTAAAATTCGACAAAGCAAAATTAGATATTGCCTCGCTCGAAAAAACAATCTCTGAAGCCGGTTACGATGCGAACGAAACTCCACGCAACCGTGAAGCTTACGATGGATTGCCCGGTTGCTGTAAAGATGGTAAGTAAATTACTAATATGAGACATCTGAAATATTATTATAAGGCAGATTCTGAAACTGTTGAAACAGTTTATACTTTTATCTTTTTATCAGTAACCCACGACTTAAGTCGTGGGTTAACCAAATGCCTTTTCAACATTTAACCGTTTCAACGGTTTATAAACAATTTTTCAGAAGTCTCTAAATACTTAACAATTTTGTTTAGATTTAGCAATAGGATTTTCTCGGTCAATTTTATTATGACTTGAAATATAAAAAAAACAACACCACGCCAATGTTTGACCGACATTGGCGTTTTTTTTAAGAGATGAATATGCAACATACTGACCCTGTTTGCGGGATGAGAGTTGATCCTGAAAAATCAGCAGGAAAAACTACATTCAAAAATATCGAATACTATTTCTGTGCAGTCGGATGCAAAAAACGCTTCGATGAAAACCCTGAATTCTACCTGAACAAACAAGTAGTTGGAATGCCAATTAAAAATAACATTGTGCAGGTTACCAACATTTCAATCCCCAAATCTTCAACCCACACCTTCAAGAAGGAAAACTTAAAAAATATTCAACTTCCAATTTTAGGTATGAGTTGTGCCAGTTGTGTATCAAAAGTCCAAGAAAGTTTGAGTAAATTGCCGGGAGTTGTTAGTGCTACTGTAAATCTTGCAACCGAAACAGCCACAATAGATCGGAAGAGCGTCGTGTAG
>CAMTVZ010000090.1:0-8659 GCA_947085285.1 uncultured Ignavibacteriota bacterium
AGGGAGAGTTTATTTACTAAATCGACTTTATTGATGACTAAGAAAGTTGGTTTGTTAATTTTTTTTATGAGGTCGAATGTTATATCGTTATCCTTTTTTTTATTGATCTTTTCCTCAGCATCGACCATCATCACAACTATATCAGCGTCATAAATTGCGGAATGTGCGGCATCCATCATAAAGCTCTGGAGTTTGTATTTGGGTTTCAGCAAACCGGGAGTATCGAGAAAAATAATTTGATAGCTTTCGGACGATTTTATGCCTAAAAGTTTATGACGTGTTGTTTGAGGTTTATTGGTAACGATTGAAATTTTCTGCCCGATGAGGGTGTTCATCAGGGTCGATTTGCCAACATTCGGCTCGCCGACGATAACAACGTAACCACATTTGAAATCTGGACTTATTAACGATTCGATATTATCCATGGCAATGCTTATATTTTTTACCACTTCCGCACGGGCAGGGATCGTTACGTCCAACTTTTTCACCTACACGAACCGGCTGATTTTTTATACCGGAAGTTTGAGCTTGAACTCGCTTTTGTTCATCAGAACTTGCTGGCGGTCGATTTGCGGCAAGCCCCATTCCAATAGATTCCTGATGCGATAAGGTCATCTCATCCTGTCTCGGTTGTCGAACACGACGCATCGGTACTGCCTCGGTCGGTGTCGGGAATAATTTAAAAATTAACGAAATTGTATCGTTCATTATTAAACCTAGCAACTCCTGAAACATCTTGAACGATTCTGTCTTATACTCAATTAACGGATCTTTCTGTCCGTACGCTCGCATGTGAATTCCTTCTTTCAAGTCGTCCATCTCGCGCAAATGATCACGCCATTTCTCGTCGATCACCTGGAGTGTAACCATTTTTTCTAACATCGCCATATTTTCAGCACCGATGCGTTCTTCCTTACGTTTATAAAATTCGATTGCCGCTTTATAAACTTCTTCTGCCAAACCATCTTTACCAAGCGATTGCCAACGTTCGGGTTGAATGTTGAACTCAACTAATAAATTAGTCCGCAATGTTTCTTTAAGCTCTTCAATTTCTCCTTCATCATAATGCTTTTCAACCAAGCCATCGATATAATCCTTTAGCATAATATGGATATCGTCGCGAAGATGTTCGCCTAATAGAGCATGCCGGCGGCGCGTATAAATTACCTCGCGCTGTTGATTCATAACGTTGTCGTATTCAAGAAGACGTTTACGAATTGCAAAGTTGTTTTCTTCAACTTTTTTCTGTGCACGTTCGACCGAACGGGTAATCATAGGATGTTGAATTACTTCCCCCTCTTTTAAACCGAGGCGTTGCATAATGCTGGAAATTCTATCGCTGCCGAATAAGCGCATCAAGTCATCTTCGAGCGAAAGGTAAAAACGTGACGAACCTGGATCGCCTTGACGCCCCGATCGGCCTCGCAACTGCCTATCGATTCGGCGAGCCTCGTGCCTTTCAGTTCCGATTATATGTAAGCCGCCGGCTTCGCGAACGCCGGGACCTAATTTAATATCGGTACCACGGCCAGCCATATTTGTGGCTATGGTTACATTGCCGGGTAAGCCGGCATTGGTAACAATTTCGGCTTCCCGCTGATGATGTTTCGCATTCAAAACGTTGTGAGGCAAACCTTTACGCTTCAACATACGACTCAAAGTTTCAGATACGTCAACGCTCGTAGTACCTACTAAAACTGGTCTTCCTTCTTTTCTGCATTGTTCGATTTCATCTATTACGGCGTTATATTTTTCACGAATAGTCCGATAGACTACGTCATCATAATCAACTCGAATCATCGGTTTGTTTGTAGGAATAACAACAACATCAAGTTTATATATATCAAAAAATTCGGATGCTTCAGTTTCGGCAGTGCCTGTCATACCGGCCAATTTTTTATATAATCGGAAATAATTTTGGAGTGTAATTGTGGCAAGCGTTTGCATATCGCGCTCAACTTTCACACCTTCTTTTGCTTCTATTGCCTGATGAAGCCCGTCGGAATACCTGCGTCCTGGAAGCAAGCGTCCTGTAAATTCATCCACGATAGCAACTTTTCCGTCATCGGTAACAACATACTCTTCGTCTTTTTCGTAAAGTGAATATGCCTTAATCAATTGATTAACGATGTGTATCCTTTCGCTTCGTTCAGCATAATTCTGATTGATTTCATCGCGCTTTTTAATTTTCTCATCTTCCGAAAGTGTTGTATCGTTTTCCAACAAACTTATTTCAGTACCAACATCGGGTAAAACAAAAAAGTCTTTCTCCTTAGTCGATGATGATAAAAGTTCACGCCCTTTCTCCGATAAATTAATGGAATGGTTTTTCTCATCAATCGAATAATAAAGTTCGTCGGTAATTTCGTGCATACGGCGCGATTGGTCGCGCAGATACTCCATCTCAGTCGTATGCATCAGGCGCTTATTTGCCGGCTCTGCAAGAAGCTTCATCAATTTTTTATGCTTTGGTAATCCCTTGTAGGCACGCAGTAGAAGTACACCGGCTTCTTCGGTTTTACCTTCCTCTAATAATTTTTCAGCTTCAGTAACAATCTTTGTTACAAAATTTCGTTGGGCGTTAATTAACCTCTCGACACGGGGTTTCATTTCCTGAAACTTAGTATCTTCACCACGCACCGGTCCGCTGATAATTAAGGGTGTGCGAGCTTCGTCGATTAATACCGAGTCAACCTCGTCAACAATAGCATAGTTATGTTCTCGTTGAACCAAATCTTCGGGATTTACAACCATATTATCGCGCAAATAATCGAAGCCGAATTCGTTGTTGGTACCGTAAGTAATATCGCAGGCGTATTGTTTGCGGCGCTGCTGTGAATCCATTTGCGATTGGATACAGCCGACAGTAATTCCGTGGAACTCGAAAATTTTTCCCATCCATTCGCTATCGCGTTTTGCGAGGTAGTCGTTCACAGTTACTAAATGTACGCCACGACCAGGAAGGGCATTAAGATAGAGGGGTAAAGTTGCAACCAAAGTTTTACCTTCGCCTGTAGCCATTTCGGCAATTTTTCCTTCATGTAAAACAACACCACCCATTAACTGAACATCAAACGGTATCATATCCCACACGATTTTATGTCCTGTTACTTCCCACGATTGTCCTACTAAGCGTCGGCAGGTATCTTTTACTACTGCAAAAGCTTCGGGGAGTAATTCATCCAACACTTCAGCAATTGTATCGTCCAAGTTTTTTTGAAGCTCATCGAGTTCATCCCACAGAGGTTCGCTTTCTTCGATGGGTAATGCGCCTTTTAGTTTTTCCTTTATCTTTGCGATTTCAGCTTCTATTTCCGATGTAGCTTCTTTAATGCGGTTACGGAATTCAACCGTCTTACCTCTTAACTGTTCGTCTGTAAGGTTTTTATACTCTTCAAAATGTTTGTTAATTTCTTCAACAATTGGTTGGAGCCGTTTAATATCTTTAGCGTGCTTGTCGCCGAATATTTTTTTGATTATGTTTAGCATTATTCGATTTATTCTATGTATTTGCAATAAAATTCGTTTAAAATATAGAGAATAAAAGGGATTTAAACAAGGAAACTAAAAATTTTGCTTGATTATAGAAAAACCGTTTGTTATATTAGCGGTAGAATTAAAGATATAGGAAAATTTGTTTGGGGTTTTTAATGAATAAAGAAATAGATACGAATATAAATGAAATTTTAAAGTAACTAACAGAATTTTTTTTTAATAAAGTGAAAAATATGAATAAAACAGAACTTGGTTCAAAAACTGCAAAAGGAGGATTTGCAAACGAAAAGGCAATTTGTAAAAAGTTTAATAGTTGGAAAAAGGATAAAATTACAATTCAAGATAAAACCATGTCAGTTATTTAAACTTGGAGAATGATAACAATAGAAGTAAATAAAGTATATTTATGCGATTGCATAGAAATTATGAAAAAATTACCAGATGAATCTATTGATTTAGTATTTGCCGATCCACCCTTCAATATAGGAATTAAATACGATGTCCATAATGATAATATGCCATATGAAGAATATTATAACTGGTCAGAAAAATGGATACAAGAAACTTTTAGATTACTTAAAAGCAAAGGGACAATATATATTGCAATTGGTGATGAATTTGCAGCTGAGATAAATATAATTTTAAAACGAACAGGTTTTTATTTCAGAAATTGGATTATCTGGTATTATACTTTTGGACAAAATCAGAGGAAAAAATTTAACCGTGCCCATACCCATATTCTATATTTCACTAAGGATAAAGAACGATTTACATTTAATGATAAGGAGATAAGGATTCCTTCTGCAAGGCAACTTATCTACAAAGATAGACGAGCAAATCCTATTGGAAAAATTCCTGATGATGTCTGGCAATTTTCAAGGGTTTGTGGCACTTTTAAGGAACGTATAGGGAAGCATCCCTGTCAGATGCCTGAAGATTTATTAGAGTTAATAATAAAAACAAGTTCTAATGAAGGCGATGTAGTTTTAGACCCTTTTGGTGGCACAGGAACAACTGTGGCGGTTGCTAAAAAATTAAAACGCAATTTTTTAACAATGGAAATATCAAAGGAGTATTATAATGTTATACTGAAAAGACTGGATGGTAAATTCGCAGAGATAAAAAGAAATAAAAAAGTTGACCCCGTTAGAAATGTGAGTGGCAAAATAAAGTGTTATGGCATATCTAAAGAAATTTCTAACGGGGTTGAGATAGAAAAACAAAAAACATTATTTGATGTTATATGATAATACAACATAAAAGGTTCGTGCTTTCTGGAACTCACACAAATCATTCGACTGCGCTCAGAGCTTCTTTTATGCTGGAATCATAATTCACAATTACCTTTTTAATTTTATTTAAGTTAAGGAGGAAAATTTATGAAAAGCATACTTTTGATTTTAGTATTAACAATTTACACATTGGTAAGCATACACACATTGAATGCTCAATGGATTCAGCAAAACAGTGGCACAAGAGGAATGCTTACCGATGTGGCTGTGCTCGATTCGGTTACTGCAATTGCAGTCGGACGAGACCGCTCGATTCTCAGGACATCAGATGCCGGTACAACATGGATCAATGTAGCAGCACCACTCTCGTTCGTAGAGCCATGGAACGCCATTTCCTTTTTTGACACGAAAAATGGAATTGTGGTAGGAGATCATGGTGTCGTTGTAACGTCGTCCGACGGAGGCAAGAACTGGCGTTTGAATTCCATTCCAGAAAGACAAAAATGTCTTTCCGCACTTCACCTAAGTCCAGCTGTAATCTATGTTGGGGCTGACTCCGGTTGGGTGTACCATACATCCGACACCGGCAATACATGGACATCTGAAAAAATCAGTACGTTGCCAATACGCTCTCTCTTCAAGTGGCGAGGCACTCATATTTTTGGTCCACCAATTTACGCGCTCACGCCATATTCACTTTTCACGAAGAATGTTTTTTTCTCATCTCCATGGTCTGAAACAATTTTACCACAATTCCAAGGACTTGGCTCGCAAGCATATGATGGAGAATTTTGTAATGGCGGGGGTGCAGGATTTATCGTAGGAGTCCAGGGGGACTTGCGCTCCGCACCAACTATTATCCGCCAATCGATGTCAGATACTGCGTGGAGAAAAGTTTCATCAGCCATTCTGCAAGACGGGGAATTTTTCGGCGTTTCTGCTCCTTCTGCTGATGTGATTTACGTCTGCGGAAGTAACGGTATGATTTTCAAATCGGCAGACGGCGGAGATAACTGGATAGCCCACACAACACAAACAGTACAGAACATAAATGCAATATCTTTTTACGACGAGAGACGTGGCTACGCAGTTGGCGATTCAGGATTAATCCTTTATACATCAAACGGTGGAATAACAAACGTTCCTGATACTGATGGAAATCTCCCAATGAAATTTGCCCTCGAACAAAACTATCCCAACCCGTTCAATCCAACAACGACAATTTCATTTAGTCTTCCATCTAAATCATATGTATCTCTGAAAGTATTTGATGTGTTGGGGAGAAAAGTGGCGACTCTCATTTCCGAAGAGTTGCCGGCAGGAACGTACACACGACAATGGAATGCTGAATCCTCCAATAGAAGATTATCAAGCGGTTTTTATTTCTACCGATTGGTTGCAGGTGCATACTCTAAAACCAATAAACTTATATTGTTGAGATAGTATCAAACTAACACAAAAACTATAACACTTACTCTTTCAATAGAGAGAGACTTCTGAAAAATCAAATCTGTCCCGATAGTTACCGGGACAAATTTGATTTCTCCAAATTATACTCAATATTATTAGCACATGCTTTCCGAAAATTTTTCAAATCCATTCGCTATTCTTTTACAGTTACTCAGTACCCCTTCAATATTTAGAAAGTGTATAGAAGGTTACTTTTTAAATTTCAAATATTCAAAATTTTAAAATCACAAAATCCAAATTTGAATCTTTCCTCAATTAATTGCATCTCATACATTAGAAAATCTTTTATAATAAATTTAAGAAAGGAATAAAATGCTTCAAACAAATTTAACACATATTACATCTGAAGATGACTTTAAAAAAATATTAAATGAAAACGAAAACGTGATGATTTGCTGCGGTCGGATGGGACCGATGTGCATCCCCGTTTACGAGGCGATGGAAGAACTGGAACCACATAATCCACACGTAAAATTTGCTGATATGCCTTTCGATCACCCCGTCTCGAAAGTTATTCGCACACTCCCGGAAACAAAAAATTTTAACGGTTTACCTTTCACAGTCTATTTCAACAAAGGTAAAGTTGTTAAGGCAACCTCCAGTATCCAATCAATAGAACAGATTAGTACAATCCTTGAACAATATTTTAAAAAATGAAAACTGAACATTACGATGTAATTGTTATCGGTGCCGGACCAGCCGGTTTAACTGCTGGAATATATTTATCGCGGGGGAAAGTAAAAACTCTTATCATAAACGAAGGTGCGGTTGGCGGGCAAACTGTTTTAACGCACGAAGTTGCAAATTATCCCGGTATAGAAACTATCAGCGGATATCAGCTCGCCCGTACTATGAAAAGTCAGGCACTAAAATTCGGTGCTACGATCAGATCGAACGTACGAATTACAAATCTGATATTAGACGGAGAAGTAAAATCGGTAGAAGTGAACGGAGATTTATACACAGCCGATGCAATCATTTTGGCAACCGGCGGGAAGTCGCGCACATTAAATGTTCCAGGTGAAGAAGAATTTAAAGGACGTGGAATTTCGTACTGCGCCACATGCGACGGCGATTTTTATCAAGACAAAGAAATTATAGTAATCGGTGGCGGCAACTCGGCTCTCGAAGAAGCTGTGGCACTAACAAAATATGCGAAGCACGTTACAGTTGTACACCAGTTCGATAATTTTCAAGCATCTCCTCATGCGGTTGAAGAAGCAAAGAACAACAACAAAATAAGTTTTATTATGGAATCGAAAATCAAAGAGTTCATCGGTTCCGAAAAACTGGAAAAAGTAAAAATTGAGCATCAAGCAACAGGTGAGATTATAGAGATGCGCATCGACGGTGCCTTTATACTAATCGGATACGAACCAAATACAGAAAGTATTAAGGATTATATTGAATTGAACGAACGGAACGAAATCGTAACAAATGAGTTTATGGAAACAAACATAGCGGGAGTGTTTGCTGCCGGCGATTCACGCGCAAAACGTTATCGTCAAATTACTACCGCCGTTGCCGACGGAACAATTGCAGCACTCCGCGCAATTGAGTATGTTCACCAACTCCACTCGCAAGTTCCTGTATAATGAGCGTGTTGCCGAATGGTCATTGCGAGTCCGCCGAAAGCGGACGAGTAATCTCACTTTCGAAATCAACTCACAATACGAGATTGCTTCGTCGCTTTGCTCCTCGCAAAGACATTTTCATTCATTTGGCAACACGCTCATAATATCCAACCAAAGGCTGATTTCCATTTCACTAATATTTTGATTAAAATTAAATAAAACTGATTGAAAATATGAGAATACATCATTTTTTTATCATTTCAGTTTTGTTATTCACTCCTCATTTGGGTTGTTCGATTTCAAAACCTGTTGCTGAACAACTGAGCGGAGAATCAATATCTACAGTTTCAAATGAAACCGGGACATCGATAATTGATTCACTTCTGAATAACAAACTATTAGATGCTGCTTTTGTTGGAATCAAAGTGGTTAATCTCACAAAAAACGAAACGATTTACGAAAAAAATCCGAACAAGCTTTTTCGTCCTGCCTCGAATATGAAATTATTTACAACAGCTGCGGCAATCGAATTGCTGCCGGCAGATTTTTATTTCAAAACCGAACTGATTACCGATGGCGACATCGTTGATTCAATCTTGTATGGAAATTTATTTTTAAAGGGCTATGGCGACCCGATGCTTAAAACTGGAGATTTGGACTCTCTCGTTAAGTATCTAACAATCAAAAATATAAAAAGAATTAAAGGCAATTTAGTTGGAGATGTTTCTTATTTCGACGATAATTATTGGGGGAAGGGCTGGATGTGGGACGACGAGCCGGAACCATTCGCAGCTTTTATAACTCCACTTACCATTAATGAAAACTCAGTAAAAGTATTCGTTACGCCGGGGACTAAGATTGGTGAGCCAGCAAAAGTAAAAATTGAAC
>CAMTVZ010000091.1:0-12259 GCA_947085285.1 uncultured Ignavibacteriota bacterium
GATACCGACGAAGTCGGTTTCGGGAGTAGCTCGTTGGGCTCATAACCCATCGAGAGTAACTTATCCCAGATTAAAAATAAATCGCGGGGTGGAGTCCCGATACCGACGAAGTCGGTTTCGGGAGTAGCTCGTTGGGCTCATAACCCATCGAGAGTAACTTATCCCAGATTAAAAATATATCGCGGGGTGGAGCAATTGGTAGCTCGTTGGGCTCATAACCCAAAGGCTGTAGGTTCAAGTCCTACCCCCGCTACAAAGAAGCCGAGTCTGATAAGATTCGGCTTTTTTTTTACACTACACTGATTGTAAAAACCCAAGTCTTCCCAATTACTCTTTCACTGCTCCAGCCATCAAACCGCTGATGTAGTATTTTTGTAAAGCAAGGAATAATATCATAACTGGCATGATGGTAATTACAGAGCCAGCCATCATTAGTTCAGTGTCCTGCACATGCTCACCGGCAAGATTAGCGAGTGCAACTGGCAAGGTGTACATCGAATCGTCGGTCATCACGATTAGGGGCCATAGAAAATCGTTCCACGTTCCCATAAAAGTGAATATTGCAAGGGTAATCAAAATTGGTTTACACAAAGGAATTACAATCGAGAGATAGATTCTGAAATCGCTCGCTCCGTCGATGCGTGCGGCATCAATCAGACTGTCAGGGATCGAAAGAGCGTATTGGCGAATAAGAAAGATCCCAAAAATACTCGCCATACCGGGAATGATTACACCAAGATATGTATTAATTAATCCCAGTTTGTTCAGCATCAAAAATAATGGAAGCATCGTAACTTGTGCGGGTATTACCATCGTCGCTATAAGCAGTTTGAATACACGGTTACGACCAGGGAACCTGTATTTGGCGAATGCATATCCAGCCATCGAGTTAAATAAAAGTGAGATGAATGTAACAGCAGTGCTAATTAAGAAACTATTTATAAAGTATCGGAATAAATCTAAACGGGTGAAGAGCACAGAGTAGTGCTCGAATGTAACTAATTCGGGGAACAATTTAGGTGGATATGTGCTCGCATCCCCTGTTGGCATCACTGAAGCCGAGACCATCCAGAGGAGTGGTGTCAGAGTGGCAACCGCAATAAAGACGGTAATAAAAAACAGAATAGTTTTTATAGTTTTTTTCATCTTTACTCTCCACGCTTATGTAATCTAAACTGGATGAGTGAACCGATAAAAATTATTACGAATAGTACAAATGCCAACGATGCAGAGTAGCCCATGTTCCACCAACGAAATCCTTGCTGGTACATTAACAATACAATGCTAAGTGTGCTGTTAAGTGGTCCACCTTGCGTCATCACATACGGTTCAGCGAAAAGCTGAAAATATCCAATCATAGTGATAATGCTGACGAAAAGGGTTGTGGGAGCTAACATAGGAATTGTGATATGCAAAAACTGCTGCCGGGCATCTGCACCGTCGATGCGAGCGGCTTCGTAAAGCTCGTCAGGAATATTCTGCAATCCAGCAATAAATATAATCATGTTGTAACCAAAATTTTTCCAAACTGCCAACAGTATAATAGCTGGCATTGCAAAATTTGGATCGCCTAACCAATCGATGGGGCTAACACCGAAAAAGCTTAAAAAGTAATTCAATAATCCAAATCTTGGATGGTAAACAAACCGCCAGACCACAGCAATTGCGACAAGAGTAGTAACGACTGGAGCAAAGTAAATTACGCGGAAGAAGCTTTTGAAACGAACAAGTTTTGAATTAAGAAGTATTGCAGCACCTAACGAAACAGCAACAGATAGTGGTCCTCCTACAAGCACAAAGTAAAAAGTATTTTGGAGCGCTTGCCAGAAAAGTGGGTCGTTAAAAAGTTGTAAATAATTGCGTAAGCCGACAAAACGGACATACTGAATGTTACCTAAAGAGTAGATGTCGAAATCGGTAAAGCTTATAAAAAATGCTGCAATTACCGGTAAGAAGAAAAATATAAATATGACAGATAACGCTGGTGTCAGAAAAAAATAAGCAGCACTATAAAATCCTTTGGTGAATGAACTTGATATTTGTTTCGTTTCTTGATACATACATCACTTTCTTTCCAACATCCATCTGCGTTTTTCTAAAATTATATTTACGTCTTTATCGAGTTCGGCAAGAGCCTGATTAACTGTCATTTTTTGAGCAGATGCAAACTCAGCATATTGCTGCACTTTCATTGCGATTTGTTCCCATTCAGGAATTTTTGGTGTAGGTACAACGTACTTGAATTGTTCATAAAAAGCTTTTATATAAACATTGTTCACGAATAAAGTATCGTTCCAGGCTTCTTTAACAGCGGGGAGATTACCAGTTACTTTGTAAAATTCTAATTGTTGTTCGACCTCCGAAAGATATTCTATAAATTTCCACGCTTCTTCTTTCTTAGGCGAGTTTCTAAAAATCACTAAACTAGCACCGCCGGCCACCGAGACGCCTGGCGTATCCCTATCTGGACCAGGGAGTGGAGCTGTAGTCCATTTATCTTGAAGTGCCGGTGGCATTCGTTTTTGAAACTCACCGATATTCCACGGACCAGTAATATACATCGCAAAGAATCCCTCAGCCATTCCTTGATATATGTTTGTAACTTGTGTGATTCCTACAGGGGCAAGTTTATTCTTGTAAAACTTCATTATGAAATCAAAAGCTTTTGTAAACTTCTCACCACTGAAATCACCGTAACGGTTTCCATCTTTCAATAGGGTAGAACCATTTTGTAATCCCATAACGACAAATGGAAGCCATTCGTTGGTAGGAAGAAGTACGGCATATTTTTCTTCACCATCGGCTAATTGTTTAATCTTCATTGATACATCGAACCACTCACTCCAAGTTGTAGGTGGCTTTTTGTAGCCCGCTTGTTCTAAAATATCTTTACGATAGAACAACACTCGAGTGTCGACATACCAAGGGATGCCATAAGGAATGTCGTCGATAACATTTGTTTCCCATATCCCTTCGAAATAATTATTCTTTTTGATAATAGATGATTTTTCGATCCAAATATTTAAATCTTCTATGGCATTCAGGAGTGTGAATTCGGGAATCCAGGTATTACCGAGTTGTGATATATCGGGAGTTGAGTTACCGGCATACGCTGTAAGTAATTTTTCGTGAGCGGCTGTCCAAGGAATTGATTGGACTTTTACTTTAATTCCCGGATTTCTTCTTTCAAACTCAGGAATCAGTTTCTGAACATTTTCGCCTTCAGCACCCATTGCCCAGAAAACAAGAACCGTTTTAGTCGATGGTGAAAAGCGACAACCCAATAGTGCAATAGCCGTTAAAAAAAGAGAGACTATTAAGTATGTAAAAATTCTATTCATAACGAATTAGCGTATTCTAAAAGATTCAAAAAATATTGTTGTAGCACAGGATCGATTCGACGCTCAAAAAGTTGAGAAGAGTTCGACTTATTTACCAAACGTCCTCGCAATTGCAATCGCGAAACAATTATACTACCATTACCAACAGGGATTTCGAACAGAGCCGAATTTTTTATTTTCAAACCAGAGCGAGCAAATACATTTGAAACAGAGTTAACTGTGACATCGTGTTGCGAAACAATCTCGCCACCATAGCCACCGTTAAACATTTTCAAATGTTCTTTCAATATATTTTTCCACAAATGATGTGAATGATCTTCTGCAAAAACGTACGAATCGTAACCGCCGCGCTCGGTATCAGAACGCTTTTCAATTCGCAATTCAATGCCGCTAGCTACAGTAACCACTTGCTTTTCTTCGACTCCATATTCTGGTTCGTTAATAATCAATTTACCCCCCGATTCAACAAATTCTGTAATTTCATTCAAAAACAATTGATATTTTTTTTCGTTTATTGAACTTCTATCTATTATCAACGTCTTGAATTTACTGAAATTTCCCTCAAAAGCAATAATAGGAATTTCCATCCGAATTAAAAATTCTGAAATCTCGCCATCAGTTTCCAATAATCCAACAGTTGTCTCTTTCAATTTTGCTGTGGCTTGTGGCGGAGCAAAGACGTACGCAATTTTTTGACTGTAAGCTAACGGCACATTTTTATTACCTGCAAATAATTCTGAACGGATGAAAAATGTACCCGGCTCTGAAGGTAGCCTGAACACAATAGGATGTTTTAAACAACCACTCTCCTCAACAGATACATCTTCCTTTTTTTGCCAAAGCCAATTCTCTTTACCGTCTGTAATGCCGTATGTTATTTGTCCCTCTTGCTTTTCGTTGGTATCATTAAATATAAATAGTTGTATTGTGCGTTCTTCGTTTATGACGAAATGCCTATCCCACAACTCTAAGCTTAAACCGAAGGGTGAAAAAGCATTTTTTAAAGTTGCAAGTATCGGCTTTGGCTGCAAATATTTTATATTGCCCACAAACCAATTACCCGTAGGTCCATCGTTATTGCTTAAATAGACGAACGGCTGGATTGCACGAACACGGATGCGACGGAATAATTCGACTAGCTCTTGAGCAAGAAATAATTGATGATTAATTAATTCGTCTTTTGTGTAATCTTTTCCGAGCCATCGTTCTATGATATCTTTTGTTAGTGATGTAGCTTGAAAATTTTTATCTAACCACCACCAAAGAAATTCGTTTACGACTGAAGGAGTTTTTGAATTTTCGATTTCATCTAATGCTACGGTGAACCCAAATTTGCGGTCGTTCAAAACCGGACCGAGCGAGTAGATGTATGGATGTTGCTCTATAAAATCGACAGATTCCCACGGGCGTGTTGGATCGAGTTCTTTCATTTTTGGAACAATTTCCTTCTGAATAACATCATCCGATGATTCATTTATAGGATCCCATATAATGATGCTGGGATGATTCCAGTTATCGTGTAGCCATCGAGTAAATTCTTTAGTGATTTGTTCTTTAGTTCCGGAAGTTGTCCAGAATTGCCACTCATTTTGTAACAGCATTCCAAATTCATCGGCAATTTCGTACCAGCGATTATACATTTGTCCGAGGTGGCTACGAAAAAAATTGAAGTTGTGTGCTTTGGGGATATCGATTAAGATTTTTTTTATCCATTCAGAATTCCATGGAAGTAATTTTCTGTCGGGGTCTGAAAGAAAACGATGAAAAGCAATGTTACTACCGCGTAAAAATATTCGCTTTCCATTCAGGAAAAAATCAGAACCGTTTATTTTGAATTCACGCATACCGAAGGTTGTAAACTTTTGGTCAACTACTTTGCCATCATCTTCAACGGTGAGCTCCAAATCGTATAAAAATGGATCTTCAATAGACCAGAGGTGCATATAATCTATTGAAATTAAAAGAGTTACGGAGGCTTCCGAATTAGACGAAATTGTTAGCTCATTTTCGATATTTTTGGAGCGTTGTATTTTAGATTTTTTTTCCCAAATTTTTCCAACAATCTTCACATCTTTATTTGAGGATAAAAAATTTTCGATTGTAACTCTTACTTCTGCATTATTCGAGTTTATGTGTGGAATAACTTGAACAAGTTTGATACGAGGGCTACCTGATAAATTTATATATACATCCCCCCAAATTCCAGGAATAAATGTTTCCCTCTCTTGGTCGTTACCAACGGCACTTTCAGGTGGAAGAGAGTTACGTGAACCGACTCGTACCAATAGTTCATTTTCCTTTCCAAATATGAGTGTGTTCGAGAGTTTATATTCTTGAGAAGTGTAGCAAGCTATGTCGCCACCTATATGCTTCCCATTTAGCCATACTTCAGTTCCAAACATCGCCTGTTCGATAATCAATAGAGCAATTGGGTATTGAGAAAACTCATCCAGACGAAATGTTTTTCTGTACCAGTGATAGTGGCATGTTTGCCAGTTGTATTTTGGTTCGGCGCAATCCACGAGGGCCGGGACTTGAACTTGATGGTCCCATTTTGATGGCATTGTCTCTTTTTCACCGGGTTGTAATTCCCATAAGCCGTTCAGCGAAATTTTTATTCTCGGTTGTATCAAAACCTTTTTGCTCATTTTGTTGGTTTCAGTACTACTAAAGCTGGTAACGTACTAATTTCGAGACCGCGTCGTGTTGGCTTTATCTGTTTGCCATTTAATTGAACTGAAACATATGAACCGCTAATAGATGAGTGAAGAATAATTTTACCGGGAGGGATTTTTATATTACCTCTGATTTCGATTACGAGGTTTGGGCCAACTTTCTTCATTTTATAATTAAGGCTACCATAGTGAGTAGGCAATTTATTAACCTCAATGCTATCAGTTTCGTTCAACCAATCTTCTGAAATACCCGCACCGATAACGAGGGAAGAATCTTTTTCCCGCTCGTAAACAAACATACTTCGTATAGAACGGATGAAATCCGAAGCTACCCACGTGTGCGGCATATCGCCGATAAATCTTGGAGTATCCGGATTTTTCCATACGACTTCCGCCCAATGGTTCCACCCTTTCGGACGTTGATCTTCAAAAAAGAAATTCAACAAATCGTGGGCACGTTGTTTCTGATTCATATAAACATACGCTCCAATTATTCGAACCTCGTAAGGAGTATAATTTACCCAATCAATTTTACCATCACGCCTGTCCGTAAAAAATTTGTAATAACGATCGAATGTATTTGTAAGTTGTGGTTCGGGGATGTTGCCAAGCTCGCCTATTGGATTTATACCGATTGCAGTTGAGGTCGGATCAAAATCACCAAGCTCAACACATCCGGGGATGTAATCGATGTTTTTGTTTTGCATTGCAAGGCGCATCGAGTTGTACAAACAAATTTGGAAATCTTCTGTTTCGGATTTAAATTTTTCTTCTAATATTTTCTCGCCCAAAATTTGAGCGATAGTAGTTGCGTCCTTTAATCCGCGTAATACCCAAAAGTCGTCCCAGTACGAATGCATCGGTTTGGCTGAGTAACCTTCGTGGCTTATCGATTCGGGGACCAGACCAAACATAGCTTGCTGCTCGGCTGTCCCATATTTGAAGGTGTCGGTTTTACGTTGACTGCGGAGGAATTGTATATAACGGACAGCATTTACGATATTCCCGAACTTACTTCGCAACCAAATTGTGTCTTTTGTAAAATTAAAATATTCCATCACTACATAAATAAATTCACCGTGACTGTCGTGTTCAGGAACCGGGTCAGCTCCGCGGCTATCAACAACGCAAGGTATTTTTCCATCGGGGAATTGAAAGTTTGCATACCAATCAATATATTCACGCACTTCATCTTTTAAGCCCAAATACAGAAGAGTTGTGGAAGTAAGTGCACCATCTCTAATCCAAGAACGCTCATACGAACGAGAACCGGGTTGAATAGCAGCCCCATCTCGGTTTATCAATATATAAGCTATATTTGATTTTAATGTGTTTACAATTTTCTCGGCTGATTTGGGGAATTTAAATTCCACCACATCGAGTTTACTTTCCCAATAATTCCGAGTCTTCTGCAACAATTCAACAGCTATAGACTTTGCATTGATTTCATCCTGATTAGTTTTAATGTTGGTCGGCCTCCAATCGTATGGAACAATCAAATATATATTTTTTGAACTTTTAGGTGGCAGGGCTAATTTGTACTCGAATGCAGCAGAGGCATAACCGAAATGGTCGTTGATATTACGAGTGTGTGGAACTTCGCCTCGAGAAATAAATGATGTTATATCACCATTATCAAATTCTGTCGCACCGAAAGCGTTATGAGTTGAGAGAGATAACACGTGCATTAAGTTGTTAACTGTAGCAACTCCATCAGAATACTTTATCGAACGAATATGTGCCGTCCCTCCTACCATATTCAAATCCTGCGATGGCGGGTTTACTTGAAACGGACGCAGTGCAACAAATAATTTTCCTTCTACAATTGTATCGCTTCTATTCTCTACAAAGTAATCGACGACCAATACAGGTTTGCCTTCTACATTGGCGGCAAATGTAGTCGTCTTCAGAATGTAACTATTATAATTCCACTCAACAATAGGAATTGGAAGGTAGTTGCCTACGAGCGATTGAGTAATCGTAACATCGTTCCAAGTAATAAATCTACCGTTGAGATATAAAAATGGTTCGAGAGAAAAACTTGCTTTATCGACCTCTATCATACCTTCTTCGTTTATCATTGCTTCCTTCAGGTTGCCACTAACGCCAACAATAGTCCAATACGACATTTTTCCGGAAAAATATTTTGGGAAGTATCCTCGAGGAGCATCTTTTGCCACCTCTTTGAAAAATGCGTTTGTTGATGAACCGAAATATACATTTTTCACATCAATATTGCAGATGCTATAAACTTTGTTACTGCTCTTTTTTAGATTCAATCTAAAAAATCGGGTTTCTGATTCAGATAAATAGATATAATCGCGGTCTCCATTTCCACTTTTTACACTATAAACGGTCGTCCAATTTTTTCCATCATCCGAAAAATCGACATCATACTCTTTCGCAAATTTTCCCTTTCTCCAATCAATCACAAGTCCGCCAAATTCACGTTCCTGTTGGAAGTCGATAACCCACCATTGTCGTTCCGATTTTCCGTCGCTCATCCAACTTGTTGCAGTATCTGCATCTATTGCTAAATGGGGTAAAGAGTTTTTTGCAGATGACGATGAAGTAGAAATCGGTTTTAAGTTTGGTGTCGCTTCAGTAATTGGTTCTATTTTGAATTCATCTATGAAAATCGTCCCCTTGCCGCCCCCTGTTCCTGCTGAGACGACGAACTCTATCTTATCTACAAATTTTATTTCACCACCACCAGCAGATCCCCAAGCAAATGTAATATGTCTTTTCTTAATTGCTTGCTTTGTCCAATCGTTTGGAAATTCAACATTCAATTTTTTAATCCAGAAAACGTTATCTGCTGTATCAAGCAACTTAAACTCAAAATTATTTACTGGTGCATCTCCACGAAGATAGAATGTAAATTTATAATTTTCCGGCAGAAGAAGTTTGAATTGCTTCTGAGCAATAGCATAACCTGAGCCGTGAAATTCAAATTGAAGGGCAAGACCGTTTCCTATGTAACCTTTCGTTTGAGTTATATTCATCGAAGCGCCATTCGAGACAATAGGTACCCACGATTTGCTCTCTTCGAAATTATCGAGCATCCTCACTTGTGCAGATGCCTGATGGAGTATAAGGAATGTTAGTAGAATTATCTTAATAACTTTCATATAATTTTCAGTTAAGTTTTGCGATGCCAACTATCACTTTCCTTCTAACCATCCCCCAATGAAGCCAGCACGTTTTAAACCTTTAATGATGTATGGATTGTTTTTCATAACATTCCACACAAAACCGTTTCTATAATTTTCAATCATAATTGCTATTGGACCTTGATCAATTCCCAAATAATCATTATCGAACCAACCGTTCGGATGTTCAGCTGTTCGATAAGTTGGATTGAAGGCATCTATAAACCCATACTTACGGAATACAAGCTCGCCATATTTATTTCTGATTGCTTTTAATGTTGGGATGCAGATATCGGGTGCGAATGGAATCGAACCAGCAACCGCAGTCGGCGCTATGGTCCCATCGTCGTTAGTCCAATCAATCGAAGGACCACGAGCAGCATAACCTTCGAATTTTCGTTTTATCCCATCAATAACAAAGGATGTATCTTTTGGACCATCGCAAGCTGTGAAACCCCAGATTGTATCAGAATAATCTTTGAACTTGCCCGGATTTTCGTTTGCGTATGCTTGCTGCGAGTAAGTAGCCCGACGAGAGTTCTCGAAGTAATCAATCCCTTTCCCACTTGTATATTGGTCTTGAATCCCTTTGAAATCTATCCAACAATGCGAAAACTGATGACCGAAAAGGGGTGCAAAGCTAATAAATTCATAACCATAAAATTTTGCCCAAAGATATGGCTTTGTCCATGTATCCCAAACACTTTCTGGTACAGGATAGGTTGGAGAGCCGAGTGCAAGAATATATAAAATCATTGCCTCATCATAGCCGTCCCATATATCCGAATGAAATCCGTGCTCGGGGGTCCAACCGAGAGTTATCCCGTTTCGTCCAGCCATCGCCCATTGCCAATCGACTCTGCGATAAAGACTATCAGCAAGCTGTCGGATTTCTTTTTCAATGTTCGTATCTCGATCAAAATAAGTTTGACAGAAAAGAACACCAGCCATAAGTAAGCCGGTATCGATTGTAGATAGTTCACAGTTCCAAGTTCGTTTCCCTTCTTTGATAGTCAGGAAGTGATAATAAAATCCTTTGTAGCCGCTAGCATCGGGCTTTTCACTTTGTTCAAGTTTTAAAAAGAATCGAAGTGTATTCAACACCCGTTGGGCTGATTGATTGCGTGAAATGATTCCACGCTCGGCAGAGATTGGATATGAAGTTAGTGAGAATCCGACCGCAGCTATACTTGATGGAGAATTGGCTGAGGGCCAACGGTCGGGAGTTAAACCAGTATTGGAATCTGTAACGTCGAGAAAAAATTGTAGTGTGCGACTTTGAAGTGTATCGAGAAACAAATCCCATTTAAGTGAATTCTCCTTGAGTGTTTTTTTTTGACTACATCCAAGAGAAATGAAATTTATTTGTAGAAGTATTAGTATGATGATAATTCTGAATAGCATAAAATTAAAAAGCAATAGTTGATCATAGATTACTATTTCATCAATAAAAGTTTTTTTGTTTGAACGAAAATTCCGCTACGTGATGGTTCGTTTGAATTCACAACTAATTGATAGAAGTATATACCACTTGCCAGCTCAAATCTGGATTCGGGGATTGAAGTTCGAAATTCGATATTGTGTTTTCCAGCAGTTCTAAATCCGTTGGTTAATATCGCCACTTCCCGTCCAAACAGGTCGTAAACCTTCAAAGTAACATCTGCAGCATTAGGTATTTCAAACTGAATCGTAGTAACTGGGTTAAACGGATTTGGATAATTTTGATGCAGCTTAAATTCTGAAATCGATGTCGAAGGTTCATTCACATTAGTTACAGGTTCAAAACCTGCACGTTGTAACCCTAATTGGATATACGGACTCTTCATAAAACGATTCCAAACAGATTGAGTACGATAATTTTCTATCATAATAATTATCGGTCCTTGGTCGATTCCGATTACATCAGGGCCCCACCAATTTACTGTTGGGTTGAAAGCATCTCGGAAACCATAGTTAGTCCAGAGTTGCCTGTGATACGATTTGTACAATTTATGAGCAACTGCAAGAGATTGTTCAGGAGTAAAAGGTATTGAACTTAAAGCGGCAGTCGGTGTTATTGTTCCGTCGTCGTTAAAAGCTGGGGGTGCACCACGTGCTGCGTATCCAGTTGGTCCATCAGAAGCAGTGAGCCCCCAGACCGAATCGCTGTAACCGACAAAGTTACCGGGATTGGCGATGCAATAAGCCCGCTGAGCCAAAGTTGCACGGCGCGAGTTTTCAAAATAATCGATACCTCGCCAACGCATATATGCATCGCGTATATTTCTGAAATCAACCCAGCAATGCGAATACTGGTGTCCGAACAGGGGTGCAAATGGGACATAAGAAAACCCGTAGTAGGTTTCCCAAGTGTACCCACTTGTCCATGCTTGCCAGGCAGTAGTAGGTACGGGTTTGGTTGGAGAACCTAATGCAAGAATATACAAAATCATTGATTCGTTGTAACCAATCCAATAGCCAAGAGTACCGAAACCGGTTTCAGGTTTCCACTCCATCATAATTCCGGGATTAAAGTTTCGCATCCAATTCCAGTCAACACGGCGGTAGATTGAATCGGCATAGGCACGGATAAGAGTTTCAATCGAGTCGGTTCCAGTAAAGTATTGTTGTGCGTCCAAAATTCCGGCTAACAACAATCCTGTATCGATAGATGATAGTTCAGAATTCCAAGTTCGAGTTGCAGTTGTCATATCCAGAAAATGGTAGAAGAAACCTTTGTAGCCAATTGTACCCGATGCAGCCGCCCCTTGTGGCTTTTGCCAGAAAGTTTTAAGTGTCGTTAACACACGCTCTCTTGCAGCTTCGCGTGTAACCCAGCCGCGGTCAACACCTATGCAAATTGCAGTTAGTCCAAACCCAACTGATGCGATGCTCGATGGCGACCCGGAGGTATTGCGGTCTTTTATCAATCCATTCAAAGGATTGGCTTCGTACCAGAAAAAACGGAAAGCTGAATGCTGAAGTGAGTCTAACAGCTCATCATCAGTTTGGGCAAACAAGTTTGGTGATAAAATTAAACTAATAAGAATGATTGAGAAGAATGGCTTCATAGTTCACCTTCCGAGTGTAATTTTAATTGTATGTGTAGAAC
>CAMTVZ010000092.1:0-6942 GCA_947085285.1 uncultured Ignavibacteriota bacterium
AAATATAATCCGAACGGCGACCAACAATGGGTTTCGAGGTATGATGGACCAGCTAACAATGTTGATTATCCTAAAAGTCTATTCGTAATTCCATCGGGAGAAATATATGTCGGCGGATGGAGTTTTGGAACTACATCATACACTGATATGATCGTCCTAAAATATTCTCCAAGTGGTAGTCGAATTTGGGAAGCGCGTTATAACGATCCAAGCAACGATTATGATTACCTTGAGGGGATGATTGTTGATCAATGGGGAAATGCGTACATATCGGGGACTACAAATGGTTCACTAAAAAATAATTATGCTACAATAAAATATAATGCGGCAGGCGAATTACAATGGGTTGCATATTATGCGAATCAAACGAGCACTGCCGACGAAGTTATAGCTATGGCAATGGATAACTTAGGGAATATTTTTGTAACTGGCGCCGAATATGATTCGCTCGATTACTCCGATATAATAACAATAAAATACAGGCAAACAACATTTATTTCAGGTTCGGTATTTTTCGATGAAAATAATAACGGAGTAAAGGACATAACCGACCCACCGCTTGCGGGGTGGAAAGTACGCATCAGCGGAACAAAACGAGATTCCGTTACTACAAATATTAATGGTCAATATTCTTTTGCCGATATTCCGTTCGGAAATTATACTCTCAGCCAGGCTGTTAATCCCGGTTGGGTTCAAACCTTACCCTTTGGCGGTGGTACATATCTAGTAAATATCTCGTTTGGAAATTTAACTGCTGTTCATAATTTCGGAAATTATTCAACAACCGCTATAAGCTATACGGTTGATGCTAAATGGAATATGCTTTCATTACCGCTGCGAACAACAGACCGAAGTAAGACAACTATTTTCGGGAGTGCTAATTCGGCGGCGTTTACATTTGATAATGGTTATATCATGCACGACACGCTGACCTATCTTCGAGGGTATTGGTTAAAATTTCCATCGACTCATCAAGTATGGTTGGCGGGGAGTACTTTTACCGCTGATTCAATCGATCTGAAAACCGGATGGAATATGATTGGTTGTACAAGTAATCCTTTCCCAGTCAAATTACTTATTACAAACCCTACAAACATAATAACTTCTCCAGTTTATGGATTTAAAAATGGTTATGTAATTTCGGATACATTAAAACCGTCGAAAGGTTATTGGGTAAAAGTTTCACAAGTTGGAAAACTTATAATGCGGCAAGGGACAACAGTTTCCAAACACAATGTAGTTGCAGAAGATGTTATCAATAAGAGCAATAAATTATTTGTTACTGATAATGAAGGAAATTCGAGCATCCTCTACTTTGGAAGTTTTGCAGATGCCTCGTTCGATGTTGGATTCTTTTCAGCACCTCCCCGACCACCGGCCGATGTTTTCGATGTAAGATTTGATGGCGAATCATATATGTTCAACCATAATATTAAAAAAGAGAATAAGATTAATATTTCGACACTTGCATACCCAATAAAAATTACATGGGAATTATTGAATAACGAAAAATACGAGCTGTTAAATTCTTCTAAAAAATTATTAACCAAAATCGAACAAATATCAGGAAGTATTCTTCTGGAAGATAAGAATCAAACAGTTTTATACCTAAAACATACTAATAGCACCGAAAAACCAGAAACTCCACTTATTTATGCACTCTCTCAAAATTATCCTAATCCATTCAATCCCAAAACAATAATCAAATATCAATTGCCATTTTCAAGTTATACAACATTAAAAATTTATGATGTTCTTGGTCGTGAAGTTGCGACACTTGTTGACGAGATTCAAGATGCAGGATATAAATCGGTTGAGTTTGATGTTTCATCCGTCACAGGCGAATTGTCGAGCGGTGTATATTTTTACAGATTAGTGGCTGGAAATTTCTCTGACATCAAAAAACTTTTAATATTAAAATAAGATAGTAAACAAACAATTAGTAAATGGATATACAGATGAAAAAAATTAGTTACGCTTTACTTCTATTAGCAATTCTTGCGACCAATGCTTTTACGCAAACAACGTTACTGGATTCTTTAATAAATAAAGTTTCTGTAGATAGTTTACGGCTCTACATCAGGCAGCTTTCTGGCGACACGAGTTGTGTGATAGGGGGCTCTCCATATACAATAGTCTCGCGACATAAATTACAGCCGGGCAACAATATAGCTGCACAATATATTTACGAAAAATTTCAGAGTTTCGGCATAACTGCTCAGTATGATTCATTCAGCGCTACAGGGAAAAATGTAATCGGAACAAAAGTAGGTACGCATTTCCCGAATAAATATTATATCGTATGTGGACATTTCGATGCGATGCCATCGGGGACGACAGCCCCCGGTGCCGACGATAATGCCAGCGGCACTGCGGCAGTAATCGAATTAGCACGTATATTATCGAAATACAATCCTCAGTACACAATCAAGTTTATAGGTTTCGATGAAGAAGAACAGGGTTTGGTCGGAAGTATCTATTATGCAACACAAGCCCGCAACCGAAACGATAGTATTATGGGTGTAATTAATTTAGATATGATTGGTTACGATGGTAACAACGACGGAAAAATTAACGTCCACTCGAAAAACGTTGCTAACACTGTCGAAATTGCTAACGATTTTGTGAACAACATCGCAGCTCATAATATCGGATTGGTTCCTGTTATTGTAGCTTCGCAGCCATACAGCGATCACGAGGCTTTTCTTCAAAAAAACTACGGCGCTATTTTGGTGATTGAAGATAATAACGATTTCAATCCATATTATCATACTGTGAGCGACAGGTTCCAGTATATCAACGTTCCCTATTTCCATAAAATGGTTAAAGCAACGATGGCTACTTTAGCAAAATATGCTTTGAATCTAAAAATTACACTCGAACACACTCCAATTGCATCCGGCAATATAATTGACTCTCGCACTGCACGAGTAAATATCGTTACCGGATTAACTGTTGGCAGTGGAAGTGTGCAACCAAGGTTGTACTATCGTGTCGATTACGGTTCCGGCTTCAGTGCATTTAATTATATAACAGATGTTGATGGTCCTACAGGATTTCAATATGAATTTATTATTCCAGGTCAACCTCTCGGAACGACTGTCGAATATTATGTAGCGGTTCAGGATCAGGGAGGACAAATTTTACAAACAATTCCTGCCGGAGGTAGCGGTTTAAACCCACCCGGCTCAATCCCTCCACAGCAGCTCTATCGATATATTGTTGCCAATATAACAACTGCACTTTCTGAAAGTTTTAAATCGTTAGCACGATGGAATTCAGTTTCACTCTGGGGTTTAACTTCAAGCAGTTTTGTTTCACCTACCTCATCCGCAACCGATTCGCCAAGCGGTAACTATCCGAGCAATACAACAAATACACTTCTACTCAGAGATAGTATTAGTTTAAAAAAAGCTTACGGTGCTACGCTGGAATATTCAGCACGGTGGGATTTAGAAAACGGATACGACTATGTTCAAGTTATGTTATCAACTAATCTTGGCTCAACGTGGATTCCGTTAGCAGGTAAATATACCAAAATTGGTTCGGGTAGTTTCCAGCCAACTGGACAACCATTATACAACGGCTCACAGTCGGCTTGGGTTACCGAACAAATAAGTCTTGATCCGTATATAGAAAATGATATTAAGATCCGTTTTTACTTCCGAAGCGATGCCAGTGTTGTTGCCGATGGTTTTTATGTTGATGACGTAAAAATTACGGTCTATGACAAAGGGGTTCAACCTTTTGTAACATCTATTAATACAAACGCGGGATGGAATTTATTATCACTGCCAATTTCTTTAAACGACCAAAGACCATCTGTTTTGTTCCCTACTGCAACGTCACAGACTTATGAATTTAATGGATCGTATGTAGTTGTAGATTCAATAAAAAATGGTTACGGCTATTGGATAAAGATGGACAGCTCTCGCAGCCATACATTTGTGGGGAGTAAGATAGACAGTTTAATATTTCCGATGAAGAAGGGCTGGAATTTGATTGGCGGATTAAATCAAAATATACACGTTTCTGCCGTTACAACAATTCCTTCCGGCTTAATATCAAGCCAGTTTTTTGCTTACAACGGTGGATATTCAGAATCCTTAATTTTGGAAAAAGGTAAAGGGTATTGGATAAAACTTTCGGCAAACGGAAGCATCAAACTTGTAAGTCCAACGGCGACCGGTGCTAATTACACAAATCTTAAATCAAATAGTCGAAATGCGATCAAAATTATCGACAGCAAAGGTAACTCAACAAAATTATACCTGACGAATTCCTTCGAGGCGGATCAATTTATTGAATTCCCGCCGCAACCGCCACCGGGTGTGTTTGATGTTAGATTCGTGAATGATAGATTTGTCGGAGTTCTATCCGATGTTAATATTATGAATATAAATTATGTAGATTATCCGGTACAATTGATTTTCGAAGGGGACGAAAATATTAATTTGCATTTAACATCTGACGATGCAAAAGTAAAACTCGACCAATACTTATCGGTTCATTCGCCTGTGTATATCACCCAGCCACTCGGTCAGATTAAAGTAAGAAATAGCGGTTTACCTGCAGAGTTTGTTTTATATCAGAACTATCCAAATCCGTTTAATCCGAAAACTATAATCAGATATCAGATTCCGGAAGCTGGAAAGGTTACATTGCGTGTTTACGATTTGTTAGGACGCGAAATTGCCCAGTTGATTGATGAGTATCAAGTTGCGGGTTACAAGTCGGTTGAGTTTGATGCAAGTAATTTCACGAGCGGAGTTTACTTCTACAAGCTGAGTGCAAGCCCTTCGACAAGCTCAGGACAAGCGTTCACATCTGTGAAGAAAGCAATCCTGATGAGGTAAAAATAATGGATAAATGGTTGTATCAGAAAAATATACCAACCGTTATGCGGTGCCACCCGCCAATTTTACCTAAAGAGTTGAATGCGTAATCGAATTTGTATTCGTTGTAAATAAATCCACCGCCGAGCGAAAATCCGGCAAGCCCTGCACTTTTCCCGATTTTTAAATCTGTCCGTCTCTCATTATTATATCCAAACCGGAATTGAACATTCTGAGTTACTAAAAATTCGCCCCCAATCGAAAATGCTTTGAAACGCGAGATAAATTTATTCTGCTTTTCGATTAATTTATTAAAACTGAAGTTAATAACAAGTGGCAAGTGTTCGGGCTTTACCGATGCGCCAACTTTTAAATCGGTTGGCAAACTTTCTTTAGTATTCATATAAGGGTCTAATTGTGTTCCGAGATTCAATAAACTTGCGCCAACTTGAAACTTGTCGGGCGTAACTACATAGGTTACTCCCCAGTCAACAGCCACTGCAGTCGATTTATATTTTTCGATAGATGAATAGATAAATTTTAAGCTCGCCCCGTAACTTAAATTCTCGTTAAACTGATTGGCATAACCGACCGACATCGCAATTTCGTTTGCAGAAAATTTTCCTAACTCATCGCCGAACTCGTTTCGCTTTACAAACTCTCCGTAGTTCGTGTAAATAATTCCACCGCCGATATAACCAAAACCGCTTAATTCCTGTGCATAACTTAAATGACCGGAGTTAATATCTAACAGATGCTTAAAATATCCGAATGATATTTGAGGTGTTGCTACTGTTGTCATTCGGGATGGGTTATAAAAAATTGTATTCGGGTCGTTGGAAGCGAGTAGAAAACTACCGCCGAGTGCGGAAGCCCGCGCACCGGCATCGTTCCGTAAAAAATCGAAAGTACTGTTATTGCCAGCATACAGTTGGGAAGCAAACAGAAAAACCAGCAAGTTCAGGGAAACATTTTTTAATATCATTTTATAACCTATCAGTTTATTTGATTACAATCTATTAAAATAGTAGAATAAATTCAAACCGCATTATCCATACAGGTGTTCGTTGGGTTGGAAGATGTTTACACGCTTTTAAATATAGAAAATTGGAAGGCAGGTAAGTCGGATTTGGAATCTGACCTACAAGCTGGTAAGTTGGATTTGCAATCCGACCTATAAGCAGGTAAGTCGGATTTGCAATTCGACCTACAAGCACTAACAACAAGAGCCGACTTCCCGTAATGTAAGTCGGATTTGCAATCCGACCTACAAGCGCTAACAACAAGAGCCGACTTCCCGTGATGAGAAGCCGGCTCGTACAAGTAATGTCCGACTCACTTTGGAAGTGAGTCGGACATTGCATAAAATTACCTCATCAGCAACATCTTCTTGACAGAAGTATATGAACCTGCGGTAAGCTTATAGAAGTAAACTCCGCTTGCTACAGTATTACCTGTGTTGTTATCGCTGTTCCAAACAACTTCATAATATCCTGCATCCTGGACTTCTTCGACAAGCTTCTTAACTTCCTGTCCGAATATATTGTAAATCTTTATCTCTACTTTGCTCGCTTGTGGTAGCTGGTATTTTATAACTGTGCTTGGATTGAACGGGTTAGGATAGTTTTGTTCAATCCTATATTCTTGCGGAATGGCATTTAATTTTTTATCAGCTTTGGGGAAATTTGGCAGTTCACGCATTTGAACCTGGAACTGACCCTCTTTATTAAATCCGTAAATATCTTGTTGGTTAGCTTGCATTAACAGAAGCTGCAGTTGAGCCAACTGCGTACGCTCATCATTTGGGAACTGATTCTGCATCTGAGTAAAGGTTTCCTCTGCATCCTCAATATGATCAAGGTCATATCCTTCTAACATAATCTTCGATAGAAGCGCCGTGATTTTGAGATCGGAATCTAACGGCTGATTAAGTCTGCCTATGGCGGATTGGTATTTCTCTACCGCTGTATAGTAATCGTCGGATGACGCATACTCACGAGCTGCGTAAATTGAAGCGCTACGGACAACTTCAGGATTAGAATGACTTGACAGAGATTCAAGATAAACTCTAAGCTGATCGCTTGCGTTTGCGGTACCAATTCGTATC
>CAMTVZ010000093.1:0-3958 GCA_947085285.1 uncultured Ignavibacteriota bacterium
ATCCGGTTTCAGGATCGTCGAATGTATTGATATCAACTCCGAGTTCCCGTTCTTCGTTCGTTTGAAATTCTTTATCATCAATTACATCTACAAATTTAATTGGAACAAATGTTCCCGACGGTCCATAATAATTGATTAATGCTGTGGAAGAATCGTAGCTTGGAATTTTATAATTATGGTAGATAAAACTATTCGACTCTACTTTTACGGTTGTAGAGGGATGTAATTGAAAATATTTATTAATAACTGCGAAAGCAAATGTAGGTAACCAACGTTCTCTCGCACGATCGAATACTAACGGATGGATACGGCGGTAAACACCATCTTCGTCGTTTCGCAAAAACACAATACCAATTGAACTATCAACATCAAAAAAAATATTGCTGTAATTTTCATTTGCCTGTATAATGTCGTAACGTTCGTCGGCAATGGCTACTTTTCCGGCTAGTGCAACATTTTTAACTTCGGATAAAGCCTTCCTAAATTCATCATCGTAAGCCGGATTATGAAAGTCCTCGGTGCTCAGAATTAAATCGATGCCTACCGCTGCGGCTCCTGCTTTTTTCAGATTTCTAATCAGACGGGCGTAATAATGGCGGGGCCAGGGCCACTTATCGGGGAGCGATTTGATTGATGCTTCTGAAATTTCAACGATTACAACTTTAGGGCTGAAAGGAACAACTCCGCGACTATTGAACCGATTATCGATCGTAGATAATTCAATTCTTTTAAATGGAGCAAATTCAAAAACTGTATCAGAGGTAAGTAAAATAATTACGGTAGAAAGAACTAAACATATCAGCAGTTTATTTAAAAACTTTCGAAACGATTTTTCTTTTACTTCGGGCATGTATTAAATATCATAACGGAGTGTTAAACTGAAAACCGATTCAGGTTTTGTATGTTTATTCGAATAAATGCTTAATTGTCCGAGTAGATTTAAATTGGCAGCTAATAAATATTGTGCGCCGATGTCGAATACACCACGCTGAATATCTCCGAATGTAGGTCGGATGCCGGTATTTAACTGCAATCGGTTTTCAAACATTTTATAAAATAGTGTGAACGAAATGGTAGTATAGTTAATTTCATTCTTCAATATTAAACTGCTATTGTAAGAGACATTGAAAGATGATAGTAATGGAATTGAGTAAGTAGTATTCAACCCAAAAGCGAACGATTTATTCTTTGAATCTATATTAAGTTCGGTCTGGTCGTCTCGGTTTGAAGTGCTGACATTTAAAGAAACATTTTGCCTGGCAAGGTAAAAGAAATTGTAACCCAACCGAAGAAATATCCGGTGTGTAAAGTCATCTATCCAATAAATCGAATTAGTAAAATTATTTTTTGCCGACGAGTACGAATACCCAGCAGAAATACTCGGGAAGTTAACAACAGGAAAATACGAAACCATACTTGATAAAGTTGTGTAACTTGTAGTTGTAGGTTTGGTGTTATCGGTATTATCGGAAAGTTTTTCAAAGCCGAAAGAAAATAACAAACTGTTTTTCAATGTTCGAAATCTGTCGGTAATGTTGAAACCCTGCACATCGTTACGTAAATAGGTTTGTCCGAACGATTCGTAGGCACTACCTCGCCTCAGGTAGGTAAACTTCAGTGAATTATTCAGATAATTTAATTTTAGTGAACCTTCGTATGCGAGTGTAGTTAAATTATTAAGAGCCAAAGGAACGATATGCTCGTTGATAGTCATAAAATTTGAAAGGGCATTTTTAACTTGGCGAATCATATCCCTTTCTTTTTCAGTAAGCGATTTAAATAACGAATCGATATCTTCGTCTTTTATTGTTCCTTCCGTTATATCTTTGTTCGTTGCTGAAAAGGCGACCTGTGCATTGAACTCAATCCTTCGTTCGTCGAAAGCGAAAAACAAATCGGAGCCGACGACCAAATTTTCCTGTGGCATCAATCCTTCTTTAATCGAATGTTTGTCGTCTTTGGATTTTAAAAAACTCAAACCGAAAAGAAAATTATTCCCTTTTCCAAAACTTGGCCTTAATATTAATAAGTTTCTATCAAATTCTCCACGCTTAATTAATTCAGCAAGCCTACCGTCGTCCAATCTAAAATAAATTTTATTCGGGTCGCTTGTGGAATCGGGAGCTGAAGAAAGAACGTTATATTTTGTAGGAATTTTCCTTGTTACATCACCATAAACAAAATCGAAATTAAAAAAGCCGAGTGTTAAATTAGTTGTTAGCCCGCGGATTCGTTTGCCGTTCATAATTAAATTTGGGAATGTGGGATAGTTATCGCCGTAACCAGCCCTCAGCCAGGGGATTTCGGCTCCTATAAAATATCTGTTTTGGGGCTGCCTATCAGTTTTTTCTTCGTTAGTTGCGTATAAATTTCCGTTTATTTTTAAAATACCGTAATCCGAAGTAGCGTTAATGCTTCCTCGATTGTAAGTGTTGCTCTGTTGGTTTATATATTCGTTGCGGCTTTCTAATTGAACCGATGCTTTGTACCTCAAACTACTTAACCGAGTTATACCCTCTTTGTTCATCACTATCGAAAATTGCCGCCGCTCAGAAAAAATATTTTTCCCAGTACTATCGAACAATTCAACCCGGATATTATTTTTCCCCTCGTTTAGTTCGATGGAAACATTTTCTAACTTTGCAATGTATAAATCTTCAGTTTTAATTAAATACTCCGAGAAATCTTTTTCGTCAATAAAAATTTTGAGACCACTTACATTATTTACACTAAAGGCAATCAACAAATCATCAAGTGTTACAGCTTCGTCGGATGCTGGACTTATCCAATTGATAATGTACTGACGACTCTCAACTGGAGTAATAAGTAATTTTAAAGGGTGTAAAGTTGGGTTTTCGATTGGAAAAGTTTCGGGCTGGTCAGTTCCCGGAATGTGAATGAATAAAAAATATTCTAAGTAAGGGGGGATTGCTCCTGAGTTTGGAATAACTGCGACTGCATTGTTGCCTGTTATTTGCATGTCGATCCGTTTGAACTCAGTTTCGCCAAACGATCGGTATGCAACTTCAATTTTATCGTAAACAAAAGCGGGCGAAATGATTGCTGTTATTTTGATAGGTTCGTTTTCTGATACAGGTGGGGCAGCGATGCTTAATATTTTATCGCTCACTTGTGCTTGTGCTACATTTGATACAAAAAGAAAAAAAACATATAATAGTATCCCAGCACAATTATATTTCTGAATCATAATTTACAACTCCAGAGTAAGTTCAACATCATTCTTGGTAATCAATCTTCAAGTTGCGTTTGTTTCCGTCAGAGTCGCGCAGTTCGAGTTGTATTTCATTTTTTTTCCGGACATCACCAGCTTTTAACGATTCTTCACAAGCTGCAATTTCATCGGGAGTAGCCTGGCGCACTTCTAATTTACCATCGGGGTGCGAAAAACCAATCTGATTTGAACCAACATCTGTATCTTTTCCAGAAATCAGATTTTTTAAATTAACAATCCCTTCTATTACAATTAGTATATCCAATTCGCCCTGCGTATGGAATTTTCCTTTCGTGCCTCTGATTGATGCTACCGAGGTTGGCGACGAAAATGTGTATTGTTCGTTTTGTCTCTTGGTTATGTTAAATCCTATAGCCCCTTCTTGCAACTTCATATCGTTCAAGTTTTGCTTGGGTTGTTTTCCCCCCAACATTTCGAGTTTAGAATTTTCGAGTAACCGTACAATACTTTTATCAGTAAATTTAATTATTGCAACCGACTTAATGCCTGTTCGCACTAACTCCTTTGTTCTTAGTGCTTCCCCCTTTATTATTTTTTTCCAATCAGATTCCGGAACTTTTTTATCTACCGAATTAATAACTTTGGTAACAACAGCAAGGGGCGAGCTTCCGCTCTGCATTCCGAAGCTTATTGTGGTTGCTAAAATAACTAATGCAAAAAATATATTTATCGTTTTCATTTTTATCTTCTCCTTTATCAATCCAT
>CAMTVZ010000094.1:0-8002 GCA_947085285.1 uncultured Ignavibacteriota bacterium
CCGTTCGGATTGGGACTACGGACGCATTTTTACTTGAGTCCCGCCTAACGGCGGGATCCTCAATCCGAATGCGTACTTAACTTCTTCCGCTTCGCGGAATCGTTAAGTCCGTTCGGATTGGGACTACGGGCGCATTTTGTTTATGAGTCCCGCCTAACGGCGGGATCCTCAATCCGAATGCGTACTTAACTTCTTCCGCTTCGCAGAATCGTTAAGTCCGTTCGGATTGGGACTACGGGCGCAAATTAATTGTCAACTTGAAATTAGCACCGTTTGCTTACGAGCTAAATCGATTATGATTACCACAGATTGCGACTGCTTAAATTACAAAAATTATGTGTTTTTAACAAATCTTTAGCAATTGTAATTCATTTCCTTGAGTTTTTCAATTACACGAGTTCTATTATCCCCTTGGATTTCGATATTCCCCCCATTTACCGTCCCGCCAGCCCCGCAATGCTGTTTTAGAACACGGGCTATTTCTTCCATCGTCATCGGATTATGTTTTAAGCCAGAAACTATTGTTACAGTTTTTCCTTTCCTTCCTTTCTTCTCAACCGAAACCCTAACGGTCTTACCTTTACCATCGTGTTTGTGTTTCTTTGAGGTTTCAGAAAGTTTCTGCCGTTCAGAGTCCGGTAATAGCTGCTCCAAATCCGAAAGAGATGTTAATGTTTTTTGATGAACCAATTATCTCGTCCCTGTTACGGTAATCGAGTAAAGTCCGCCACCCGATTCGAGAGTGTAATCGTACTTCTTTTCAGAAACAATATTGATGTTGTTGAAACCCACCTTCTCGATGATGCCGATGTAATCATTCCGGCTCAGTGCGCCGCTTATACAGCCAGCCCAGAGTGCTGCATCTCTCCGCTCTTTTTCTGAAATCACACCATCAACAACGATATCCGAGACAGTAAATTTTCCTTGCGGCTTCAACACGCGGTAAATTTCACTGAACGCCTTTTGTTTATCGGGTACAAGATTGATAACACAATTACTAATGACTCTATCTATCGTGTTGCTTTCGACAGGGAGAGCTTCAATTTCTCCGAAACGGAATTCTACATTATCGGCACTGATTCTTTTCTTGTTCTCGTTGGCTTTGTCAATCATTTCTTCTGTCATATCTACGCCGATTACTTTACCAGTGCTACCAACATATTTCGATGCAACAAAGCAATCGATGCCGGCGCCTGATCCTAAATCAAGAACTGTCATTCCTTTTTCTAAATCTGCATAAGCGGCGGGTGTTCCACAACCAAGTCCAAGGTCGGCACCTTCAGGAATCGCCGCTCTGTCAGAATCTTTATATTGTGCAGACATATCAAATACGACTTTGCTTTCGTTACTACCGCACGAGCAGCAGGAACTCGGTGTAACTTCGAGCTTCAACTCACCTTTGGCAATCTGTCCATATTTCTGCTTTACATTTTCTTTTATTTTATTATTGGTATCCATAAGCTTCTTTTGATTTATAATTCCACTGATAACCTACTAAAAATTGTATAAGTATGCAAATATCACTCACCATTTTTTCTAAAGTTTCACCTGGCTTTGTAAAGCTTTTCACTGAAACCACCTTCTTTCAGAAATGCTTGCTCAAGTTGGCGAAGTAGCTGATCGAGCAAATAGTTTGTCTGGTGGATAATGCAAACCATCGTGTTTGCTGCAACCTCCTCAGTTTGTTCCTCAATATGTGTCCAATACAACTCATATGTCCTATCCCCCCTGTAAGCAACATTCCTAACTTCCTTTGCTCACTCGTCATCTTTTCCCCAGAGTTGTAACCCACGCTGTCTCAAAAAATCTTGGTAGTCTAAAAGTAGTTCTTCTAAACTTGCACGTGCAACACCAACTAACTTGATTTCTGTTTTCTTGGAGGTGCCCGATGGCATGCTGCCCTCTGCAATGTTTTACTTTCCGCTGCGTGCTGCCTGTACCATTTGATTGCCAGTTCGGGAACGCTTATCTATGAAACGCTCACAAAATTTCACAGTTGCATCATAGACAATCTCAGCTATTTGATACGATTTCAGTTTCTGATAACCACCGTGTGACGGTATTATTTTGATTTCGTCATTTATTGCACTATTATTCAATATTATAAAAATTAATTTGCCTTCAATACTCTTTCCTGTAAGGTGAAGTTAAATCATCCGGATGTATTGCTCGCTGATAATCTTCAAAACTTTGATACGAGAAATCGGGCTTGTCCCAAAGACGAATTATCTCCTTCATATACCTAACCGATAAATCGACTGCCTTATCAAAATATTCCATGTAATCGAAATTTGATTCGGGATTATGGAAATATTTTTTGTAGAGGTTGAATTCTGTTAAATTATCTCTGTTTTTCTCATAATTCTTAAACGCCGAAACATACGGTCCAATTTCGTCCATCATATCGAAAATAAACTTTATCCCCTCCAGCCAACTATCAATATCAGATTTTTTTATGTTGAAATAACCAGCTTTACTAATTGCCAACGACAAAAGATTGCAAAATTGTTCATAATCGAAACCAGCCTTCTCAACATCAATCAAATTTTTTTGTATAATTTTATCATATTTTCGTGTTGGATAAAGTTTATAGAAAAGGAATACGTCCTGATGAACCTCGCACTCACCGTGGTTTTTCGAAATATCTATATTGCGATAATAAGGGCCCACAATCTCTCGTACCAGACGATGGATAATTTGATCGGCGGCAATATGCGATACATATCCGAGTGTGAAGACGAAAACTGCTATGTTAAAATCCTTTTGAATCAAAGCTTCACCTTTAAGGTCGGCGAATGATAGGTTTGTTTCCATCAGATAATAAGGGAACAAATTCGGGCGTGTTGAGTGAAAAAAAAACGATGCATCTTCTTCTTGTGGATTATTTTTATCCACAAACGGACGCACGAGAAGTTGGTTTAATGCGGTTTTAATTATGTTTGTATTTTTATAACTTGGTAAATCAGGACCGATAGAGCCGAGATAAAAATGGTTATTTTTACTTATGATAAATTCTCCAATATCTGGCCTTTCAAATTTTAATTTCTTATATGCGTAATTTGCAATTAAAATGTGACCGATATTTGCCGGCATAATCCCTCCTTTTTTTTAAAATTTAACTTTAGCTTTTACAATTTATTAAACACCTCGATAACTTTCTGATAGACTATTTCGTGTGTAATTTTTTTCATACAATCAAAAGTTCCGATTGGGCAACGATTGCCACCGTGGATAGCACAAGGGCGGCACGGAAGTCCATCTGTCTCGACAACCACGCTACCGTCGCTGTAGGGTGCAAATCCAAAAGAGGGAGCTGTGGCACCGAAGATCGCAACAACTGGGGTATCAACTGCTGCTGCAAGATGAACAGGTGCACTGTCGTTACTTATTAACACACGACAGCGGCGAATTAATTCAGCAGATTGAAGCAAGGTAAGTTTTCCAGATAAGTTAAACACACCACCGACACGTGTGTTATTAATAATTTCGTTACAAAGTTTTACATCTTCTTTACCACCTATTAAGCAAACTATATATTTTTCTGAAAGTAATTTCCGAACTAACTGAAAGTAGCCCTCTTTCGTCCAACGCTTTGTATTCCAAACCGAACCGGGGGCAATACCGATAAGCCGGCTCGTATCTAAAATTTCTTCTTCGAATAAGATTTTATCTACAGTCATTTTATCTGTTTTGCTCGGATAAAGTCGTGGCAATTCTTTTATTTTCTCTTTAATTAAAAAAGGCCGTAGAAGCGAAATGTTCCGTTCCACTTCATGTAAATCGTAACGATATTTTATGATATGAGTAAATAACATCCGGCCTGCACTTCTATCAAATCCTATTCTCGTTTTTATTTTAGAAAGATAAATAAGGAGTGCACTTCGTATCGAGCGATGCGGAACTATTGCAGCATCATATTTTTTCGATTCCAATAACTTGATAAGCTTTTTAAAACCTTTTAAACCTCTATCCTTACCATATTTATCATAAACTATAATTTCATTAATATCCGGGTGATTTTGTAAAACAGCGGATGCACGTTTGTTTGCAACGAAATCGATTTCGAGATCCGGAATTTTTGTTTTAAGAACTTGAATCATCGGTAAAGTTAAAATCACATCACCGATGAATGCAGTTTGGAAAACCAGTATCTTACCACTGAGAATCATTTAACATTTTTCCAGCGCCTATGCGTCCACATCCATTGTTCAGGATATAAGCGGATAAACTTTTCTAAAACTGCGGTGTGCCTTTGTGTCAGTTCGTACACATTGGCTTCATTGTATTCGGTTATATCGGAGGTTTGGATTTCTTCAATAATAACTTCATAAGTAAAATCGGGTTTACGTATAATTACTCCCATTAGCATTGCTGCCCGAGTGCGTAAACCAAATACGGCAGGTCCTTGAAATGTAGCAACCTTTCGCCCGAAAAAATTGACGAAGATACTCTCTTTAGGAGCTGATTGATCAGCCACAATTCCAACAACACCCCCCTGATTCAACGAACTTAAAATTTCACGAACAGCTAATTCCATCGGCACTACTCGATTCCCTAATAATGTGCGATGTTGATTGATTAGTTTATCTACTAACAGATTGGTTTGGGTTTTGACGATGATATTACAAGAAATTTTAGTAACAAAACCTGTTGCTAAAGCAAATAACTCCCAATTTCCGAAGTGCCCCGTAAGCATAATCACTCCTTTCCCTTCTTTAAAACGATTCGTCAATAATTCTAAGTTTTGAAACTTTACAAGATTATTTAGTATTTCTGGAGTGATGCGTGGGAACCATAATAATTCAGCGATTGTAATTCCAAAATTCTGGAATGCTTTTTTAGCAATTTCCAAAATTTCAGTCTCCGATTTTTCAGGGAATGCCATCCTCAAATTATCGATAGCAATTTTTTTGCGGCGTGTTAAAAGTATAAAAAAAATGTTAGCTAATTTTAACCCTGCCTGTTGTGCATTCTTTAACGAAAGATTTAATATAATGAAACGAAATAATTTTAATAAAAGATAAGCTATCTGATTTTTCATTCATCCAACTATCTTGCTTTCTTAACTTGATTGTACCAATTTTCGTCCTGCAATTCGTTCCGATGATTCGAGTGAGCCAGGCGATAATCTCCCTGTCCAGTGCGATCTATAAAAATAAAAATCACACCATTTTGAATTGAATGGTAATTCCAAATCTCATAAGGTTCAGCGTCGTAAGAACTTGGATAACGTTCTATATCATCGGGAGGACCATAAACGATATAAACTCTGCCACGATCTGTTTTCCAACCATCTTTGAAGGCAGACGAATAATGTTGCTTTACAAATTCTACACGCTTCATATATTCTTCTTTAAATTCATTTACAGTAGTAGAAGGATCGGTGTCTCGACGCTTCCAAAAGTCAAACATAAATTTTCTCTTTGCATTTAATTCAGTTATCTTCTCGAATTGTTTTTTCTCGCCATCGGTTATAATATACTTAAGCAATTCGTATTCTGCCTGAACATCGCTATCAGTCATTAGAGCATACTCACTGCTAACCATCTCACCCGAAGATAAACTCGTCAACGAATCGATTTGACCAGGTTTGTAAATAAAAAATCGCTTCATTGAAACTGCTGCTGTTCGTTTCAGCGTGTCGATAATCGAAATTTTAAGAGTGTATGTTCCCCCTTTTAGCGATGTGGTATTTACTGTACCAATCTCGACACTTGAATTGTTTACTCGTTTCTTGCTTCTCTCGTGTGTAATTATTTCTTTGCCCGTGGCATCTAACACCGATGTCTTCAACAAGTACTCAGCCGATGACCCAGAAAGCAAAAGATTATATCCTTCAAGATAATAATATAGAATTGGTAAGCCGGGACCAAAAAGTAAACTTGCATTCGGGATTACTTCTAAAGTATTTTTATAAAATATGTTGTTCTCATCTTTCGGTATTTGTTTAATCGATGAACAGATTTCAATATCGCTTATTGCTTCTCTATCAGTAGGGAAAGGAGAAATATTTATCGGAAATTGTAAACTATCAAACCGTTCATTATCATATACATCGTTTGCAATAATTTTAAAATCATATTCGCCCGGTTTCAAAAAATATCTTCTTAATCCTACCAGAGTTCTTCCAATCGTTACGATAGTTGAATCGGGGGATGTACTTGGAACAGTCCATTGGTCTTTTTCTATCACACTCATCCCTTGCCTGATTTCTACCGATATATTTATTCCACCACTAAAAATCCCGTCCTTGTAAGTATGCAACAACTCATCGGTACGGAAGCTGTAATAAGTTTCTAAAAGTATATGCGATTCGTCGCCAAAGAAACGAGCTAAATCTACATTCAACTGTATTTTATGTTTGGGTTGTATTATTTGGCTTGATAAGTTTATTCCTAACAAAAGCAACAGGGATATGATGACTATAAGTTTAAGTTTCATTTTTTTCTTTCCTTTTTTCAAAATTAATATAAACTAATCATAAAACTTTTGCAAACATTATTCGCCCATTGCTTTAACGATTATCCTTTTTCGACGTTGTCCATCGAATTCGGCATAATATATTTGTTGCCACGGTCCAAAATCAAGCCGACCGTTTGTAACAGGGACGACGACCTCGTGGTGAATCAGCAAACTTTTCAGGTGAGCATCGCCGTTGGTCTCACCAGTCCGATGATGTCGGTAGTCGCGATTGAATGGGGCTAATTTTTCGAGCCATTCGTCGATATCTTGAATCAACCCCGATTCTGCGTCGTTAATATACACACCAGCCGTAATGTGCATCGCCGATACTAATATCATTCCATCTTTAATTCCGCTGCGTTGTAATATTTCTTCAACATCATTAGTTATGTTAATATAATCACGGTGTTTTTTTGTGTTCATCCAAATATATTCAGTGTGAAATTTCATGTTATAATTCCTTTATAATTTGCCAAATAAATCTTTTATAATATGTTTGTTTTCTTTGTCTGCGTTAATTATAGTTGTGCGATTAAGGGCTGGAAACTCTTCAGAGTTCTCCCACACACCTGGCTTGCCACTGTTTGTATATTTATACGAAATCTCCTTTCCTTCGGGGAGTAGAACTTCGAATGTCCAGATCCCGTCGTTTGCTTTTACATCGCCATTTGTAGCATCGTCGTACATTTTCACTGAGTTGGGATACCACTCGCCTAATTCCTCTACGTTCCCTACAATATAAATCGCTTCTTTGACATTAACTTTGCGTGCGTCACACAAAAAAATAACTCGTACCATCTTTCTACCAGTTTGCATCGTTTTTATTTTCGTAATTGATGGTTTTGCCACCTGTGGCGTTTCTGGCCTCTGAGGGAAATTTGGTAACTTTAGTTTGTATCCAGCTTTATTTGCATTTGTATAAACCCTTTCGATCCGTTGCAAAAATAATTGATCAAAAGGTTTTTGGTTGGATGGCGATTCTTGATTTTCGCCCGCCCACCAGAACCAATCAGAACCCTCGGCGGCAAACATCTCATACCATGCTTGATTAGCAAACCATAATTTTGAATTAGGTTTTAATTTTTTAGAATCGCTGCGAGGCACTTTATGTTTTTCTAAATCGGTGCGAGCTTGTAACAGTAGTTCCCATTCTTCATTTTTTTCTTTACTCCCTATCCATTTACTGAAATCGCCGTGAATCCAGGAACCAGGTGCTAAATGTGCCAACTTTGGTAACTCGTGTATTGGATGCGGAGGGATATTTCGTTTTGAATTGCCGTAAATTAATTCGGATGGTGTTACTGTAACAATCTGACGTGTAAAGAATAATTTTTCTAATTTACGGTAAAGAGCATTTAAAAATTCTCTCCCCTCATAATCGCGGTGGAACCATTCCCAGGCATTCTCCCCGTCGATAATCACAGTTAAAATTTGTTCACTTTTTTTATCGCGATGTGTTTGTGCAAGCACATATTTTATAAAATCATCAGCTGCTTCTTCGCCATCTAAATACTGATATTTAAAACTTACTCTATCCGAC
>CAMTVZ010000095.1:0-4179 GCA_947085285.1 uncultured Ignavibacteriota bacterium
AAGAACGCTCATTTTTTCTACTGATTAAACGTATGAAGTTGATACCCCAATCGTAATCGCCGTTTCCATTTTTTCGGTAGCGTAAAATACTGAAAGGAATTTTAAATTCAGCCGACCAGCCGTTCGGAATGATTTTAGTTTGAGCTTCCCACACCGCATCCCAGGTTATATCTTCGCGTTGAGCATCGTCGTATTGCAATATATCTATTTTAACCCCGGCGGCATTCAATGTAAACTCAAATGCTGTTTGGTGATCGTGATATGAATCTATTCTAATCGAAATTACATCCGAATTAATTTCATTATCGCGACGTGTAAGTCGCGCAACAATTTTGTCCGGTTCCGAATCGTACATAATGCATCCAAAATACAAAGCTTCCTCATCATACAATACTCTAACTTCAGTCGCCTCCGAAGCCGGCTCTCCTTCTAATGGATCACGTTGAATAAAATCTTTTGCTACTTGTGCTTTCGCCCAAATTTCTTCATCTAAAATTCCATCAATAAAAGGAGGAGTTGTAACACGGACGGCATTTATTTTTTTTTCATTTCCGCCGGCAAATGTATCAAATACTGTAAACAAAAAGACAAAAATAATAATTATATACTTCAATTTATATTCCTAATTTGATAATAGTAATGTATTCAATAAAGACATATTGAATAAGATTATAGACAATTGGGAATTAAAATTATGAAAAAAAAATCAGATTTCAAAAGAAATTGTATGGCACGAGGATTGGTTAAAATAAATTGAACACATAATAACAATGAGATGATAAAATGAAAAAATTAATTTTAATTATAGGATTACTTATTCTTACATCAGTTGAGAGCCAGTCGTACAACCATCCACGGGTAACATTTGGTTATTTCTATACTTCGCTTGCACCTTACGGTGAATGGATTGAGCTCGATCGTAATTTTTATGTATGGAAACCGAAACGAGTTCGATACGATTGGCGACCATACTCGGATGGACGTTGGGTTTGGACTCGACACGGTTGGTATTGGGTTTCGTATGAACCTTTCGGCTGGGCGGTGTTTCATTATGGACGCTGGTATTACGATGATTATTATGGTTGGGTTTGGATACCTGGTTACGAGTGGGGACCGGCTTGGGTCGAATGGAGATACGACGACGATTACATTGGATGGGCACCCTTGCCCCCTTATGCAACTTTCAACATTCATATCGGTATCACCTTCACAACTAATTGGATATCCCCCCTCCATTATTGGTCATTTGTTAGATACCGGCACTTTTGCTCACCACGTGTGAACGATTACTACGAACCGATTGAGAGAACACGACGCTTTTTTGGAAATACACGTTATCGTTACGATTATAAATATGAAAACGAAAGAATAAAAAATATTGGGATTGACAGAGAATTTATTGAACGAAAAACCGGCGATAGAATCAGAACTGCCGAGATTACCGAAACACGCGACAGAAAAACCGATAGAATGATTAGAGAAGGCGACCGACCTAAAATCGAAGTCTACCGTCCAAGTGAAAGAGAAATAGAACGCAACAGACCTGAAAAAATAGATGCACGTCGATCGGATAGAACAACTACGCTCGATTTGGAAAAAGTTGACAGAACAATTTATCGAGAACGCTCGGAAAGGCAAGAAGGTGAACGAGGGATTGAAAAGCGTGATGGCGAACGAGCGTCAGACAGACAAATACAGGAGAGAAGAGAATCTACTGAACGTATGCGAGAAGTTTATCGTGAAGAGAGAAGAGAAAATCAACCACAGAGTGAACCAAGAAAACGTTCCGACAGATATCGTAAGCAAAGTGAGCCAGAGCGAAAGGTAGAAGAACGGCGATCTGAAATCCAGAGAGAGCGGCAACCCGAAATGCGAAGAGAGGAAACTCGACGCGATGTTCCTGAACGCAGACGCGAATATCAACCTGAACGAAGAGAGCGAGAAATTGAGTTTAAAAGAGAAGAGGTTAAACCTCGCGAATATCGTGAAGAGCCGAAAAACGAGAACAGACAACGAAACGATGGACAACGTGACGGCAGCAGAGAAACGAGAACCCGCGGCAGATAGCATTAATCTTTGTTGTTGTTGATAAATAAAAAAGGCAGTTGGTCAACTGCCTTTTTTTATCATTCAAAACGGAAACTGATGTTCGTACCAGTTTTTTGTAACATCCATCCAGAAAAATAGTCCACGCCATTTTCCATACTTCTCATAAAATTTTTCTATCTTTTTATCGGAGACTTTTTTACCATTGTTATGTATTTCAAAAAATTTTGTACGACTCCAACTATCGATCCCCAAATAATCGTATCTACCTAAAAGTTTTAATAAATTTTGAGCAGCATAAGGACCAACCCCTTTTATCTGCAACATTTTTTTATAGAATACATCAGTCGGCATGGTATCGCTTCTCCAGATTTCTAAATTTACCTCTCCCGAATTAACACTTCGAGCAAGTTCAAGTAAATAAGGAGCGCGATACCCCATCTTGATTTCTTCGCGTAAAAATTTTTCATCAACATTACCAATCGCTTCAGGTGTCGGAAATGAATATTCAATAGCTCTTTCACCACCAGATGTAATAAAAGTAAATTCTCTTCCTAATTTCGTTGTAAGGTTGTTAATCATGACTTCGGTCAGAGCCCAACTACAATTAGTTGTGCAAATTATTTTTACTACATCCTCGAAAACAGTTGGGCTTCTGAGTAACCTGCCAGCTTTAAGTTTATAAACCCACTTAAACCGCAAATCTCTTTTTGCCTGGTTATAAAATTCTGTCATATCCTCATCCAGCCGAAAAATTTTTGCTATCTGATCTATGATATCGAATTTTTCGTATTTATGTAATTCGTATCGAGTTTGAAAATTAACTCTAATACTTCCCTTCTCCGGATTACTCAGCGAGCAATGAACCAGCTCGCCGCTACGGGTAGTGAATAATCTTTCGAGGACTGAGTTTTCTTTATCAACGAAAAACGGTTTCAGAGCACACCAACCGTGGCTGTAAACAGTTCGCCAAAAGTCAAAATTTTTGGATGTAGATATAAAAAACTCACCAGTAATTAATTGTTTATTTTTCATGTTCATCTAAAGTTGTTTTCGATATTTTTGAAAGTAATTTACGGTTTGTAGAATACATTTCCAAAAGTTTTATCATCCTCAGCATAGCTTCCTTCGGTTCGAGATTGTTCAGCATTCTCCTTAATGCGTAATGTTTATCTGCATTCCTGCCGAACAGCAGTTCCTCGCGTCGTGTACCGGATTCCTGAATGTTAATCGCCGGAAAGATACGCTGGTTTGCCATTTCGCGGTTCAGCATAAGCTCCATATTTCCGGTGCCTTTAAATTCCTGGAATATCAACTCGTCCATCCTCGAATTTGTATCCACCAATATCGTTGCAATGATTGTAAGAGATCCTCTGTCTTCGAGTGAGCGTGCCGAGCCAAATATTTTCCTGGGTATCTCAAGTGCACGTATATCCACACCACCTGACATTGTTCGACCGCTGCCCGGTTGAAAAGCATTAAACGCTCGCCCCATCTTCGTTAACGAATCTATCAACAGAACCACATCCTTACCAGTTTCGACTTCACGCTTTGCATAATCTAAAACAAGCGAGGCAATACGGACATGACTTTCTCTGCTACTGTCGCTCGAACTGGCAAACACTTTAGCATTTACCGAGCGCCGAAAATCTGTTACCTCTTCGGGCCTCTCATCAACTAGCAACACTATCAACAAGATATCGGGATGGTTAGTAGCGATAGACTTCGCAATCTGTTTAAGCAGTATTGTTTTCCCTGCTTTGGGTGGGGCAACTATTAATGCCCGCTGTCCTTTACCAATCGGAGAGAGTAAATCAATTATTCTTAGTGAATACTCGTTGGGTTCGGTAGTTAAAACTATTTGTTCAGATGCATCTACCGCAGTGCCTGTCTGAAATTCCTTACACTTCAGCCATTCTTCCGGCGTCAAACCGTTGACTGTAAGAATTTCAGTTACTTCCAAAAATCCGTTGTACTTCTGAACTTTGCAATCCACCAGAACACCTTGCCGAAGATTAAATTGTTTTATGAGCCTGCCGTTCACGTTCGGCGAGTCGTAATCTTTTTCCAGTTCAACCGATATTTTGATGAGCCGTCCGCCTGATGAGAAATAATGTTTTACGTTTTTATTAC
>CAMTVZ010000096.1:0-8342 GCA_947085285.1 uncultured Ignavibacteriota bacterium
ACGATTTGCAGTGGTAAGCCCTGCATTAAGGGAACTCGAATACCTGTTCATATCATTCTTGAATTATTAGCAGTTGGAGAAAGTTATCAAGGAATAAAGAAAGCATATCCAAATATTGGCGACGAAGATATAATGGCTTGTCTTGATTATGCGGCATTTTTGGCTGAAGAAGAAGCAGGCGTGGTTTTATGAATATTATTGCAAATGAGAATGTATATGAACCGATTATTGAGTTTTTAAGGTCTGAAGGACATAATGTAATAAGCGTAAGAGGTTCATTTCTTTCAGGCACCTCGGATGATAAAATTTATGAGAAGGCAGTTAACGATAAACTTATTATTCTCACAATGGATAAAGACTTTACTCGTATTGTTAGGTTCCCACCCGCGCAGTGCGGCGGAATAATTGTAATTAAACTATACAGGATGAAGGTTGACGAAGCAACGGAAGTTTTCAAACAACACTTCAATGCTTTAGACAAAGAAAAGATAGCAGGAAATCTTTCGATAATTACCAGAGACGGTGTACGAATAAAATCAACGAGTAGATGAAGCTAATAAGTTTGAAGTTAGTTAGAATTCCAAACTTGCCTAAAGAATACACACTCGAGCAAAATTATCCAAATCTATTCTATCCAATTATCATAAAAAAATATCAACAATTTCAAAAAGAATTTTTCTCAAGGATTTCTAATCCCTTTCAAACGCTTCCAGTGTAACCGATTCTGGCAAAACCTATACGGAAGTTAGAGAAATGCTCATCTCCTTTCAATAATATCTATTGTATTTTTCACATCTTTTTATTATAATTGCAAAGTAATTTTTGAAACTAAATTTTTAACTAAATATTCACCCCTGCCCGCCAGAAACCCGAATAGCGGGATGGCGAACAGGGAAAACACAATAAAACAAGGAGATTTTAGATATGGCTACATTTATTACTGAAGAATGCATCAATTGTGGTGCGTGTGAACCCGAATGTCCAAATACCGCAATTTATGCCGGCGGCGTACAATATGAGTTAAACGGACAAATGTTCGATGCTCTTTCAAACGATTTTTACTACATAGTTCCGGAAAAATGCACCGAATGTGTAGGTCATTTCGATAAAGAACAATGCGCTGCAGTTTGCCCGGTCGATTGCTGTGTCCCCGATCCAAATCGCCCCGAAACAGAAGAAGAATTGTACAACAAAGCAAAACTTTTACATCCAGATAAAGAGTTTTTACCATTGAGTGAAGCCCCTTCGCGCTTTAAACAATAGGTTAATTACTTAGTGGGAATTTAATTCAACCTGCCCGCTGTTCAGACCAGTTCGATATTCGTCCCTCAACTCACGGTTTGTCTGCTAACAGGCGAATTAGAACAACCAAATAATAGATTCTGTGTTTGTAAATAATATAACAGGTCGGTTTGAAGCAAATTAACCGACCTTTATTTTTATTCGTTGAAAAAGAAAAATGAAAATAGGCGACTACGAAATATACACGATTGAAACAAGCCGATTCGCACTCGATGGTGGAGCAATGTTTGGTGTTGTGCCTCAAGCGCTGTGGCGAAAAACAAATCCACCCGACGAACTCAATCGCATCGAAATGGTTACGCGAAGTCTTTTAATCATCGGCGGAGGAAAAAAGATTTTAGTCGATACAGGTAATAGCCCGAAGATGTCGCAAAAGTTAAAAGACATCTATAAAATTGATACAACTTCTACCAACCTTATTTCGTCATTACAAAAATATAATTTAGTACCAAGCGAGATCACAGATGTAATACTCACCCATCTGCATTTTGACCACGCGGGCGGATCGACAATTGACGATGCTGGAATTCTAAAACCCACATTTCCAAATGCCAAATATTATGTTCAAAAAGAACATTGGAATTGGGCGCTCAATCCGACCGACCGCGACAAAGCGAGCTTCTTCAAGGAAGATTTTTTACCTCTAAAAGAATTTGGCGTTTTGGAATTGGTAGAAGGGGAGTTTGAATTGTTTCCCGGTATCAATCTGATTTTGTTGAACGGTCATACAGCTATGCAGCAAATTCCCAAAATATCTGACGGTAAAAATACAGTTTTATTTTGTGCCGATTTAGTTCCGATGTCTTCGCATATACCGTTGCCGTTTATTATGGGCTACGATTTGCAACCTTTAGTTACATTAGAAGAAAAGAAAAAAATAATCGGTCCTGCTTACGAGGAAAAATGGAAATTAGTTTTTGAGCACGACCCTAAAATTGCAGCCGCCACTATTTCATCAAACGAAAAAGGTTTTAGTATTGGTGAAGTTATTCAATTGTTATAAGTATTTCACAAAATGCCTTCTACAAAGGAAAAAATAAAACAACATGCAATTGAGTTAGGATTTTCGAAAATTGGATTCGCTAATGCCGAGCCACTTTCTGAAGAAGCAAACAAATTAATGTTGTGGTTATCTAAAAATTATAACGGCGACATGAAGTGGATGGAGAAAAATTTTGAGAAACGCATAAATCCAAAACTTATCTATCCCGAAGTAAAAACAGTAATTGTTACGGCTGCCAATTATTATACCAATTTTCAACACAACAATCACAAAGAAATCGGAAAAATTTCAAGATATGCTTGGGGCGACGATTATCATAAGGTAGTTGAACATAAACTTAACGACCTATTATCCTACATTAAAATTATTTCGAACAAAGCTAATGGTAAAGTTTATGTCGATTCGGGTTCGGTAATGGAAAAAGTTTGGGCACAACGGGCGGGTATGGGCTGGATGGGGAAACATACAATTGTTATTGCTCCACAACTCGGTTCTTGGTTTTTCATCGGCATAATTTTCATAAATCTCGAACTCGAATCTGATTTTAATTTAATAAATCAATGTGGCGATTGTACGTTATGTATCGATGCGTGTCCAACAAATGCAATTCTTCAACCCTATGTTTTAGATGCAAGGAGATGTATATCTTATCAAACAATCGAGAACAAAGAAACTGTGGATGTGGAGTTAACCGATAAATTTGATAATTGGATTTATGGATGCGATATATGCCAGGATGTTTGTCCGTGGAACCAAAAATTTGCAACCGAAACAAAAATTTCGGAATTTTATCCCCGAGAATACAACATTAATCCGAATCTTTCTGAGCTTGAAAGCATCTCATTAGAAAAATTTAATGAGAGATTCAAAAATTCTCCCATCAAACGAATCAAACATAAAAAATTCATAGAGAACATAAAAGCAGTCCGCATTGGGCGGGCTAAAAATAATAAGGAAAGTTTAGATGAACGAAAAGCATCATAAAGTAATTATAATTGGTTCTGGTCCTGCCGGATTTACGGCAGCGATTTACACAGGACGTGCAAACTTAAACCCCATTCTTTTCGAAGGGAGTCAACCTGGTGGGCAGCTCACAATAACAACCGAAGTTGAAAATTATCCCGGTTTTCCTGATGGCGTGATGGGACCAGAAATGATGGATCTATTTCGCAAGCAAGCTGAAAAGTTTGGTACTGTTTGCTTGAACAAAGAAATTACAAAAGTCGATTTTACAAACAGACCATTCAAATTATGGGCAGTTGATGAACTCTATACTGCCGATGCAGTTATAATTGCAACAGGTGCACGTGCGAAATTGTTGAACATCGAATCAGAGAAAAAGTTTTTCGGTTACGGAGTCTCGGCATGCGCTACCTGTGATGGATTTTTCTTTAAGAATTTAGAAGTAGCAGTAGTTGGCGGGGGCGATACTGCACTCGAGGAAGCAATATTTTTAACTAAGTTCGCATCCAAAGTAACTCTTATACACAGGCGAAACGAGTTACGTGCATCTAAAATTATGCGCGAGCGAGCACTACAAAATCCAAAAATTTCTTTCTTGTGGGATTCAATTGTTGAAGAAGTTTTAGGCAAAGAAGAAGCCGGCAGAAAAGCCATGACAGGTTTGAAAATAAAGAATGTGAAAACTAACACCATAACAGAGATGAAAGCCGATGGACTGTTTATAGCAATTGGTCACGAGCCAAACACATCGATTTTTAAAGGGCAGATTGATATGTACGACAACGGGTACATTAAACTTGTCGGCAAAGGAACGGCAACTAACGTTCCCGGAATTTTTGCAGCTGGCGATGTAGCCGATTCAGTTTACAGGCAAGCAGTAACTGCCGCTGGTTCAGGTTGTGCGGCGGCTATCGATGTAGAAAGATATTTAGAAAGTTTATATCAATAACTTATATTACGCACAATTATGATTCCTAACGAAAAATCCTGAGGACGAAAACCTGCCCGCCGTCCGACAAGGCAGATTTTGGCAGACTCGAATAAGTTCTTTGAACGTCGGCGAGCAGGCGGCTCGAAATCCTAAACAAATTACTAATTCGAGTACCAAAAAACACTCTAAATCGGTACTTTTTGAATAGTTTTGGATTTTTAAGATTCGAATTTGTTTAGAATTTCGCATTTAGAGATTTGGATTTTTTGATAACGAAAACGATTTTACGTAAAATCAATTAATAATTTAAAAAGGTAATAATTATGAATAAGAAAAGGCGAATAGCAAGAATTAAAAAACGTAAGAGAATAGCACGACTAAAAGCTAAACAGAAACAAATGCTTGCGAATAAATCAACTACGCCAAAAGAAAAGTTCTATACGAGCTAAATATGTGTTTTAGAACTCTCAATCAATTTCGACTATTCTATATTTTAGGATAGTTCATCAAAGCCCCAGCCAAATTTTAGCTGGGGCTTTTTTGTTATCGCTTCAAAATTTTTGTATATTTTTCCCGAACAATGGTACACGCACTCAATAAAATTTATAAGTTTGGTTCAGTAGAATACGACTTGAGAAGTCGATCTTTCATCATGGGCATTCTAAATGTTACTCCCGATTCTTTTTCGGATGGCGGCAAATATTTAAACCGTTCGATAGCCGTTGAGCATGCTTTACAAATGATTGAAGATGGTGCCGATTTTATAGATGTAGGTGGCGAGTCAACCCGCCCCGGCTCCGAATCGGTGAGTGTTGAAGAAGAATTAAACCGAGTTATTCCGATTATCGAAGAGCTTGTTAATAAAACCACAATTCCTATATCAATAGATACCACAAAATCTGAAGTTGCCGAAAAAGCACTTCAGTGCGGTGCAGTAATCGTGAATGACATCAGTAGCTTCCACTTCGACAATCGCATGCCTTCAATTGTGTCGAAGTATAATGCCTCGGTTATTTTGATGCACACAAAAGATAAACCGAAAACGATGCAGCAAAATCCGGAATACAAAGATCTAATTCCTGAAATAAAATCTTATTTATCTGAAGCAATTAAAATATCCATCGAAAATGGTATCGAACAAATTATTATAGACCCTGGAATCGGCTTTGGAAAAAAACTTGAACATAACATTGAGATATTCAAAAGGCTAAAAGAATTTCAGGATTTCGGCTTTCCAGTTCTCGTAGGTCCATCACGAAAATCTTTTATTGGGACAATACTCGATTTACCAGTTGCTGAACGATTAGAAGGAACTGCCGCTGCTGTGGCGGTCTCAATAATGAATGGTGCAAATATAATTCGTGTGCACGACGTTAAAGAAATGAAACGCGTTGCAAAAATAGTTGATTCATTAAAATGAGGATATCGATTGGAACTTTTTAAAATTGGTTTTTTAACAGTTACGTTAGTTGATATACTCGATATTGTAGTGGTATCGTTCATCTTTTACCGACTTTACTTGATAATGCGAGGAACGATAGCTGCTCAAATATTCGTCGGACTTCTTTTGATTATCGCATTTTCGTTTGTAGCACAGGCAATAAACTTAAAAGCAATGGGATGGTTGCTCCGAACATTGACCGACATCTGGGTGATTGCTTTCATAATTTTATTTCAACCTGAACTTCGGCGTTTACTTGTGATGCTTGGAAAAAACCGTGTAATTCGTCGTTTCATCCGTCTTGATGTTACCGAAGCTTACGAAGAGATTGCGACTGCGGCAGCTGAACTTGCGCGTAAACGTCACGGTGCTCTTATTGTTATAGCTCGTGCAGCCGGGATGCGAAGCTTTGTCGAAACAGGTGTATCGTTGCAAGCACTTGTCAGCAAAGCACTTCTCGTCTCCATTTTCAATCCTAAATCCCCTCTGCACGATGGGGCTGTAATAATCAAAGACAGGATAATTGAAGCCGCTCGCTGCACTTTGCCCTTCTCGCACGTTACACGTATTGGTGAAAATATTTTGGGAATGCGACATCGTGCTGGAATCGGAATATCGGAACAAACCGATGCAATAGTGGTGATTGTTTCGGAAGAGAGAGGAACTATCTCCGTTGCTGAAAACGGAGTAATTATTTCGGGGCTTTCAGCTTCGGAACTTTTAGAAGAACTTAAAAACCGATTAGTTGTAGCAACCGAAAAATCGTGGAAAAATATTTGGAGCGGATTAAAATCTAATGCCTGATTACATTGGTAATGGTCGTTTTAAAACTGAACGGAAAGAAATGGTCGAACTCATTCGTCAGCGAGGAGTGAAGGATGAAAATCTTTTGAAAGTGATGGAACGAATCCCACGACATCTATTTGTTACCGATTTGTTCATCAGCAGGGCTTACGAAGATTCGCCTCTACCTATAGGGAAGTCGCAAACCATTTCGCAACCCTATACAGTTGCAGTAATGACGGAAGCTTTAGAAGTAAAAAAAGGCTCAAAAGTTTTAGAAGTTGGTACAGGCTCCGGCTATCAGGCAGCAATACTGGCTGAATTAGGTGCGCGTGTTTTTACTATCGAACGCCATATGGAATTACTGAACGCTTCAAGGAAAATTTTCGAGAAATTAGGATATCCTATTGTATCGAAATGCGGCGATGGAACTATTGGATGGGCTGAGTTTGCTCCTTTCGACGGCATAATCGTTACTGCAGCTGCACCCGAAATTCCGCAAGCTCTGTTAGACCAACTTGCTGATGGAGGCAAATTAGTAATTCCAATTGGCTCAATGGAGTATCAGGATTTACACGTAGTAACTCGAAGGAAAGATAAATTTTTAACAAAACAAATAGTTGGTTTTAAATTTGTTCCTCTTATCGGTAAATTGGGATGGCAGGGATAACCAATAAAAATGTTTTAGTTTTAGTTGGACCAACCTGTTCAGGAAAATCGTCGATTGGTTTTTTGTTGGCGAAGGAGTTAAATGGTGAAATAATTTCAGCCGACTCGCGCCAGATTTATAAATACCTCGATATCGGTACAGCAAAACCCCCATTAGAAGAAAGAGAAATAATCAAACATCATTTTATAGATGAGGTTTTACCCGATAAGGAATTTAATGCGGGTGAATTTTCAATCCAAGCTCGCCAAAGGATTGATTCAATTTTCGAATCGTGTAAGCAGCCTATAGTTGTTGGAGGTTCGGGTTTGTATATACAAGCATTGATTGATGGATTATTCGACGGACCATCGGCTGACGAAGATGTTAGAAAGAAAATTTATGAAATGCTGCGAGTAAAAGGGAAAGAAGGTTTATTAGAAGAACTTCGAAAAGTTGATCCACTCTCTGCATCACGAATGCTTCCAAGTAATTTACATAGAATTATCAGAGCCCTCGAAGTATATAAAGTTACGGGAATTCCAATTTCAGAATTACAGAAAAAAAATAATCCACCTAATTTTCATTCAGTTTTGGTTGGCTTACAATGGGATAGAAGTAAACTTTATAAAAGAATTGACGAACGGGTCGATTGGATGCTGAATAAAGGTTTGTTGAATGAAGTAAAATCTTTAATCGAGAGAGGATATTCAATACAAAATAACTCGTTACGTACAGTAGGCTATCAGGAAGTTTTCCAATTTTTCGAAGGTAAAATCGGTTATGAGTATATGGTTGAATTAATCAAACGTAATTCTCGCAGATATGCAAAACGTCAACTTACATGGTTCAGGCGAGATGAACGGATAAAGTGGTTTGAAATAAGCAACGAAGTTGAATTTGATGCGGTTAGTAAAAAAATAATTAATTATTTTAAGAATCTAACATGATTGTTGTTTTTTCCGAGTTTGTTTAGTATCTTTGAACGGTTTTTTACAGTCCTATTTTGTATAATTTAAATTTAGGATTTTTAAACTCGGGGCGTAGCGCAGTCCCAATTTGAAATACGCCGCAGGCGTATAATTCAAATTGAGGATCCCGCTCAATTGTGAATAAGTTGAGAAGAGCGGGACCCGGCTACCCTGATGAGAAAAGAAAGTTTTGTTATAACGGGGCGTAGCGCAGTCCCAATTTGAAATACGCCGCAGGCGTATAATTCAAATTGAGGATCCCGCTCAATTGTGAATAAGTTGAGAAGAGCGGGACCCGGCTA
>CAMTVZ010000097.1:0-6239 GCA_947085285.1 uncultured Ignavibacteriota bacterium
ACAGGCGATGCAGGCGAAGGCAACGGCAGACCCGATGCGGGTGAACCACGTTTCGATGCAACTGATATCGACGAGTCGGATATGATTGGCTTAACGAGTTTTGAATATTTCGTTCCTGCCGGCAACATCTCGATGGCAAACGATGCTAACCTCTGGCAAAGAATGGCTCCCGGATTCTTTGAAGTCCCAACAAACTTTGTGAATAATATGGCGATCCGGGGTGAGGATGGCGACTTTATTTACGGGTCGGGTTACTTCCCGTTACCTGCCGGAAAAACTGAAAGATTTTCGTTAGCCCTTTTCTTCGGCGAAGCTCCTGCCCGACATCAATTGGATACGGCATCGCTTTATTCTAATTTGCGGACGATGAAGCAAATCTATTCCAACAACTACAATTTTGCGAAGCCACCTGAGAAGCCAACTCTCACTGCTGTTGCAGGTGATGGGAAGGTTACTCTTTATTGGGACAGAACTGCAGAAGAAAAAACTTTTGATTCCGATTTAAAGGTAAATGATTTTGAAGGATATAAAATTTACCGCTCAACAGAACCAAACTTCAATGATATACGTGTAATTTCGGATGGGCAAGGTAATCCGTTGTTCGATCGTCCGTTGGCACAATTCGATTTGAAGAATGGAATATCGGGATTCTTCCCAAACGATTTTGGTAAAGGAGTAAAGTATTATTTAGGAAGCGATGCTGGTATTCAACATTCGTTTGTGGATAGCACAGTCCAAAACGGAAAACTTTACTACTATGCTGTAGTAGCTTACGACAGGGGAGATGTAGAGAAAAATTTACCCCCTTCTGAAAACACAAAATTCATTGCCCGCGATGCGACTGGAAAAATTACACTCGATATAAATACAGCCTTTGTAATTCCGCAAAAGCCATCGGTCGGATATGTGCCGCCGCCTTCGGGGGTCAAACTTACAAAAACAAAGGGGCAATCGGAGGGAACGGTTTATTACAATGTAATCGATCCTACTAAAATAAAAGATGGAAATAAATATGTTTTGAAATTTTTCGATTCATCGATGGACAGCGTTGACAATAATAACAACTGGAGAAATCATATAAAGAATACTGCCGGAAATATTATTGCGTGGAGAGATGATGTAGGTGCCGATGGGGATTCAACTCAAATTGATCTTGATGGATCGCAAGGTAACGGAAAGCCAGATGTTGGTGAACCAAATATCGACCATCGCGATAACGAAGAAATGATACCAACAACTTCTTTTTATAAAATTGAAAATATCACAAATCCTTCAGCACCTAAATCTGTTATCAAGAAAAGTCCTTACATACACAAAACACCATATTTACCCGAAGTAAAGGACAGTGATATTTTTGATGGGATATCGCTCGTATTCGAAAATCAATGGAACCGTATTATTAATACTTCGGCATCTGGGTGGAGCGACACATCGAAGCCGAATTTATTAACATTTCGGCCAAGAACAGAGCGCAGACAGGTAGGTGGTATTATATATGAGGATAGCGGCAAACGTCCGCCGTTTGATTACGAGATTAGGTTTTCAAATACATTCGACCAAATGTCGGCGCCTTTCGTTCTATTCGAAGGCACGCCTGCACGGTTTAATATGCCAGCACGCAGAACTAATTTTAAAGTTTACAATATTACAGATAGAAATAATCCACGAGAGATAAAATACGGCTTTTACGAAAGGGCTAACCCGAATGTAGTAAGAGACACACTCTCGAACAACGATGTTATTTGTTTTATCGATTCATTAGCAACAGAGGTTGTTTCGTGGATTATAGAATTCAGAGGATCTGATTCAACATCGTATCGACCTTTAGCGGGCGACAAGCTTCAAATAATTACTACAAAACCACTCAACCGATACGATGAATTTGAGTTTAGTGTCGTTGGTGCAAAGCTCGATATTCAAAAAGCAAAATCTGAAATTAAAAAAGTTAAAGTCGTTCCCAATCCTTATGTGTCGGCAACAACACAGGAACTACCTTTACCAACTGGTGTTACAGGCAGGGGTGAACGTAAAATTACATTCACAAATGTTCCTGTAAATTCTAAAATCGACATTTATACGGCACGTGGTGAACACATCCGTACACTTTATCACAGTGGAAACATGTTTGAAGGGGAAGTAAGGTGGGACTTGCGGACAAAAGAGAATTTAGATATTGCATACGGTGTTTACTTTTATGTAGTCGAAGCACCCGAAGTTGGTGTTCAATATGGTAAGATAGCTATTATAAAATAGGTGACATTATGAAAAAAATATATACAGTATTGATTTTACTTTTTACCACATCAGGTTTGTTGTTTGCTCAATCAAAAGTGGGTACTACTGCAGCTCCATTTTTAGGAATCGGTGTTTCGCCAAGGTCGTCTGCTCTTGGTGGTACATTTGTTGGCTTAGCTAACGATGCTTCGGCACTTTACTGGAATCCCGGTGGAATCTCGCGGTTGAATCGAACCGAGTTTATCGCGGCACATACCCCTTGGTTGGTCGAAACCGATTTCAACTGGGTAGGTTTGGTTGTGGCTATAGACGAGGAAAACGCCTTCGGTTTGAATATAACCCATCTCGATTATGGTGATGAAGAAATAACAACGATTGAAAATCCGGAAGGTATTCAGCAGTTTTGGGATGCCTCCGATTTGGCTGTGGGTTTAACATACGCAAGAAATTTAACTGACAGATTTTCAATTGGTGGGACAATTAAGTATATTCAACAAAGAATATGGCATACTTCGGCAAGTGCCTTTGCTCTTGATGTTGGTATTTTGTTTAGAACTTATTTTAACGATATGAAAATAGGTATGAGCATAACTAATTTTGGCTCTGAAATGCAGATGAGCGGAAAAGATTTATACCGCAAGATTGATTTAGCGCCAGGCGACGGCGGGAATAATCCTGCAGTTACAGCAGTTTTAAAAACAGACTCGTGGACTTTACCACTGCTTTTCCGTGTCGGTGTTTGTATGGATGTTCTGAAATTTACAAACTCTACTTTTACTGCGGCAGTAGATGCTTTATACCCTAACGACAATTCCCAATCAGTAAATTTAGGAATTGAATATAATTGGAATAACAATGTTTTTCTTCGTACAGGTTATAAATCGTTATTCCGCGACGATGCCAATCAAGGTTTCTCGTATGGCATCGGTCTGAAATATAATTTGTACAGCGATTCAGATTTATTTATTGACTTCAGCTCTGAGCAATTTGGTGTGTTTAAGGATGTTCAGCGTTTTTCTTTAGGTGTTACTTTTTAATTAAACAATCACTAATAACAAAACAAGGAGATTTCAAATGAAAAAGTTATTTTTACTAATTCTTATGTTACTTTTTGTGGTGTCGTTTATCTATTCACAAACCACTTTCAATGTAACATTCCAACTAAATACTTCAACTCGGCTGGATACAATTGTTCCAACTTCTATGGTACAAATTAGGGGTAACACTGCGCCATTAACTTGGGGCGATGATTCTCCGTTGATGACAAATATCGGCGGCGATTACTGGACTGTTACTCATGCTTTTCCCGAAGGAACAAACTTAGAAGTACAATATTATGCTACTAGCTGGGAAGATATGCCAAATACAGCTCTAACAGTAACAAAAGATACCGTACTTCCACTCAGATATTTTAAACGTGGATTCAATAATCCACCTTACACACCTACCGATAGTGTTGATGTGTGGTTCAGAGTTAATGTTGCCGGTGTAATTGGTTTTGATCCTGCAACTCATCAGGTAGGTATTCGTGGAAGCTTTATGCCATTGGATTGGGGCTCAACTTATTTCCTAAGCCGAGAAGGAACAAGTATGTTTTATTCGGGTGTTGCAAGATTTCATCCCGACAGTGCGAGGAATATATACTATAAATTTTATATCGACGGACCTGGAGGTGCTGGTTGGGAACCAGGAGGCGATAACATGTTTGCAATGAAAAACGATACTACAATTGTATGGAAATGGTTCGGCGGATTACGCCCCACCGACAAACCGATAACTGAAAAAAACATAACCTTCCAAGCCGATATTGCAGCCCTTATCAACAGTGGCGGTTTTAATACTGCAACTGATTCTTTAAAAGTTCTAATTTTTGCAGGCGGTGCTATCACCGGCGGTAACCAAAAGATGGTTGAAGATTTTTTGATAGCTGGTTTGTTCACTACTACGCTTACTATTAAAACTGCTCTCGATTCAGAAATTAAGTACAAATTCAAAGCATATCCTGATGAAAGATTTGAAAACGGCGGCGGTTATGAAACTGGCCCAGATAGAATATACGTTTGGACAGGACAAGATTCAATTTTACCGATTGCTTATCCAAATATTATCCCAAAAGCTGCCGGACTGCCACATGATGTAATGATCAAGTTTGTGGTAGATATGAGAAATCCTGTAGATTTCCGGACTAATCAACCAATAACTAATTTAAGAGATGTTTGGATAAAAGGGGGCGCAGCGCCTCTTGGTAATTGGCAAGGGAACTGGACATACGACGATACTGCCGCAGGTACGTTAATTAAATTGTTCGATAATGGAACGAATGGCGACGAAGTTGCGGACGATAAGTTTTACTCTCGCGATATTCTTTGGGCGGCTGGAACTCCAGGCGGCGCCTTTGAATTTAAGTTTGCTGCAGGTTATCCCGGTGTCGAACTTGGTGGTGCCTATTATTTAGATAACGAAGCTGGTTTTGCTAATAATCACTCGTGGTCGTTCCCAACTCCTCCTCCAACTTCAGCTCGTTTGCGCGTGGTTTTTGGAGTGATGGGTCCAGTTTCAGTTCGTGATATTGACGGAACAATTCCAGAAAATTATTCTCTCTCGCAGAACTATCCAAATCCATTCAACCCAACTACTCAAATTGATTTCAGCATTCCTGTTTCAGGTTTAGTTACGCTGAAAGTTTACAATATTTTGGGTCAGGAAGTTGCAACATTGATGAACGGCGAAATGAAAGCCGGCAATTATCGTGTCGAGTTTAGCACCGACAATCTTTCGAGTGGAACATATTTCTACAAACTAACTGCCGGTTCGTTTACGTCAGTCAAAAAAATGCTCCTACTTCGCTAACTTGCTCTCCGAAACGCTTAGTGTAGGCGAGAATGTAGGTCGGATTTGGAATCCGACCTACAAGCAGGTAAGTCGGATTTGGAATCCGACCTACAAGCAGGTAAGTCGGATTTGGAATCCGACCTACAAGCAGGTAATTTGGATTTGGAATCCGACCTACAAGCAGGTAAGTTGGATTTGCAATCCGACCTACAAGCAAGTAAGTCGGATTTAAAATCCGACCTACAAGCAGTGTTAGTCGGATTTGTAATCCGTACAACAAGCAGTGTAAGTCGGATTTGTAATCCGACCTACAAGTACTAACAAAAAGAGCCGACTTCCCGTGATGAGAAATCGGCTCGTACAAGTAATGTCCGACTCACTTTGGAAGTGAGTCGGACATTGCATAAAATTACCTCACCAGCAACATCTTCTTTACAGAAGTAAACGAGCCAGCAGTTAGTGGTTCGGTAGAACTCACCACAAGTCTGTAAAAATAAACACCGCTTGCTACATTGTTACCCGTGTTGTTGTCGCTGTTCCAAACAACTTCATAATATCCCGCATCCTGGACTTCATCGATAAGCTTCTTTACTTCTTGACCGAAAATATTGTAAATCTTTATCTCTACTTTGTTTGCCTGCGGAAGCTGGTATTTTATAACTGTGCTTGGATTGAACGGGTTAGGATAGTTTTGTTCAATCCTATATTCTTGTGGGATACTATTTATTTTTTTATCAGCTTTCGGGAAATTCGGTATTTCACGCATATGAACCTGGAACTGACCCTCTTTATTAAATCCGTAAATATCTTGTTGGTTATGTTGCATTAACTGAAGCTGCAGTTGAGCCAACTGTGTACGCTCATCATTGGGGAACTGATTCTGCATCTGACCGAAAGTTTCCTCTGCACCCTCTATATGGTCGATGTCATATCCTTCTAACATCATCTTTGATATGTATGCTGAGATTTTAAGATCGGAATCCAACGGCTGATTAAGTCTGTCTATGGCGGATTGATATTTCTCTACCGCAGTATAGTAATCGTCGGATGACGCATACTCACGAGCTGCGTAAATTGAAGCGCTACGGACAACTTCAGGATTAGAATGACTTGACAGAGATTCAAGATAAACTCTAAGCTGATCGCTTGCGTTTGCGGTACCAATTCGTATC
>CAMTVZ010000098.1:0-8151 GCA_947085285.1 uncultured Ignavibacteriota bacterium
AACGTAAGATGGAATTAGGGGCACATCAATAAGTCGTTTGCGATCGCTCCATTTATGTAATTCCTTCCGCATCGGGACGAAGCTTTCAATTCCATACATACTTAATTGCCGTGCAACCGATTGCTCGTGTCGTGAACGGGTATATAGTGCTATCCAATTCACAATAATATTTTCTAATTATAAAATCCCATAATACAATTAAAACCACGCTCTCAAACTTGGGTTAATATAAAAAAAGAATATTTTATTGTCAAGCATACGAATTGACTTAATTGGAATTGCAATTAGTGCTATAAATATTTATCGAAAGGAGGGAATTTTTATTACTCTTCAAGGATATAAAAAAGAAATGAACTATACAAAAGGGAATTGTTCTAATGGGATCATCAGAGCAAATCTCACATTAATGAATTAAAAAAATTGGGCTTTGATTCGACTCGACCAGATTGGGAATTTCCTATAGCACCAACTTAATTTTTTTAAAAATAGATTACTTTTTCATAGAAACGAAAATAACAAAAAATCCATTAATTTTAGTAAAATCGCCAATTTTACGACATCGTTAAATACTTATAGTTAGGTGAAAGTTTTAATTTTTTTATTGAGGTGTTGACAATAACTCTTTGTTTTATTATATTTTGACCGGTAAAATAGAAATGCTTCATTTAAAATTAAATAAATTGTTGAATCTTCATAGCATAAATCCAATTGTTCGGCCCGAATGCAATTGCAGGTACGAGCAAACTTGGCAATGTTTTAATCTATTAAATTAATGAAGTGAAAATTGGTCCCTACATATCGCACGTTTTTGTGTTAATTACACTGAACTTGATGACCAGTGAGGTTGTTGCCCAGAGCGTTGCAAACTACACACCTGCAAGAACAACTGGAATAACTTATAATTCTATATCAGCAACGGGAACCAGTTTCGCTAGTTGGCGGAATGGGACAGATTTAGATGACAATAGAAGTGGATTTACACCAATCGGGTTTACATTCTACTACTTAGGCGTTCCTTACACCACATTTAATATTTCCACAAATGGTTTCATCGATTTATCGTCCTCAACAGCCGTTGGTAGTGGGACTGGGGCATACGGATACGCAAACACACAATTCAGTGCAACAGGTGGAACACTACTATCGTTAGCTCCGTTGTATGATGATTTAATCGCTCCTGCTGGTGGTTCGCTTTCGGGCAATTTTAAGTATTTAACTACAGGTTCTGCCCCAAACAGAATATTAACTATTGAATGGATAGATATGGATCTTTACGGCAATGCGACACCAAGTCTAAACTTTCAAGTTAAATTATACGAAGCTACTGGCGTTATACAATTCATATATGGTTCAATGGTTGCTGGAACCGCTACTTATACTTACACATGCGGAATCAATGCTTCAACGATGTCGGCAGTTCCAACTACAGCACAACTTTTAACACAGCAAACTGCAAACACTGCAACATTTAGTAACACACCGCAAAATTCGTTGGCAACAGTACCTGCTACAAATACGATGATAACATTCACTCCAGCAGGAGGAACTCCTTCGGCACCTATATCGATGACATTCACGAGCGTTACATCGACAAGTATGACGGTAAATTGGAGGGACAATTCTACCACTGAAACATTTTTTATTGTTAAACGCGCTACTGAACCTGGCGGTCCATTTTCTCAGGTTGGAACAGTTACTTCAACTACAATAGCTTCGACAGGAACCTTATACTCATTTGCAAATACATCTCTAACTCCAAATACTACTTATTATTTTCAGATTGCAGCAGCAAATGAGGGAACTCCGCCATCTTCTGATTTAACAGGTAATAATACCACTCTTGCTGGTGGTAATATCATTTCGAATGGAACTGGTGGCGGTAGTTGGAATACTACAACAACATGGGTAGGGGGAGTTGTACCGACTAATACTGATAATGTTACAATTGTCAGCGGTGATGTTGTAACTATCAATGCCAATGCCGCCTGCGTAAATCTCAATGTCAACGGTACTCTGAATATTGGAAACAACAACACAGCCCGCACGGTTACTGTAAGCGGAAATATAAATGTCAGTAATACTGGCGTAGTTCAAGTTTTAAATACATCGAACACAACGCATACACTTAATTGCGGCGGGAACATAACAAACAACGGCACATTTAATCTCGCTCCTGATGCAAATAGTTTCTGCAACACAATATTTAATCGGTTAGGTAACCAAAATATAAGCGGAACCGGTGGAACAACCCGTTTTAATCTTATCACATTAAATATGGGAACAAGTCGTAACAATGTGTTAGATGTTTTATCCACAAGTTTCTTGGTGCCAACTCCATTTCTTACATTGACAAATGGAACATTCAAGCTTTCGACGAATGTAACAATCGTTCCATTTACTGCCGATCCTAACATTCCATCCACGGCTGGTTTATGGATTAATGATGGAACAGTGAACAGCGGCAATTTCAACTGGACATTCAGTGGACTTATCCGGGTTTCAAACGGAACATTAAACGTTGGAAATACTGCTGATAACCAGATACTTTCAAACGCCGGTGAAATCATAATTGATGGTGGGGCACTTAACATCGCTGGTAGATTTAGCAGGGTAGTAGGTTCAACTGTTGGCTTCACTATGAGCGACGGTACACTTACTGTCCCGACCGTTTCATCAACTAGCACCACAATTCCACCGTTTATAATCGACAATGTTGGTTCTTCGTTCACAATGTCGGGAGGTCTTATCGCCATACGGCGAGAAGGTGGAACTGGGGCGCAGGATTTAGGGTATGTGAATCTTGCTGGAACACACAACGTTACCGGCGGAACGCTACAGATTGGCGATGGTGTAACCCCTGCAGCACAAACTATGTCTATCAATACAACCGTTCCTGTATTCAATTTCATAGTGAACGGGACCAATTCGCCAACGGCAATTCTACAAACCAATTCGTTGATAGTAAACAATTTGCTTTCGATTGCCAGCGGTGGTACTCTAAATGCTAATAATTTCAATATCGTTCTGGCCGGCGATTGGTCGAATAGCGGGGCTTTTTCTGCGGGAACTGGTACTGTAATTATGAGTAGTAACGCTACTCAATCGATAAGCGGATCATCGATAACAAGTTTCAATAATCTCACAATTTCGAACGCCAGTACTACAACTCTCACAAGTGATATCACAAATGTAAATGGAATGTTTACTCTAAACGGCAGTTTTGCTGTAGGCTCTAATACTTTATTCTTATATGGACAAACAAGCGGTAGTGGGATATTGACCAGCGGAACAACTGGAACAGTAAATTACGCACAAGCATCAGATGGTCAACCGGTGATTACCGCCAATTATGGCAACCTGATTTTCAGTAGTTTTAATAAAATACTTCCAAATAACACAATAAGAATTGCTGGAGTATTTACTCCCGGTTTAGCAACGGCACATACTATCACGGGTAATACGATTGAATTTAACGGTGGAGTACAAACTATTCCGAGTTTTAATGGGACTGTCGGTTACAACAATCTTATATTAAGTGGTAGTGGCGCAAAATCAGTTCCGAGTCCAATTACAGTAGCCGGCCACTTTAGAATCGAAGCTGGAGCAAGTGTTGAAATCGATAATGCTGTTACTGTTCAAGTAAACGGCGATGTTGTGAATGCCGGGTCGATAATAAATATTGGTAATATAAACACAGGAAATTAATCCATACATAAAATAATATATATTTCATATAAAATTTATTAATAAAAAAACAATTAATTAACAAAAAGGAGTAAAATCATGTTTAAATCATTTCTGTTTGTAATAGTCGCACTATGCGTTGTTGTCGGCATAACTTATAGCCAAAATTTAGTTATTCAAGCTGGCAGCAGTTTTACAGGTTCTGGTACTTATAATGTACGAGGTAACATTATTAACGCTGAAGCAAAATCAATCGGTGGTACGGTTAATCTTGTGGGTACAAATCAAAGCATCGGAAATACTGGTGCGTTAACATTCGAAAATTTGAATTCATTAGGTTCAAATTCAAAAACTCAAAATGTAGTTGTAAACGTATCGAATTCTTTTTTAGTTGGTGGCACAAGCAATTTTGATGTGAATGGTCAAACACTTAATCTCGATGGACCTGCAAGCCGAACAACTGGCACCCTCACAGCTGATGGTAGTGGTAGCACTGTTAACTATCGTGCTAATGCCGGTTCACAATCTATTATCGATGCAACTTATACAAACCTAAATTTATCAAATGCAGCTACAAAGAATTTACAAGGTCCAGTAGTTGCAGGTACAATGACTCATACCGGCGGAGATCTTACAGTGGATCAAAATCTTACTATCACCAATTCCGGTACTTTAGCAACTATAAGTAACATTGCAGCAGGAAGAACACTAACTTTTGGTTCAGGTGCCAGCACTATAAATACTCTATCGGCAGTAGCAGCAACTGCAAGTCTCGTCAATGGTTCGGGGGCATTAACAATTAATACCCTGAGTGGTAATTCAGGTACAATTACAGCTGCCGCAAATGGTGGTGCGATGAGCTTTACTAATCCAGCAACCAACGCTGGTAACATAACAGGTGGAGCAGGATTAGTAAGTTTTGCAAGTACACTCGACCATAGCACAGGAACTGTAAGCGCTGGGAGCGGAGGTGCACGCTTCGATGGTGATCTTACAATCAATTCAGGTGTGGTAACTGCTGGAACAGGATCGAACCTCGACTTCAATGCTAATATAAGCAACGCCGGCACAATTTCGTTAACTGGTACAGGAACAGCAACCCTGGCTGGAAGTTTCACATCTCAAACTGGGACAGTAAATCTTGCAATTGGCTCGACATGGACTTATGATGGTGGTAATCAAGATGTAGCTGGTGGTGGACTTGGTGTAACTTACGGTAATCTCGTGATGGCAGGAACTGCAAACAGCACCAAAACTGCATTAGGCGATATTACAGTGAACGGTGGTTTTCTAAATTCACCAACTATAACTACCAATATGAGAACTTATGGCTTGATTCTGAATGGTTCACGAACAAATGCTAATGCTCTTATGCAATTTGCCGGTCTGAACAATGGTGTTGTTTTTAGCGATGGCACAGTTGAATACAACGGTACATTAGGCGATGCCGCTTCGCAAACTATTGCCGCAGGTGTTTACCAGAATCTCTTATTCAATAATAATGCACCGAAAAACATTTTAGGTGGTACTCTTGTGCGAACTACTGCAAACTTGAATATTAACTCGGGTGTTACAGCGAATGTACAAAATACCGGCACATTACAGGTTGATCTTGACTTGACAAATGCCGGAACGCTCAACAACGATGGTACTGTTCAAATTGGCGACTAATTTTTTATGAATGAATTCTTTGAGGATGAGAAGTTAACTCCTCAAAGAATTCATTAAAATATTTGTTCGGCACTTTCTGAGATGATGGCTTTGTATATCTCAGGAGGGTGAACTTCTGTTTGATACTGAAGATTTGGATAGAAACAGATTCGAGACAAATTCGAGAATCGACAAATATTTTTGTTCGAAGATGTGTGTTCTGCTCGACACACCTTTCGGCAATTTATATTGAGCAAATAAATAGCTATGAAGAATCAAAACAAAATATCTATTGGAAAAAATAAAAAGATGAATCGGAGATTGTTATTCCTTTTCTTCATTTTTCTATTTTTATTGCTTGCATCATCTACAGTCGCTCAAAATTTAATCAACACAGGTACGATAAATAATTCAGGTACGTTCCGTGTAAAAAATGGAGTTACTGGAATTACAAAACCAATCGGTGGAGTATTTGATTATTTCGGTGCAAGCCAAATAGTGCCAGCAGTGCAATATAGCTATTTATCGGCATCGGGTTCAGGTATCAAACAAACTGTGGGGGGTAATTTTACAGTTACAAACAATGTTAATATCGGATCGACCGTTACGTTAAAAGTTGAAACTGGCTCAGTTCTGAATTTGGGTGGAGAACTTTTTGAACAGGGATATCTTAGCGGTAGCATTCAGAAGATAGTTGATATCTCAGGTGCAACAGCATCATCCAATTTTGGTAACATTGGAGCTACCATTATATTCAGCGGTGCAACACCGGGGACTACTTCTGTTATTCGGACTTCCGGTTTTTCGCAGTCTGGCAATGGTTACGAATCAGTATCTCGTTATTATGATATTGTTACTAATGGAGATAGTACAGTTACGGCAAGTATAATTTTACAATATTCTGGCAACGAGCTAAACTCACACGATCCTGCGAAATTGCTACTATGGAAATCGGTAGATGGCGGAAAAACCTGGAGAGTTCAGGGGGGAGCGGTTGACATTACTACGCAAACAATCAGAAAATCGGGGATCAATCCGTTTGGTCGCTGGACCTTTGCCGATTCATTACATCCACTCGGCGTGTTAAAACCTATGGGAGTTTTAGCCCTTAGTTCAGGAAATAACCAGAGCCAACCAATTAATACTACACTCCAGCCATTTATTGTTCGAGTTACTGATTCTTCGGGTGTTGCAATGGTTGGCGAATATGTGAGCTTCAAAATTGTTGAAGTTCCAACCGGTGCAACGGGCCAAGTTTTAAGTAATGCAACAGTTCAAACCGATTCAAATGGTTTTGCGTCAACTACATTAACATTAGGTAATAAAATTGGTATATACTCTGTTACAGCTTCGTTTGTTGGTGTAAACGAAAATCAAGTGCTCTTCAATGCTCGTGCCCACTCAGGGAATGCGGCAAACTTAATGTTAGTATCCGGGAGTGGTCAAACTCAACAGATTGGAACAACTTTAGCCACTCCTTTTAAAGTACGTGTTACAGATGTTGGCGGAAATTTCGTTCAAGGGGTTAACGTAGTATTTACAATTTTACAGGTTCCTATTAATGCTGTCGGACAAAGTTTGATTAATACAAACTCGATTACAGATTCTCTCGGCGAAGCTTTTACATATCTGAAACTCGGTAGTAAGGTCGGAAATTATAGTGTAAGTGCAAGCGTGCAGGGATTAGCCGGTAGTTTGGTTGTTTTCGATGCTATCGCTACGGCATTCATTGCCGACGCAAATAACGATGGTAATGCGAATGTTGCCGATTTAACTACAGTGATTGATAAAGTATTGGATAGAATCGAGTTGACGCCCGAAAACTTTACTCGTGCTGATGTAGATTCGAATAATATAATTGATGTTCGAGATGCTGTAATTATTTTAGGAGGTCTGCTGCAGGGGCGTTGGGATAGTTTAGTTACATCGATAGGTATGAATAAATCTTCATCCAACTTATTTAAAGGTGAATTCGAAATTACACCTCAAGGGCTTCGGTTTAATCTTTCTAACGATTCTCCTGTGAAGGGTATTCAGATTGCTCTGAGATTTAAAAATCGGGTTACTATTACACAACCCGACCTCGTTTTCAATCGTGCTAAACATATGCAAATACCGGTTCAAGGTATTGATAATATCGTTCGAATTGTTGTTTACAATAACGAGAATGATTCTGTTAATACGGGCAGCGGATCGATATTTAGGTTACCTTTAACAGGTCTCAAACTTGATGACTTCGAGATTGTTTATATTATAGTAAGTACTCCTACAAACGATGCTGTTCAAATTTCATCACAGAAAGTTGTAGCTCCGTTGGGTAAATATCCCGAAACATTTGCACTCGATCAAAATTATCCAAATCCCTTCAACGGCGTAACTAATATTCGGTTTCACATACCTGAAGTTCCAGGTAATAGTGCAAATATTCTTTTGCAAATTTTCGACCTATCAGGTCAAAAGGTGCGTACACTTGTTAACGGAAATTTTGAAGCAGGAATTTATACTAATATCTGGGATGGAACTAACGACGATAGAATACCAGTTTCGTCGGGTGTTTATATTTATCGGATGGAAACAAGTGGCGGAACATTTACTAAACGAATGCTGCTTATTAAATAGTTAATCCCAGATTTGTCATTAGAGAATTTTTAAGTTACACAAGTAGATCGCTTGTTTAGATAAACCGTTAAAACGGTTCAGAAAATTATCTATTTTCTCATTAAAAGGCTGACCAAAAAGTAAGCAAATTGTCATTGCGAGGAGTCCGTCAGCCGACGGACGACGAAGCCTGCCCGTGCAGGCGGGCAATCTCTCAAT
>CAMTVZ010000099.1:0-18823 GCA_947085285.1 uncultured Ignavibacteriota bacterium
ACCGCGTCGATTCTTCAAATTTAAAAACCGATTATTTGAGAAATTTTATCAGGCTTAAGCTGCTTCCGACTATACGCGAAAATATTAATCCGAATATTTCAGCTACTTTAGGAAGAACTGGAATTCTATTTTCAGAGCTTGAAGATTTTTTAGCTGAAGAAGTGCGCCGCCAACTCCCCGATATTATTATTCAAAAGTTGGAAGATGAAGAAATTGTAATTGACCTGGATAAACTCCACAGCAAACCCGAATTTATTCAAGAACATTTCTTAAATAAAATTGCAAAAGATTTTACTCGATCTGAGCTAAATTTTAGTACAGTTCGTGCGATATACAAAACAACAAATTCAGAAACCGGAACATATTGTTCAATAAAATCGGATATAGTATTCTACAAAGACAGGAGCAGAGGTGTTTTCAAACATATAAAACCACCAAAACCGTTCAGAGATGAGATACTGATTAATAAGAGTTACGATTTAGAAAAATATTACTTTTCGTCTGAGTTTGTCGATGAAGCGAAATTCGAAAAAAATCCTAACATCGAATTCATCGACGCCGATTTAACAGGAGAAAAATTGATAATGAGAAACTGGCGCGATGGCGATTGGTTTTTCCCTTTTGGAATGCAGGGGAAGAAAAAAGTGAGCGATTTTTTTATAGACGAAAAAATTCCGATATTTAGGAAGAATTCAATACCGATCCTCGAATCCGATGGCAAAATTGTATGGGTCTGTGGCTTGAGATTAGATGATAGATTTAAAATTACAGATTCAACAAAGAGAATATTAAAACTTAAGTTCAATTTAAAAACTAACCAAATATGAAGAAAGAATTTACAATTAACAACGACCGGTTTAAGTTGTATATTTCGGAAGCAAGACTGAAAAAGAGAATCTCTCAAATTGCAAAGAAAATAAGCAAAGATTATAAAGGGAGCATTCCAATTTTTATTGGAGTTCTAAACGGGTCGTTTATCTTTTTCTCCGATTTAGTTCGCCAGCTTAGCATTGATTGTGAAGTCGATTTTCTGAAACTCTCAAGCTACGGTGATGCCAAGATAAGTTCAGGGAATATAAAAATGCTAAAAGAATTGAACTGTCAAATTGATGGCAGAGATATAATTATAGTTGAGGATATTGTAGATTCCGGTTTATCAATCGACTTTATTAAAAATTTAATCAATAAACAAAATCCAAAATCACTAAAAGTTGTTACCCTCCTGTTAAAAAAGGACGTCGCTAAAATAAATTTTTCAATCGATTATGTAGGTTTTAAAATACCTTCCTACTTCGTAGTCGGTTATGGACTCGATTATGCACAACGGGTAAGACATCTGCGAGCAATCTATAAATTAGAAGAAAATAAATAGCATGGAATACAAAAATCAACAAAAACAAAATAAATTTAAATCGGGTAAAAACCCACGAAATGGTGACGAGTTCAATTGGGATAAATTAGGACGCGTCCTTTTAACTTGGTTAACGATACTTGTAGTCATCTTCTTCATCATGGTAATCGCCAAAACTACAGGGCCCAAAGAATTCGAGCTCTCGTATCCCAGTTACTTAGAACTATTAAAGCAAAGGGAAATTAAAGAAGCATCTCTGAAAAAATCAGATTATGGCCATTATACATTACACGCTACACTTAAACGCGAAAAACATCTTAAATTGGTCGATGGTAAATATTCGATGGTAGAAAAATTTTGGACTAATCTCCCCTATCTTGAAAAAGAAACAATCGATTCGTTGAATGCATCGGGCATCACATACAGAATAGAGCGGGAAGATAGTACTTGGACGAATGTTTTGATAACCATACTACCATGGGTTTTGATATTGGGTATTTGGTTATATTTTATGAGGCGAATGCAAGGCGGAGGTGGAACTAAAGGTATTTTTTCGTTTGGTAAAAGCAAAGCTAAGATGCTGACCAGCGAACATCAACGCTTCACATTTCAAGATGTAGCCGGTGCCGACGAGGCAAAGATTGAACTTCAGGAAATAATTGAATTTTTAAAAGAACCCGCCAAGTTTCAAAAGTTAGGGGGTAAAATTCCGCGTGGTGTTTTATTGCTTGGACCACCGGGCACAGGAAAAACATTATTAGCACGCGCAGTTGCCGGCGAAGCTGGTGTTCCGTTCTTTACTATTTCGGGGGCTGATTTCGTAGAAATGTTTGTGGGTGTAGGTGCAAGCCGAGTTCGAGATCTCTTTGAAACGGGGAAAAAAAACGCCCCTTGTATAATATTTATTGATGAAATTGATGCTGTTGGACGTCATCGCGGAGCCGGATTAGGCGGAGGACACGACGAACGAGAACAAACATTGAATGCTCTCCTCGTAGAGATGGACGGCTTCGAACAAAACAGCGGAGTTATAATTATAGCTGCTACTAACAGGCCCGACGTTCTCGATCCAGCTTTGATGCGACCCGGTCGATTCGATCGGATGGTAGTGGTTGACCGTCCAGATGTGAAAGGACGCGAAGGAATTTTAAAAGTCCATACACGAAATATTCCATTAGCCCCCGATGTTCGACTCGATGTGCTTGCCAAAGGGACCCCCGGACTTGCCGGTGCAGAGTTATCGAATCTTGTTAACGAAGCTGCATTATTAGCGGCAAGGCAAAATTCGCAATCGGTTACTATGCGTCACTTCGAAGAAGCCAAAGATAAAGTGATGATGGGTACAGAACGTAAAAGCATGATAATCAGCGATACAGAAAAGAAAGTAACTGCTTACCACGAATCAGGTCACGTTTTAGTTGCAAAATTGATCCCTGAAGCCGACCCAGTTCATAAGGTAACAATAATTCCGCGTGGACGAGCTCTCGGTTTAACCACCTATCTTCCAATAGACGAAAAGCATACTTATTCCAAAGATTATCTAATGGCAATGATTACATATGCACTCGGAGGGCGGGCAGCCGAAAAAATTGTATTTAATAAATTAACCACTGGGGCTGGTAATGATATCGAACGGGCAACTGCACTGAGTCGAAAAATGGTATGCGAATGGGGTATGAGCGATGTGTTAGGACCTCTAAATTATGGACAGAAAGAAGAAGAATTATTTCTTGGTCGTGAAATAACAAGGTCGAAGAATTATTCTGAAGCCACTGCAGTTGCAATCGATCAGGAAATTAAAAGAATAGTTGATACTTGTATGCAACGTGCTGAAGAATTAATAAATTCTAATATTGACAAGCTACACTCAATAGCAACTGCTTTGCTTGAACGTGAAATTTTAGATGGCAACGAAATCGATATCCTGATTCGTGGCGAATATTTACCCCCTGTCGGAAACAGCCATACTACCGAAAAACCGCAGGAAGTAACTCCAGCACAAGATGCCGAGTCTGTAGATAAATAGTAGATGTTCGAGCATATTCAAAATATCGAAAAGAATTATAAGATAGAATTTATACGGAAAAGTATCCATTTCTGTTCCCTCTCGATTCCTGTTGTTTATTTTTTCATTGATAAAATAACAGCACTCAGTATCTTAATTCCACTTACAACATTGTTCGTGGTTTCTGATTTAGCCAGATATTATTATCAGCCTGCTGCAAAATTGTTCTATAAATTTTTCGGCTGGCTCCTGCGCGATTACGAAATAGATAATAAACGGAAACGCCTTAACGGTGCTTCGAATATTTTAATCTCAGCGATAATTTGTATAATCATTTTCCCGAAAATTTTTACCGTTACTGCTTTCACGGTTCTAATTTTATCTGACTCCGCAGCTGCTTTAGTCGGACGACGTTTCGGCAAACGAAAATTCTTCAAAAAAAGTCTTGAAGGAAGCCTGGCTTTTGTAGGGGGCGGCTTAATTGCAATCCTCTTAACACCAAAAGTTGATTATTTTTATGCTGAATACTTAATAGCAGCATTCGCTGTAGTAGTTGCAGCCTTTTTTGAAGCCGCTTCGGTTGTTATAGACGATAATTACACCGTACCCATAAGCATCGGCTTCGTTATGTGGATACTTTATTCTCTCTTCTTACCAACATTTAACATTTATTTATTAGGATAATCTATGAAAGTATATTTATCGGGCGGAATGGAATACGCCGACGGAGAAGGATTTCAGTGGCGACAAGAACTCCAAACCTGGATTGAACAAAACCTCAAGCACGAATGCTTTAATCCCAATCATGAAAGTAATATTTTTTTCGAAAAACATTATCCTTCAGTAAATTTTCGGGATTTAAAAACAGAAAATATCGACCTATACAAAACTATAGCTACAAAATTAGTTGAGATAGATAGCAATGAGATTGCTAACAATACAGACTACTTGATTTGCTATTGGGATAACGGAGCCGCAAAAGGTGCTGGTACTAAGGGGGAATTAACAATGGCAAAATATTTTGGGAAACCTGTTTATTTAGTTACCTCGTTTGAATTATCAGATATCCCTGGCTGGATTTTGGGCTGCACAACAGAATTTTTTAAAAGTTTTGATGAATTGAAAGAGTTTTTAAAAAAGCGGTTTATTTCCCAACCGACGGGTGTTGAATAAAAAGTAACAATATAAATTGCTTTTATATCTTTACAAGAGACTTTTTGTCCAGCCCCTCTTTTTTATCAACGTTTCAGTTCACGTGGTGAGCTTAGCGAACCATACCGTAATGCGAGTATTCTTGATATTCACTATTTAACTAATGCATGGATTTAGGATAATTATAAAATTTCACACAATCCATAACTGAAAAAATTTTATCTTAATTTTCAAGAGCTTCAGCAACCAACTCGGCAATATCTTTCACCGATACTCTATCGCCAGCTTCTTTATCTTTCACACCGTCGGTAAGCATAGTTAAACAAAACGGGCATGCTGTGCCGATAACATCCGGGGCAAGGGCAAGCGCTTCTTCAGTCCGTTCGATATTTACTCGTTTACCTACATTTTCTTCCATGAACATTCTTGACCCGCCAGCTCCGCAGCAAAACCCTTTATCCTTTGACCGTTCCATCTCGAGACATTTATCTCCTGTAATGTTTTTTATAACTTCGCGTGGCGAATCGTAAATATCATTATACCTTCCTAAATAACACGAATCGTGGTAAGTTATCTTCCGAGAACCATCTGCCGATATGTGAATCTTCTTATCGTTTATCAAATTCAAAATAAAATCGGTGTGGTGAATAACTTCGTAGTTGCCGCCAAATTGTGGGTATTCGTTCTTCAGTGCATTAAAACAGTGTGGGCAGGCAGTTACAATTTTACGGATGTTGTATTTATTGAGTGTAGTTACATTCTCGTTGATTAGCATTTGGGCAAGATATTCGTTCCCCGCTCGGCGTGCTGAATCGCCTGTACATTTCTCTTCGTTCCCCAAAATTGCAAATTTTATATTAGCTTTTTTCAAAATTTTCACAATTGCACGTGTAACGTTTTTAGCTCGCTCGTCGAAAGAACCGGCACAGCCGACCCAGAACAAAATTTCAGCATCTTGAGTTTGCGAAAACAGAGGAACATCCAAGCCTTCAGCCCACTCAGCTCTTGATGCTGAACTGAAAGCCCACGGGGTATAATTTCGTTCAAGATTTTGGAAAGTAACCTGCAGTTCTTTTGGGAAACGCGATTCGTTCAAAACCAAATATCGTCTCATCTCGATAATCGAATCGACATGCTCGATCATCACAGGACATTCTTCCATACACGCCATACAAGTTGTGCACGCCCATAATTCGTCCTCGTTGATGTAAGTATCAACTAACTGTTTGTTTAAGGTCTGCTTCGGTGCAGTTCCCTTCTCAAGAATCCGATGTCGCATATCTTCGAATATTTTACGTGGCGAAAGAGGTTTCCCTGTTATGTTAGCAGGACATACTGAATCGCATCTACCGCATTCAGTACAGGTGTAACTATCTAACAGCTGTTTCCATGTAAAATCTTCAACATCCGAAGCACCGAATTTCGTTAAAGTTTCGTCGTTTAAATTGATTGATTTAAGTGTTCCCTTTGGTGTCAACTTCGAAAAATAAACATTAGGAATTGACGTTAACACATGCAAATGCTTTGAATAAGGAAGATAATTTAGAAACAATAGAACTAAGCCGATATGTATCCACCAAAAGAGATGATAAAATATTTTTTGTGTTTCGATTCCGAGTGAAGAGAAGATTGGTATTATGTTTACTGAGACAAAATTAGCAGAGTTAACTGAATTGTTAACCAACATTTTAGTGGCACTTTGTCCGAATGTAGAAAGCATAATAAACAGAATCATCGTTAAGATGAAGTAAGCTTCTGTGGATGAATGATTTTCGAAACGTTTTGGCTTTAAAACGATTCTGCGGAAGAAAGCATATATGACGGAAAGAGTTACCAGAAGAGCAAATAATTCCTGTAAGAATATTAACGGAGAATGGAACTTTCCTAAAAAGGAGAAAGAGAAACCTGAATAAAAACCCTCACCTATTGACTCTACAATTGCACTCAATAAAACAACAAAACCCCAGAAGATAAAAAAGTGCATTAAGCCCGCTAATGGTTCTCGAAGTAGTTTGGTTTGACCGAATGCAACAATTAATACACGTTTTAGACGTTCGATGGGTTTATCAAATCGATTTTCTTTACGACCATATTTTAAATACGAGATTAATCTTCTTACATTATAAACGAAAAAAGAAATCGAAAGAATGAATACTAAGATGAATACAATATTGTTAATCATATTTCTACTCTAATGTTTATTTGGAATAAGCATATCAGTTTCGAAAATAGTAACAGCATACCCACCGATTTTCACCGATTTGGCTTTATCATTTTCGACAGAAAGGGTAACATTTATTCTCCCTTTTCTTCCGAGTACATCTCCTTGCTCTGCTATATAAGTTGCTACACCATCGAGCGGTTCTAAAATTTTATTTTCATATAAATAAACTGCCAGATGTCCGTGCGCCGAAGCAGTTACCGGATCTTCCTGTATTCCTTTGTTTGGGGCAAAAAACCGCATATGTATCGACGACTCCCTATCAATCGTTTCTTGTGTAAATACACATACTCCATGCATATTCCTTTGATTCAAGAAATTACTCAGTGCAAAATAATTTGGTTTTATGGTATATAACACATGCAGTCTTCTAATCGGAACTATAAGAAACTCGGTTCGGAGAATTAATACTTTCGGCTCGATATCACTATAGTGAAGTTGTAATATTCGAGCAACATCTAATTTTTGTGCTTGATAGCGTTCGAATTTAGTTGGAACGTCTAATCCTATATTAATACTAATTTTTTCTTCTGTTTTATTAACTTCGACGGGTAATATTGCTGTTTGCGTTTCGAGTCGGAATTTATAATCCCCAGGTTTTTCCATCCCGTACAAACCATCTTCAGCAAGTGAATGGAAAGCCGCAATCGTTGCATGCCCGCAAAGTGTTACCTCGTTGAATGGAGAAAACAATCGTATCCGTAAATCAGCTTCCGGAACAGTTGGGGGTAAAACAAATGCCGTCTCTGATAGATTCATTTCACGTGCTATGGTTTGCATCTGATTTGAATCAAGTTTCGACGCATCGTTTACTACTCCTGCTGGGTTTCCTTGAAAAGGTGTTGCTGTGAATGCATCTATTTGTTTTATACGAATTCTGTTTACCATTAAAAATTATACTCCTAATATTTTGCAAATAATTTTACGCCGACGTGGACGATTGTCGAAATCGATTAACACTACTTGTTGCCAAACTCCTAACTGGGTAGCCCCATCTTCTATCGGGATTGTTAAGGATGTGCCTAAGAGCGTCGACCTTACATGAGCGTATCCATTTCCATCATGCCAAGTATCGTCGTGATGGTAACGGTGTTTAATTGGGGCAACTCTTTCGAGTGCTTCAGGCAAATCGCGAACCAAACCAGGCTCAAATTCCATCGTACTTAAACCAGCCGTTGAACCAACTACAAATAAATTAATTATTCCTTCGCTGATGCCAGATTCAGTAACAACAGAATTTATTATTTCTGTAATGTTAATAATCTCGGAATTGCCTTTCGTCGGTATTTCGATATGTTCAGTTTTTACTCTCAAATAATTTTACTGCTTTGAATATTGTTTTGTCTTTTATATAAATTAGAATATTTTCTTTCCTAAAATATTTTGGAATTATTGGTATGTTCGCCGACGATACTATCTTATCAGTGTAAAGTATTTTGGCTCTTTTGTTTAAAACACTAACGTACTCATCATATACCGGTTTTAAGATATCGTTGTTAACCTTTCTGCTATATCCTATCACATATATATCATTCTCTACATCTGTAAGTACTTCTACTGTGTTTGCGATTTGGTTTGCACGATTTTGTTTTTTGATATATCCATGAAAAGGTTCGTTTAGCAACTCATCCATCCAATATTCGGCTGGTGTTTGATAATAGAGTTTCTCATTAGTGTTCAATTCTTTTAATGTATTTTTGAATTCATCTTCACTTAACTCACAGAGGATTTCGCCGGTCAATAATTTAAGCTTTAAAGTCTGTGTATTTGCGAAACTATCCTCTTTTGCAATTAAATAATTGTTATTCGACGAAACAAAAACCAATTCATCGTTTCTCCATAATGTTTTGCCGGTATTGATATCAACCGCTATTATTTTTTTGTGAGCTGGTAAATCGGGCCTTGCATACTCATGTAATATTACAACATCATCGAAAACCCCTTCGACACCAATCCACCAGGATTGCCACGACTGAAAATCAGTCGTCCATTTCATTGTACCACTTACAAAATCGATACAATGGAATGAAACCACTTTCTCGGAAAGGTTCCTGACTTCAGTGACGATGTAGTTTTGATGATTTGGGAACAAACGCCAAATTGGGTGTTTAAAGTTTATCTTCCACACCTCTTTCGTTATATTTTTTTTAAATATCAAAAATCACCACATCTAAATTCGTTAAAAATATGGTATAAGATAACAATCTCGACTTAGATTATCAAGTAAATTTTTCAATAAATGGTTTTATTTTACTGAATGCACGCCCTCGGTGGCTTATTGAGTTCTTAATTTCTTGTGGTAACTCGGCAAAAGTTTGTTGATGCCCATCGGGTATAAAAAGTGGGTCATACCCAAAGCCACCACTCCCTCGTATTTCATTTATTATCCTGCCTGTGCAAAATCCTTCTACAATGTGTTCAGTTTCAAAAGTTTTGAACACAACTACACACCGAAAACGAGCTTTTCGCTTCTCATCATCATCATAATTTTCTAATTCCTTTAAAAGTTTTTGATTATTCTTTTGATAGTCCTTTGGCTCGCCGGCAAAACGTGCTGAGTAAACTCCGGGTTGCATATTAAGGGAATAGACTTCTAATCCAGAATCATCACTCAAAACAGGCAATTGTAAAATTTTAAAAACTTCGCGTGCTTTTTTCAACGCATTTTCTTCGAACGTACTTCCATCTTCAATTATTTCAGGTATCTCCGGATAATCTTTTAAACTTTTAATATCAAGATGAAGATCACTTAATATCTCTTTAATCTCACGAACCTTGCCTTCGTTATTACTTGCAATGATTAACGATTTCATAAATTAAAGCAATTTTTCCAAAGCATCGTTGATAGTCTCGACACCAATAATTTCGAGATTAGAATTTTTGTAAAAATTTTTCATATTATTTTTTGGAATGATAATTTTACTGAAACCTAATTTATCAGCTTCTTGTATTCGTCGTTCGGGCTGGCTGACAGTTCGTATCTCGCCGCCTAAGCCGACTTCTCCGACGGCTACAGTTTTTGAATCGACTGGCATATCACGTAAGCTCGAAACAATAGAAGTTGCAATACCCAGGTCAACTGCAGGTTCATCAGTTCGTAAGCCACCTGCGATATTCACAAAAACATCATAATTCGATAGTTGAACACCTACTCGTTTTTCGAGCACAGCTAATAGCAATCCTAACCTGCGGTAATCGATCCCTGTTGTATTCCGCTGAGGTATTCCATAATTCGTTGGCGAAACAAGTGCCTGCACTTCAATCAACAAAGGACGAGTACCTTCGATACTAGCGACAACCGTTGAGCCGGATGCCCCAAATATTCTTTCCGATAAAAATACTTCTGATGGATTTTTTACTTCACACAATCCGGTGTCGTGCATTTCAAAAATTCCTATCTCATTCGTTGAACCGAATCGATTTTTAATACACCTCAATATACGATATGCGTGATGACGCTCTCCTTCGAATTGTAGAACTGTATCCACCATGTGTTCAATTACTTTAGGACCGGCTATTATTCCTTCTTTGGTAACGTGCCCAATTAAAAATATCGGGATATTACTTCCTTTCGCTATTCGTTGTAACATTGCGGTGCATTCGCGTACCTGTCCGACACTTCCTGGCGAACTTTCCAACTCACTTCGATACATTGTTTGAATCGAATCGACTATAATGATATCGGGCTTGTGGTTTTCGACTATGTTTACAATCTTTCCAAGGTCGGTTTCGGCTATCGGAAAAATAGAATCAGCAGATTTTACTTTGAGCCGTTCAGATCGAAGTTTTAACTGTTGCAGCGATTCTTCGCCAGTTACATAAAGAATAATTTTATCGCCGATACTATCAGCAATCTGTAGCATCAGTGTCGATTTTCCGATGCCTGGATCACCACCTATTAATGTTACCGAACCATGCACAATGCCGCCACCTAACACTCTATTAAACTCATTCAATGCTGTAATAATTCGTGGTTTTTCTACAGTTTCAACACTCGAAAGAGGAATAACATCATACTTTTCGCTCTTGGCACTGCGTGTTCCTTTCGAGGTCTTAATTATCTCTTCAACAAAAGTATTCCATTCGTCGCAATTTGGGCATTTTCCGACCCAACGAGGTGTTTCGTAGCCACAAGTTTGGCAAACGTATTTGAGATGTGTTTTCATTATTTACCCGTTCTGATATCTCTTCCCCAAAGCAATTTTGTTCGTAATAGTTCGAAATATGAATGCTCTTTTCTCTTTATCAGCTTTACCTGATAATTAGCCTTGCGAATGATAAACTCGACTGGGGTTTTAAAAAATGCTTCTTCCTGACCGTCAGCGGAAAGATGAATTTTGACATCGGTTTTTACAATTACTTTTATAATACTATCGTCGGGGACAACAACTGGTCGTGCAGTTAATGTATGTGCAGCTATAGGAGTGATTACAAAAACATCAGTGCCTGGAGTTACAACTGGACCTCCTGCGGCAAGTGTGTAAGCTGTCGAGCCGGTTGGGGTCGTAATTATCAACCCATCAGCCGAGTATCGAACTAAAAACTGCCCATTCACATAAGTTTCTAATTCGATAACCCTTTTATAACTTCCCCTGTCAATTACGATATCGTTCAACCCATAAAACTTTTTCTTCTTTGCATTTGAAGATGCTTCTAATACAATTCGGTTTTCAATCAAATAATTATGCTCGATAATCGACTGGATACTTTTTTTCATTTCGGTTATTGTAACATCGGCAAGGAAACCGAGTTTTCCTAAATTAATACCGAGAATTGGAGTTTGATGTTTTCCGACAAGCCTTGCAGCGGCAAGCATTGTTCCGTCGCCACCTAATGCTATCAATACATCGCATTTAGCAGGTAGCTTTTTGAATGGTGCTACATTATTTGCTTTAAAATTAAAACGCCTGAGTTTGCCAAGTAGCGCTACTACATCATCACTTACAACAAAATCGATTTTCTTTTCACGAAAATATGAAATCAAATCTATAACAACTTCGGGTAAAGTTGGTTTCTGAATATTACCGATAATTCCAAATTTCATTCTCAATCCTTTGAATATCAGTTTACTTTTTGTTCTTTAGCAACTTCATCGACGTAATTTAATTTTAATTCTTTTATAACTTCTACAAACATACGGTTTTCGTTTTCGGTAAGATTATTTTTCATTTTTTGGTACAACATATCCAATATATCAATCGAGGTCTGTGCCATTTCGAGATTTTTTTCCACTTTATCAGTGATTGGGTTTTTCAATTTTCCCATCTGTTGAAGTGCCGCTGTTTGAAACATTAAAATTACATGCGTTAACAAAATTTCGTTTTTTTCTGGTTGATTCATAATAAATCCTTTTTATTAGTTTTCGATAATTTTATTTCCCATAATTTTGCATATTTCGTAAAGACATAAGCTGACGAGAGGACTGACAAAACAAAACCGTGTAAGCCATCTAAAAAACCTAATTTTAAAATGAACATTTTGAAGAAGGTATAAATAGGTTTAATAAATAGATGCCATATACGAAAAGGTGCCCCCTTTTCTGCTAAATCCTCGGCAGCCAATGAAGTATATTTATTAAACTTATTAAAATAATGTAATAGATTATCGTCGGTAAAATGGAGCAGATCGTTCTTCAAAGTTCCGATTTCACCTGTAATGTTCAACTTTTCGTGAACTCTCCTATCGTTAAAACTTCCACTATTTTTCCGAAAAAGGCGTATTACATAACCCGGATACCAGCCACAATGCTTTATCCATTTCCCTAAAAAATAAGCTCGCCGAGCAACTTTATATGCTGTGTATCGTTTATCATTCTCATTAATTACCGATAATATTTCATTTTTAAGTTTAGGCGTAACACGCTCATCTGCATCTATTGACAATATCCAATCGTTCGAAGTATTCTGGAGAGCAAAATTTTTTGCTTCTGAATACCCTTTCCACTCTTTTATAAATATTTTGGAGGTGTATCGTTTTGCTAATTCAATAGTTCTATCTGTGCTAAACGAATCGACTACAATAATTTCGTCTGCCCAAGCGACCGATTTTAAACATTCATCGATATTATTTTCCTCGTTGAAGGATATTACACACACCGACAATTTATTTTTGGTAGAGTTATCCATTTATTTTAGTTCTTATTTTCTTCGGATGTAGCTATAGAACGAGCGGCAATTGTAAAACCTACTGTAGTCCAGAGAAACATAATTACTTCTGTATCGCCAAAGTTCCATTCGAATAATCCATTTACATGAAATCCTATAAATGCTGCAGCAGCACCTAAAGCAGTGGAATTAATTAACCAGTCGTTCTTATACTTGTTGGCGGTTTTAATTTCAATTACAAATATTTTAATGAACAACGTCATGATAATAACGAAACCAATAATACCTATTTTCACGAGTAAATTTATATAATTGTTATGTAAATGACCAGCTGGATTAGAGCCGGGGGGACCATATTTTTGGTAGTAAGTTTCAATACCTACATCACCAATTCCCAATATGGGATAATCCAAAAATATTTTCCAGCCAGTTTGCCACATTTCTAAACGTTCTACATTAGTTGGATGATAAGGATCGACTATACTAAAAATTCTATCCTTGAATTCGGGTGGTACTATTAATAATATTATTGCTAATACAATTACAAGTCCCACAAATATTTTTTTTGAGCGATTATATGAAATTAATGCAGTGCCTGCAATAAAACCAAGCCACGAGCTGCGGGTAAAAGTAAACAAGAGGCTTATCAATACAGGTACGATAGTAATTATCCCCATCCATTTCAATCGTTTAGGAATATTGATATGTGATATGAAAGCAAGAATCATCAAAGCAGATATCATCATTAAACCACCGGCGGTCATATAGAACTGAAATAAGTTAACCCGCCGCTCGAAATGGAGATATTCTTTAAAATGTAAACCTACATCGAATACACCATACATCGATACAATAAATATTGATAGAAAATAAATTATTAATGTTGCTTCTAAATTTTGTCGCGACCTTAACCAATATCCAAGCAGATATATGATTGGTATGATAACTAACCTTTTATGAAAATAATATAAAGACTCTGAAGGGTTATAAGAAAATATTGTAGCAAGTAATTCAGCTAAAATGAACGCAAGAAAATAATAATCAAATGGAGTGGAATGCACAAGGGGTTTACGTTCATTAATCATCTTGAATAACCATAAAGCTAATGCAGTGAAATATGCAATCTGTGTTACTGCTATCGAAAAAGTTGAGCTAAAAACAAAGAGGAAAAGAAATAGGATAATTAGTTTATCGTTCCATCCCTCTGTTGCTTTCAGCGCCGATTTAATGGGGGCTAATATATTCATATATCGATTATATTTTTTTTAATCATCTAAAGATATTTAAATTTTTTTCATCTTTGTTGCTATATATAATTGCCCCTTTTTTGTGCTGATTTTTCAATAACAATCTATTGCAGATTCCATCTTCCAACCTTGATGCATTCTCTGAGAAAGCCTCCACCACTAATGGTGAATCAAATTTTTCTACCTTACCATCTCGAGCATCGTTCATTGAAAAAGCTTTATGAGGGATACCAATGCCATCGATGATAATTAAATAATCTGAAGCAGAAGCTTTGTGCCTGAAATGCTTGATTCCATAAGGCAACGCTTGTTTGCTTTGATCTATAAATCGCCACATCTCTTCCCCATCGTTTGCAATAATTATATCATAATTTTTATAAGTCTGACGCCCAACTCGGGCTAAAACTAAATTAAGAAACTGTAATTTAGAATAAACTGAGATAATGAATAAAGCACCAGTTGCCATTTACTTAACTACAACATTAAACAATTTATTTTTTACAAAAATTGTTTTCATAACTGTTTTACCTTCAAGATGTTTTTTGACCGATTCATTCTCGAAAGCTAATTTTTGGACCTCTTCTTCGGTCGAATCGAAAGAGAGTGGTAATTTTGCTCTGATTTTTCCGTTTACTTGAATAACCATTTCGATTGTATCTACGATTGTTTTGGCTTCATCGTATTTAGGCCATGCTTCGTACGCCAGCGATTTGTTTGATCCAAGCTTAGCCCAAATCTCTTCCGCAATATGTGGAGCAAATGGCGATAGCAACAAAACGAATGGCTTCAGAGCAGCAAGTGGTTTTACTTCTAAATTCAAAAATTCGTTCACAAAAATCATCATCTGCGAAATTGCGGTATTAAAATTCATCGTCTCGATATCCAGTGTTACCTTCTTAATCGTCTGATGCAAAATTCGTTCTTGGTCTTCACTCAACGGCACATCTTGAATCGATCTGTTCAATTTTCCTTCCTCGTCAACGAACATCCTCCAGACACGATTTAAGAAACGGAAAACACCTTCAACACCTTTTGTTGACCAAGGTTTAGTATCTTCGAGTGGACCCATAAACATCTCGAATAGGCGTAAAGCATCGGCACCATACTCGTTTACCACATCATCAGGGTTGATTACATTTCCCATAGATTTCGACATTTTTTGACCGTCTTCGCCTAAAATCAAGCCTTGGTTAACCAGACGTTGGAACGGTTCTTTCGTTGAAACATAGCCCAAATCGAACAGTGTTTTGTGCCAGAATCGAGAATAGAGCAGATGCAGAACAGCGTGTTCGGCGCCACCTACATATAAATCAACTGGCATCCAATATTTTTCTTTTTCTGGAGAGCAGAGTTCGTTATTATTCTGCGGATCTAAATATCTGAGGTAGTACCAACAAGAACCAGCCCATTGAGGCATAGTGTGAGTTTCGCGACGATATTTTTTACCTGTCTTGGGGTCAGTATAGTTCACCCAATTTTCGATTGTTGCCAGAGGTGATTCCCCTGTACCACTTGGTTTGTACGACTCGACATCTGGTAATAAAATCGGCAATTCGGTTTCTGGAAGTGCAATCGCTGTTCCGTCGTCATCATAAACTAATGGGAATGGTTCGCCCCAATATCGCTGGCGCGAAAATAACCAATCGCGCAATTTGTAATTTACTTGGCGACGCCCAATTTTCTTTTCTTCTAACCATTGAATAATTTTATCTTTCGCCTGCTTTGTAGGAAGATTGTTTATCGAAATTTCATCGTTCGAAGAATTTATAGCAATTCCTTCTTCCTCGTATGCTGCTTTTGTACAATCACCCCCCGAAACAACTTCCACAATTGGCAGATGATACGTTTTAGCAAAATCGTAATCGCGCTGATCATGACCGGGCACAGCCATTATGGCGCCTGTTCCGTACGAAATCAGAACATAATCGGCAGTCCAAATTTGAATTTCTTTTTTAGTAGCCGGGTTAATCGCATAAGCTCCAGTAAATACTCCAGTTTTATTTTTTTCTAAAGCTGTTCGTTCGATTTCACTTTTTAATGCTGCCTGATTTCGGTATTCTTCAACATCTTCGAAATATTCTGCTGTAGTAATTTTTTCGACTAATTTATGTTCGGGAGCTAAAACCATATAAGTAGCACCAAAGAGTGTATCGGGGCGTGTTGTAAATACACGAATGGTTTCGTGAGAATCCTTGATTTTAAATTCGATTTCAGCCCCTTCCGATTTTCCTATCCAATTTCGCTGCATCTCTTTAATACTTTGGGGCCAATCGAGTTCGTCCAAATCGGCTTCCAGTCGGTCGGCATAGGAGGTAATACGCAGCATCCACTGACGCATCATTTTACGTTCGACTTTATAACCTTTTTCGACCCACTCGTCAACTTCCTCGTTAGCTAAAACAGTTCCTAATTCAGCGCACCAGTTCACCGGCATTTCAGCAAGGTAAGCAAGGCGGTGCTTCGAGATAAAATCGTATCTCTCTTTTTCATTTAGTCCATCTGGTATCGGAAGCTCAGAAATAGGGCGTGCTTTACCAGCTTTTTTATCGAACCACGAATTATATATTTTCAAAAATATCCATTGAGTCCATTTGTAATAACCTGGATCAGTAGTATTAATTTCGCGCGACCAATCGTAGGATAAGCCTAACATTTTGATTTGGCGTTTGAATGTAGAAATATTTTGTTGCGTAGTGATACTTGGATGGATACCAGTTTGCATTGCGTATCGTTCTGCCGGTAAACCGAAGGCATCCCAGCCCATTGGATGGAGTACATTGAATCCGTTCATCCGCTTGTAACGTGCAATGATATCGGTTGCAGTATAACCTTCGGGATGACCAACGTGTAGACCAGCTCCCGATGGATACGGAAACATATCGAGAATATAATATTTAGGTTTATCCGGTCTTTCTTCGACCTTAAAAATGTTATTATCGTCCCAATATTGCTGCCACTTCTTTTCTATTTTACCAAAAGGATAACTCATATTTTAAATATTTATTTTACTATTCTTTTATTTTGAATAAACAATTTTACCAGCTATTATTGTCATATCTATTTCTGTATTCAAAATTTCATTTGCAGGTATAGTCATAATATCCTGCGATATTATTGTGAGGTCGGCACACTTCCCAACTTCGATTGTTCCTTTCTCCTTTTCTTTAAAGGCAGCAAAGGCAGCCCAGGTTGTAAACGACTTTAAGGCTTCATCGCGCGACATACATTCTTCGGGATGCCAGCCTCCTTCGGGTTTACCGTCTTGATCCATTCGTGTAACAGCTGCATAAAATCCCCAAAGAGGTTGCATAATATCGTTTGGAAAATCTGAGCCGGCAGGTATAATAGCACCGGAATTAATCAGTGATTTCCAAGCATAAGCTCCTTTAATTCTTTGGCTACCTAATCTTGCTTCAGCCCAATCCATATCCGATGTTGCATGAATTGGTTGCATACTTGGCAAAACATTTAACTTCTTAAAACGAACTATGTCGTCGGGTAACAGAACCTGTGCATGCTCGATTCTAAAACGCAAATCCTTATTATTCATACCAAGTAATTTTTCATACATATTTAGAACTATATGATTAGCTCGATCGCCAATAGCATGTATGCAGACCTGAAAATTTTTTTGAATAGCTCGCCGAGTTACTGTTTCCATTGTAGAATCGTCGATTAAAGTGAGCCCACGGTTACCGGGGTCGTCAGAATAATTTTCAACAAGAGCAGCGCCTCGTGAACCGAGAGCTCCATCAGCATACATTTTAACAGCCCGAATAGTTAACATACCGTTGCCGTAATTTAACAATGGTCCTTTCTCGCTGAATTCATCCCATGTTGAGCTAGGTGCATCTATCGCACCGTAAATTCTGATTCGGAGTTTCTGCTCGTCAGCTAATTTTTTGTATGCACGAATCGTTTGCGAGTTTAAACCCATATCGTGCACTTCGGTTAAACCTGCTTTCAAACATTCCTCAACGGCAAGTAATATTGACTGTTCAACCTCAACATCAGTCGGCGGAGGAACAATTTTTTCTACTAACTCGGTTGCTTTGTCGATTAAAACACCTGTGGGATTACCAGAAATATCGCGAATAATTTTTCCGCCTGGAGGATCGTTTGTAGCCGAAGTTATTCGTGCCATTTCAAGTGTTTTTGAATTTACCCAAATCGCATGTCCATCGATTCTCCCTAAGATTACAGGGTTATGAGGGGCTACCGAATCTAACAAATCTTTTGTTGGAAATTTTTTTTCGCTCCAAAGAGTTTGGTCCCACCCTCTTCCGTAAATCCATTCGCCTGGTGAAATGTCATTCCCCTTTTTTGCAACCAACTCTGCAATTTCTTTATCAGATGTGATTCCGGCAAGCATCAACGAGTTAAGCATTTGCCCAAAACCAAACATATGTGCGTGTGCATCAATAAGACCCGGAATTACTACCTTCCCATTTAAATCTATTATTTTTTCAGCATTGTAGCGATCGTTTAATTCACTTGATTGTCCTACAGCAACAATGTATCCTTCTTTAATTACAATTGCTTCGGCACGTGGTTTATTGACGTCGAGCGTATAGATGTTACCATTGATTAATAAAAGGTCAGCTTTTTTCTTCATAAAAAATATCATATATATTACCAGAAATAGTACAATACAAAAAAGCAAAATTAATGCAATTTTAGATTTCATAATTCTAAACGAATTTACAATTTTGACTTAATATAAAAAGATTAGTCAAGAAATGC
>CAMTVZ010000100.1:0-5804 GCA_947085285.1 uncultured Ignavibacteriota bacterium
GAAGGCCTGAGCCGACAGATTAACAGTCAGTTGCGTTTGACCGCTTCGCTACCTACCCAACTTGAGCTGGCAATCGGATTTGAACCGATGACCTGCTGATTACAAGTCAGCTGCTCTACCAACTGAGCTACGCCAGCATTAGTTAAATAATAAAAAAAATTTTTTCTCAAAAATTTTTTATATAGCAGGGAAAATTATACTTATTCCCTTCGAAATCAGTATTAATTCAATAAAATATTTGTGTTTTTTTGTTATTTAGCCAATTTGCTGAAAAATTAGCATAATAAGATAACATTTTTTTAATTAAAGTCAATACGTTGACATAGATTTATGTATTTCAGCCCCTATTTAACTATATTATTTCTGTAAAAAATTAACTCCCTCGAGGTTGGATTTATTCTCAAGCCATTCTCAAAAAATTTCAAAGCCGATTTTATATCACCACTTTGTGCTTTAAATAATCCATTTGAAATAGATGCCTTCGTATACAAATTTATTAAAAATTCTACCTGATGTGTTTTTTTTTCAGTTCCCCGAAATTTGAAGTCGACATCTTTCCATTTTATATCATTACTATTTTTTATTAACTGAAAACACAATCCCGTCGGAACTCTTTGATATCCTTCTGTATATTGTGGCTCAATTTCTGGTGTTACGTATATTGTCCGCTCTCCATAATTTTTTTCTATGAAACTATTAATCACATTTTTAAATCTCCCCTCAATTGTTTCATAAGCATACGGAAGATTATGTTCGAATTTGTAAAGCTCTACTAAAAAGGCATCAATTTCTTTCTTCGATTTTTCGATAAGCCAAGGATACATGTTTTGAAGTTGTTTAAAATACCACGAACGCCTTAACAATTCCTTATCGATAATCACTACATCCGAACGATATTTCTCTACGAATTGATAGTAATATGATGCCGAAATGAAATAGTCCCACTGATAAGAAATAATTATTCCATTTGGTACAATCGAGTTGAACATATTTTTTGTGTAGTCTTCTACTAAATAATTTTTACTTTCATCACAAGTTTTGTAATTCATAAATAAAGGGATGAATGCTAACAACAAAACAAAAATAGCTACATATCTAAAAAATGATTTTTCAGTAACTTTAATCAATAGAGTGTTCAAACCGATAGCAATCCAAAGAGCAATAGTAAAATAAGCTAACAAAAAATACGAATCTATATCGTGGATATCATAATTTATCGAATATCCAACACAGCCAACAAATAACAAAATAGTAAAGATGAAAAATTTTCTCTGCTTTTTGAAGAGACTCCACAAACCTAATAATGCCAGAAGTAAGAAGAAGAAATTAAACTCATTCGATAAATTTCCAACAAAATAATTAAATTGTTTTACAGCCGATTCGGTTGACGAGAATATCCAAACTCTGTATTGCTTACCGCTGATGTGCCAAAATAATTTTTCCAAATCTACTGGATTACCCCAATTGAGTAGTGGTGAACTCGAAGCTCGAATTGGCAGATAGAAATAAAACGACAACCCAACAATGAATGGTACAACCAAAAACAATATTAACCGCCACGAAAATTTTGTAAAACCATTAATCGAAAAGAACATATATAGCAGCGCAGGTGCTAATAAAATTGTTGTCATATGATTTGTGAAGCTCATTCCAACCAACAGAGAAAAAACAAACCATTCCTTCGCCGCATTAAAAGAATTTCGGCTGGCTTTGTAAAAAAAATAAAGGATAGTTGAAAGAAAAAAGATGTGCAAAGAATATACTTCGATAGAAACAGCTTGCGACCAAAATGTTTGTGAGAATGCAAGTATCAACGAAGCACTAAGCGCAGGCAGATATACTAACTTGAATTTTTCATATTCTAACTTGGGTTGTGAAATATTTTTTAATTCACGCTCGGCTAAGTCCTCTAATACTAAAACTAAAAATCTGAAGAAGAAAAATATTCCAACCGAACAAAGAACAGCCGACATCAAATTCAGTTTATAAACTACCGATGCCCCGATTGGCAAATGGCTGAACAGCCATCCAACAAGTGTAAACAACGGATAACCAGTAGGGTGAGCAATCCCAAGTGTTGCTGCAACGGTAGCTAATTCACCACTATCGATAAAATTAACAGATGGAGCTAATGTGTTTACATAAACCACAAACACAAAAACTGAGACCACAAATCCTACAATTACCGCAAAAGGGATATATATTTTTAGTAGTTTCATTAAACGTTAAATAATTTTTTAGAAATTAAGCAATTTGAATGAAAAAAGCCACAACCACTTGCCCATTTATCACTTTTTATTTATCTTGATTTCAAAAATTATTTACTTTTTATATGATTAAAAAATATCTATTCCTCTTGATGTTCACTTTCGTTTCTACTGTGAGTCAAACTACGAATGACGATCGGATGCAGTTATACGATGTGCTAAAATATACATTATCGCTTAAACTAAATTTAAGTGAAGAGAATTTAACAGGGCATGTTCGTATTGTTGCAAAAACATTGAAGCCATTCTCGACATTTGTTTTATCAGCATCGAACAAAACAATAACAGTCGATTCTATCAAAAACGATCGGGATGAAAAATTAAAGTTTATACACTCGGACAATCACATTTCAATTAGTTGCAATAAAAATTTTTCGGAAGTAATTGACGTAGAAATTTCCTACAGAGCTATATCTGATTTCAAAGGTGAATTTGATAATGGCGGTGTTTTCTTTAACGGGTCAAAAGCTGCAACCAGTAGCCAGCCCTTCTTCGCGCGTAAATGGTTCCCTTGTAAAGATGACCCCTCAGATAAAGCCACTGCGGTGTTAAATATCACTGTACCCGACACACTTACAGTTGCCTCGAACGGTGTTTTAAAAAATATTTTACAGAACCCAGATAGGACTAAAACTTTTCGTTGGGAGACAAACTACCAGATTGCACCTTATTTAATTTCGTTTGCAGTTGGAAATTATTTATCGTATGAAGATAACTATACTTCCATTTACGGTAATAATTTACCCATTACATACTATGTATTTCCTGAATATTTAGAGAAGTCGAAAAAAGATTTCCGTAACACAATAAAAATGTTAAAGTTCATGGAAGAAAAGTTTGGTGAATATCCTTTCGTTAACGAAAAATATGGAATTGCACTCGTATCTGGTGAATTGATGATGGAAAATCAAACAATTTCGAATATCAAAGAAGATTTGATTACTGGCACTGGTGAAGTTGAACAATTTTTAATTCACGAACTCGCCCATCAGTGGTTCGGAAATATGATTACTCCTAAAAGTTGGCACCACATCTGGCTTAACGAAGGCTTCGCAACTTACGCTCAAGCTTTATATTACGAACACTATTTAGGCAAAAAATGGTATCATCACATTCTAAATCATTTTATGCAAACAGAGCAAGGTAAATTTGTCGGTTCGCTTATTAGTCAATCCGACACTTCTTTCTCAGATATATTTGCCGAACGGATTTATATTAAAGGCGCCATCGTTCTTCATATGCTCAGAAAAGTTGTTGGCGATTCTGCATTCTTCAAAATTCTAAAAAACTATTCAACGAATTCTAATTACAAGTATTCAAATGTAACAACTGAAAATTTTATTTATGAATGTGAAAATGTTGTTGGACAAAACTTAAATTGGTTCTTCGATCAGTGGGTGTACGCAAATATAGATTCGATAGATAGACCGTTACTTACTTACAAATGGAATTCAGAAAAAACAGATGAGGGTTATAAACTTTCGCTTACAATCAAACAACTCAATGCGCATCTTTATTTATTCAAGCTGCCGATGGAAGTTAAGTTATCATCAGCTACCGACACTACTATTTATAATATCTTAATAGATAAGGAATCGAACACATACAATTTTGATCTAAAAACCAAACCACTAAATGTTGAGTTAGATCCAGATAATTGGGTTTTTAAAGAATTTATAAAAGAAGATTGAGTATGGAGAATAAAAAACTAATTACAACATTACAAAAAGCATACAAACGCGAAATGGCAGGAGCTAAAATTTACCGCGAACTTGCTGAACGTGAATCGTTGAAAGAGAGGAAAGAAATATTAAATCGGCTCGCCGAAGCTGAAGAAAAACACGCCGATAAATGGAAGGCACGTTTAACTGAATTAGGGGGCGAAATACCTACTAATTTTGAAACTACTATTGGAAAAATACGACGGTGGCTTCTGATCAGGACCGGGACAAAAAACGCGATACAGCGACTTGAGGAAGCTGAAGATAATGACTCCGAGGCATATCAGAAGGAAGTCGAAGTGTTCAGCAACCCCAAAGATATTGAAGCGGTAAAGGAAGTTGAAAAGGAAGAAAAAGTTCACTCAAAAATCTTACATTCAATCACTGAACCCGAGCACCCACAAAGTAAACTCGATAGAATTCTTATCCGCGAAAAATGGCACACCCACGGTGTAGGTGGCTGGGTAGGACAAGCTATTTACGGAGCAAACGACGGATTGGGAGCAGTGTTTGGAATAGTTTCCGGAATGGCTGGCTATTCCGGTGGCAGCGATGTAGTTTTAATCGCAGGAATAGCGGGTGCACTGGCAAGCTCACTCTCAATGGGTTCGGGGGCTTATCTTGCACGAAAATCGGAAAAAGAGGTTTATCAAGCCGAAATCGAAAGAGAAAGAAAGGAAATTGAAGAAAATCCTGAAGAAGAACTTGAAGAACTTTCACTGTTTTACCAGTTGAAAGGTTTCGATAAAGAATCAGCCGACAAATTAGTAAATAAACTCTCGGAGCAACCCGAACAGATGGTCAAGGTTTTAGCAAATGAGGAGTTAGGACTTTCGGAATCAACCTTTCCTAATCCAATAAGCGAAGCATTTTCTGCTGGAATATCTACGGCAATTGGAGGCATAATTCCGGTAATTCCTTTTATGTTTACAACTGGACTTAATGCTGTAATTATTAGTTTGGTAATTAGCACTTTAGCACATTTTGCTATCGGAGTTTTAAAAACAATAGTTACTGGAAGAGATTGGTTTAAGAGTGGCTTAGAAATGACGGCTGTAGGGATTATAACTGCGGCTGTTGCTTATGGGTTAGGCGCTTTATTGAGTCCCGAAGGCCACATCCTACCATAAAATTTGTTTTGGAATAAATTACTTTTTTGTTATATTGAACTGAAAGTAATTATAAATTGATTTAACTTTTAACAATTGGAGGTAACAATGAAAAAGTTAAGCAGTCTCATTTGGGCGATTGTAATGATTTATTCAATTACAAGCGATTTGAAAAGCGGTATCGACCCACAAAACCAAAAAGCTTTTTTCGATTTTCAAAAACAAGTTTCACCTCAATCACCACTAATTATCGACCGGAAAAAAATGGATGTGAACCGCATTTCTGCCTGGTTCAGAAACGATGGTGAGTTCTATTCCGATCATAAATCTATGGGTACGGGCTTTGAGTGGCCCAAAGGAAGTGGGAAACATGCAATATTTTCATCAGGTTTTTGGATTGGGGCAAGAGTTCAAAGAGATACTATAAAAGAAACCCGTGTCGCAACTGTCGGACACTTCGGCTCAGAGTATCGCCCTGGTCGTATTATGCCTGATGGTTCTGCGGAAGATTTCACACTACCTTATTTGCGCGTCTATCAGGTTCGTCCATTACTCGATTTACCAACTTCGACTCCCGATTATGCTGAATGGCCCGTTGATCAAGGTGCGCCGTGGATTGATATCAATAGAAATAGAATCTGGGAACCGATGATTGATAAAATAGGCATACAATGGCCCTCCGGTCCTGAATATCCTGATATGATTCA
>CAMTVZ010000101.1:0-3105 GCA_947085285.1 uncultured Ignavibacteriota bacterium
ATTATACCCAAAGAATTTCGAGAGTATTATTCCATTAGGAATCGACCTGATTTTGCTCGTATCAAGTGGTGACGATATTGAACCTAACATATTCCAGCCGGCTACAACGTCGATTGTATCAATTTCAATTGAAAAGCCTTTGTACTTTATTGTATCGGAAGAACCAAACTTGAGCCAATAACCTATTCCATTTTCGAGTGTATCTTTTCTAACATAACCAGCATAAAACATAAATGCATTTGAAGTCGAGTTGGGATATAGCTCAGACTTAATATAGCTTGAAGCATCTACAGGTACGCTTATCATATTCCAACCGGTGTTAACAGATGATGGAAGTGTTACTATACCGGGTAAACGTTCAAGTAAATACTCAGCGTTGTAATATAAAAATTTCCAGCCCTCCCTGTTAATTGTGCGTGTATCTCCATCAAGTGAGTCGCGGTATTCCTCGTTTACTTTTTTCTGAAAAGCAAATATTTGCTTTGCACAACCGAGTGAATCTCCGACCACAAGAAAGTTTCTGGCGCTGGTGAGGTGATTGCCAAGTTCATTTACAAAAGTGTTATCGCCGAGCCAATTATAGGTTGCGACTTGGTGATTTGTGTTGATGAGTGTATCTAAAATTGTAATGACAGGTTCTGTAGGTGAAGGTCTCTTTGGTTTAAAATGATAAACGTATCTCAAAACCTCATATTTTACCAAATCAGATGTTTCCGATCCTGCTTGTTCCTTCGCAAACTTGATAAAAAATGGTTTAATATAACGATCTGAATACATACCGCTTTCAAAAATATCCCAGTCGTAAGGATAGAAACGAAGTCTTAAATGCTCATCTGATTCTAAAGGCACAACCCACATTGTTCTCTCGGGCTGTCCTTCGGGGTCATATTCGTGTAACTTCTGAAAATAGTTCTCGCGTTCTCTTCCTGATGATGTTCGGAACAATTCATCCAAGAGTGAGATAGTGTAAGGTTTGTCAAAAGTCGCCAAAGCCCGGACAGGATTCCAGCGTTTCCATAGCTCTGGTTCGGTTCGTATGTAATTCTCTAACATTGACCTAATTTCATTTCTATAACGATAATCCCGTCCATACATTCCCATCACGGGTATTGTCCTTTCTTTTATATAGCCACCGCTGTTATAAAAAATTAAGAGAGTATTAAAATAATTATAAATACCTAAACCTGCTAATAATTCAATTGCTCTTAATTTCGTCAATCTATCTCTTATCCCCTCATAGCGAATTATCGTATCCATACCTGAAATAGCACCTTGTTCACCTAAATATCCACGAATGTATTGATAGTAAAAATATTTACCTATACCGAGTGGAAATGTATCTTTATATGCCCAACTTCGCATGTGGGAAAGAATAAATTCCTTCTCAGTATCTCCACGATTGTAAGCGAGTAGGATAGCTGCATCTAACGCGCTACCCAACTTTCCTTCGATTACAAGTTGTTTAAGGTTTGAGATGCTCGTATCGCCTCTAACAGCTACATAGTTAACATATTGTGGAGTTATTTCCCATAAACGTTGTGAACTTGAAATCGGCGGCACAATAATGCTAAGTAATAACAACCATTTAAACATTTTTTTCATATTATTTTCTCCAATATTCTTTTTCTCATAATCTTTATGGTAAATTACAGTGAAAATTATTCCACCAAGTTTGTCTTTTAGCCCACGTGTTAATTCTATCTAAAATATCTTGATAAGTTTTTTGTGCATATTCGTCAGCTTGCATGGCATTAATAGGAGCAAGTCTGGCTTCCTCATAGAAAAGATTCAAAATGTTATCTATAGTTTCTTTCTTTTCATCAATCGCATTTTTGGCACACGGAAAATCACTTTTATATGCATTAATACCAAAAATCAACGGAAATGCATCTTCATTAAATCTTACTCTTGCAACAGAATCAAAATCTAATCCATGTCTTTTTTCATGCATCATTATAGCAGGGCTGAAAAAGAAATTACCCGGTGGAGCCAGATTGTTCGGATTATGCGTTCCTTTTATAAAATATTCTAATTTTTTTCTGACTATCCTCCATGTATCGCAATTGTAGATGTATGTTGATAATAACCCATTATTGGTTCCATCACCTAAATCGACCCAACCTCGTGCAATTGCATTATTTAGACATACAGACTCAAATATTGGAATTCTAATATTGGACACACGAAATTTATAATTTTGGTTTAGTTCATCTAGACATACATCAATTGTCCTATCTGATAATGGTTTATAATATGGTGGCTGTGCATTCGGTGCTGGACTAACTCTATACATTATAAATGTTTTACCAAGGTCTATCATACCTGGAGGCGGAGGATCATAAGAGCATCCATCAATACCATTTATCGTTTGTGTAGTTCCAGTTTCATCAACCCAACTGAAACTGCTATTCTCAGAATATGTCTCAATACTATTACCTGCCAGCGTCTGCGGCTGAGGGTTATTAACAACGCACGGGTCTGGTGGTTGATAATCAATTAAGGGCCAGTACCCAATACTAACTCTTCTAAATCCCCGATTATCAGTTACAGTTAAAGTATCATGTCCATATGAAAAGCAGCCGGGATAGCCACGAATACGGTATGGTGTTAGAGCATTCTTATCATAGGCAATAAATTTATATTGTGCGATTCCCTGCTGATTAAAAACCGCGCTGTCCTTATAAGCGTTACACGGACTCGATTCCGTGAATGCTTTGCCTCCTGTTGGTGTATCAAAGCAAAACCGTCGGTATCTCACCGTAACTCTCGTTCCGGTAGTATCGAAAACCTGTGATGTGCTTGTTGAATCTTCTCCAATAATATTAATATTCTGTAGTGATTGTTGGGGGTTTATTACAACTTTTTCTTTTATCCTCACTTGTCCCGTGGGGACCTGTGTCCAAAGAAAATCGCTAAAGAATAGCATTAGGAAAATTATGGTAAGTCTAAATCTCGCAGAGAGAGAGAGAGAGAGAGAGAGAGAGAGAGTATTTTATAAGTCTCATAATTATAAGTCCGGTTGTTTAATAAATTACGAATGTCGAATGACGAATTTCGAATTAAGAATATATAAAACCAAAAACTCTGTGTGCATTATACGGAAAT
>CAMTVZ010000102.1:0-3002 GCA_947085285.1 uncultured Ignavibacteriota bacterium
AAAAACTTAATATCAAATATACAACAACAAAGATCATAACTCTATGCTCTACCCTCTGCACAGAATTAGTGCAAATTAGTGTAATTAGTGGCAAATATTGGTTCGGTAAAATTCGCTTGCATCTTATTAAACACGGCGTTATATTGATATAGATTATAATCTAAAAAACAAAAAAACTGGCTGAATGAGAAAAATAGTTAATACATTTATCGGCATTTGTTTGATATCTCTCTTATTTGTTCAATCCGACTTGTTTGCTCAAAATGAGTTAAAGAAAGATATTCAAGATATTAAAGAGAAAGTTATTCGTTTAGAAGAAGGGCAGAAAAATCTTGAAAGACGCGTAGATGCTCTTGAAACCCGGATGGATAAAAGATTTGATGAGCTAAAAAACGACCTGCAAGGATTTATGTTCTGGGGTTTCGGTGTTTTATTCAGCGGTATGTTTATTTTAGTTGGTTTTATTTTATGGGATCGAAGAACAACCCTCGCTCCTGTTGTAAGGGAACAAAAATATCTTCAAGCTGAAATTGACGAATGGAAAAAATTGACAACTCCCTACGGGTCGTTGACAACTCGTTGAGAAGGAAAAGACTATTATAGAAGTTCTAAACCAATACGCAGAGAATGATCCTAAACTGAAAGAAATAATGAAAAAGGCATCTCTATACTAATGCAACAGAATTAGTGCAAATTAGTGTAATTCGTGGCAAATATTGGTTCGGTAAAATTCGCTTGCATCTTATTAAGCACTGCGTTATATTGGTATAGCTTTATTATATACTACAATGAAACACTTATTTAACACATTAAAAATACTCCTGATTGTTGGCTTAACCCTAAGCACCACGGCGTCGGGACAATCACGCCTGACCGGCACAGTCGGGCAGCCCAACGAAGAAAGACTCATTCGTGTTGAAGAAGGAGTGAAGAACTTAGAAAAGCGCCTGGACGCAGTAGAAGCAAGTCTGAACAAACGTATGGACGATCTACGGACTGATATGAATGGCCGCTTTTCTGATCTCAATGGACGGCTTGACGAACTTCGAGCCACAGTGTTAACAGGCTTTGGCGTATTGTTTGCGGGAATGTTTGCTCTGGTCGGGTTTGTAATCTGGGATCGCAGAACCGCTCTGGCTCCAGTGGCGAAACAGACGAGAGACTTGTATGCAAATCAAGAAAAAATCCTGGCAGCGCTGCGTGAACACGCCAAGCACGATGAGAAACTCATGGAATTTATGAAACATGAAGGACTTTTGTAAATCAAAATAACCCGCTTGCTTGATATTCAAGAACAAGATTTAAAATTATATTTTTTCAATTAACATTAAATACTCAAAACCTTGTGGTGAGCTTATACCGTAAAACGGAACGAGTAGAACCATGGAAATTGGAAATTGGAAATTGGAAATTTAAAATTGAAATCTAATTAACTACATACTATTTACTATTTTAATAACAAAACAAAAGGAGTTACAAAAATGAAACACTTATTTAAATTATTTGCACTTGTCCTTGTTGTCGGCTTGGCTTTAAGCTCGACCGCGTGGGGACAACATAAGAAATGGACTGGTACTGCAGGGGATGGTCTGTGGGCGACCGCTGCAAATTGGAGTCCGTCGGGAGCGCCAGTTGGAACAGATACAGTCGTTATAGATAATTCTGTTGCGGCTGGATCCTTTACTGTTACACTGCCTTCGGATGCTACTATAAGGCGAATTCGTCGTTTATATATTACACCTAACCCAGGAAACACAATTATTCTATTGTTACCCAGTGGTAATACGGCAAATCCCGGTCTTGGAATTGGTGATGGTACAGCAAATACTGATGATGTAATACTTAATAGTGGAGCGATTTTGCAAAATTCATCTGGTGCAACTTCAGGTAATGGAATTGTTGTCGATTCTGCAAATAGTGGAACATTTAGAATAAATAATGGCGCAAAGTATTTACATAACACTGCACGTAGTACGGCTGGAACTGTTAGTGTGCTCTCAACTGCTACGGGAACAGAGACAGGAATATATGAGTGGGATAGTCCTGGAACAGCGAGTGTATCAATTAGTGCTTCAGGTAGAACCTTCGGGACACTTGTACTAACAAGAACCGCAGGTGCAGCAACTTATACATCAAGTGGCGGAAGTCCATTGACAATTAGGGGAAATTTTCAAATAAATACAGGAGTTACTTATTCATCAACCATGACTGCAGCGATGAATATCGCAGGTAATTTAACAAATAATGGTACAGCCTTAACAATTCCTTCAGGACAAGCTGTAAATTTTAATGGTACTTCAACACAAACTATTAGCGGTTCATCTCCAATTACCTTTGCAGGCGCAGTAACACTTAACAATGCATCTGGACTTTCTTTGAGTAATAATGTAACTGTCAACGGCACGCTTACACTCACCAGTGGTAAGATCACGCTCGGTTCAAACAATTTAACCCTTGGGTCAGCTGCAACGGTAAGCGGCGCTTCGGCGGCCAACTATGTTGTAACAAATGGGACTGGTGTTTTAACTCGTCAAGGTGTTGGTGCAAATGATGTGTTATTCCCTGTCGGTACATCCGCCTCATACTTACCTGTAACAATAAACAACGCAGGAACAGCCGATAATTTCTCTGTAAAAGTAAAACCAACATTTGATTTTCCTCCTGTTGATGCGAACCGGGTAGTAAATTCTCAATGGACAATTACAGAAGCAGTGGCTGGTGGAAGTAATGCGACTGTTACATTACAATGGAATGGTGCCGATGAAGCAACCGGTTTTGATAGATTAGCAGGTATTGAAATTGGACGTTGGGCTAACAGTCAGTGGGTTGGACACGGTGCAGTATATAACGGTGGAAGCGATCCATATTCGGCAAGTGTAGGTGGCATTACTGAATTTTCTAATTTTTCAGTTGGCAATAGTGGTGCTCTCCCCGTCCAACTCGCCTCATTTGTCGGCTACTTTGTTAACTCAAACGATGTAACATTCGAGTGGGAAACTATC
>CAMTVZ010000103.1:0-3857 GCA_947085285.1 uncultured Ignavibacteriota bacterium
AAATATTTCTAGAACAGGATACAGAATATTTGATAATCCCTTTAGGGATGAAATATATTTTTAAGCAATTTCCTTGATCGTGGCGCTTTATAAATATTCTGTCCCTTCGGGACAGTCTCTTTAGAGACTAAATATTTCTAGAACAGGATACAGAATATTTTACAATCCCTTTAGGGATGAAATATATTTTTAAGCAATTTCCTTGATCGTGGCGCTTTATAAATATTCCGTCCCTTCGGGACAGTCAATTTGTTTGTCTCTTTAGAGACATAATATTTCTAGAACAAGATATAGAATATTTTACAATCCCTTTAGGGATGATATATTTTTTGAAACTATTTCCTTGATCTTTGCCGCTAATTTAACTGCCTGAAAATTACTCGGCATAAAGATTACGCCAACTTGTTTAAGCTTTGCTTCCTGAACAGATAAAACTTGGGGGTCTTGTTCTGTTCCGCAAACCGAAGCAATCACCGAAAGGTAGCCGCCACGTTTCGCAAATTCTGCTTTAGCTTGCTTTATACTTTCGAGCATCGCACCGGCTGGGTCTTTATGCGAACCATATCCCAAAACTATATCAAGCAAAATTACCGCAACTTCCGAATCTTTTGCTTCGTTCAGCAAACGCAATTGTCTGTACGACGGGTCAATCATCGGGTGAGCTTTACCTTTCGTAAATTCGTCGTCGCCAAGGTCGAGAATTGTATCCATCACCGAAATTCGACTGTCTGCAAGTTTCCTCTCAGCGTCGATTGTTGTGTTGGAATAAATATTTCCGAATATTTTACGAAGATAAATTATAGCTTCATCGCAAAGTGTCCCGCCGGCATACAAACCACGTATATACTTTTGGGTTGAATCCATTTTCGCTGTTTCAATTTCAGCTAATCTTTGTAATTCATTTTCAGGAAACGAAACATTGATGGTTTTATCCGTTGCAAGCTGAACAGCTTTTGTTGCTGCCTCTTCAAGATTCTCGGCAGCGATTAAATTATATTTTTCAATTACTTCTTTTCTTCCACCTAAAAAAAAAACAACAACCGGCTTGGTGAATTTAGATGCTGACGTTAAAACTTTTTCCATCACACTTTCTGCGGGGGGTTTCGATATCAACACTATTACTTTTGTTTTTGGATCATCATTCAACGCTTCGATGCCAAGCAGCATCATTTTCCCGCCGACAGCTTCCGATAAATCTCTGCCGCCTGTTCCTATGAGTTGAGTGATTCCCGAACCCATCCGTGCGATTAAACTACTCACCTGTTGACTGCCGGTGCCTGAAGCTCCGACGATTCCAATCGGACCTTCGGGAACAACGTTTGCGAAAGCTAGCGGTATTCCATTTATGATCGCAGTTCCGCAATCAGGTCCCATCAGCAGCAAACCTTTTGAAACAGCCATCTCTTTTAACTCAATTTCCTGTTCAATACTAACATTATCGCTGAAAATCATCACGTGTTTATCAGCAATAAGTCCTTTTTTCGACTCGTAGTAAGCATATTCACCCGGAATTGATACCAGCACAACATTCGTATCCGGATTTTTCCGCAGTGTATAATCAAACGAAACCACTTCGTCGTCAATAGATTTTTGTTCAGATGATTCTTTCGGGTTTAATAATTTTTCTATTAACTTCGATGCACTCCCGAGCGATTCCTCATCTTGAGTTCGAATTGCTATTACTAAATCATTCGGTCCAGCCGTATCTAACTGCCCGTCGAACAAATTTATTTCTTTCAAAAAATTTTTATTCGTCTCGGTGCCCATCGATATAACCACATCGATTACATCAGGTATTAGCTTTGCCTTTTCGGTCATTTGCATCAAGCTTACCGAATCGTAATAAGAATTTTTTTTGATAATAATTCTATGTTTCAATTTTATATTCCTGATTTTCAAATCCGAACAACGCACCTGCAATCATATCTGCTCCTGAAGTTGAACCGAACGTTGCAATCTCCGATAGTTCTCTCGTGTATTCCTTGCCGTTGTTGATTTGTCGAAACAAATTTTTAAGCGGAAGGTAAATATGATTTTTAATAAGTGCATCTAACATATTGTAACTGATTATTCCGATGTTATTTTTATTTTCAATTATTAATGTTTCTAATTCTATTACAAAATTTTCTCTTTCGCCAAAAGTTTTCCAGACTGCCAAAAGTCCATACAAAAAATCATCTCCTGCAGGAGTCAATCCTGCTCCAAGCCCTAAAAGTTTTTTTACTTCTTTTCTGAAATAATCTCTGTCGTCCGCATTTACACTCTCCTGAATCGCAAGTGTGATAACTCTAATCTTATCCATCAAAGCATCTTCTATTGGATGATGATGCAATATATTTAGAATACTGTTACGCCTATCGATTACTTTGAACACATTCGATTTGAATAGCTCAATATCCCTTTCCGATAGATGATGATACGTATCGATTTCAGTATTTACAACAACACAAGTTTCGAACGAAACACTAAATCTGTTAATATTAGAATTAAAATTTATTATCGGATAATTTAATTCACATACAGTATTCAGTGACGAAAGATAACGAATTAAATTAAACAAACCAGTCTCGTTGATAACAACATTCGATGGAGATAACCCGACCCTAGGAGAAGTAAAAGTTAATAACATTTCTCCGTCATAAAAATTTACAGCATTATTAAAAACAGAGTGTATGTTAAAGAAGCGATTATTGGTTTTCGAAAGAATTGAATTTAGATATGAAGATATTTCTACTTGATTATAAACCAACAGAATCCTTCACTTTTTGTAATGCTAACCAAACATCTTCGGAGCGAATTGGCATTTCAGTAAGTTCAATTCCTAAAGCGTCGTTTAGCGCATTACCGATAGCCGGTGCAACAGATATCATCGGATGTTCAGCGGCACCCCGCGAACCGTAAGCTCCTTTATCGTGTGGAGTTTCAATAAAAATCGGAACGAAAACATTTGGAATATCTTTCGCTGTCGGTATTTTATTGTCGGTAAAAGATTTATTTAATAATCGTCCGTCCTGACTGTAAACATATCTCTCGCAAACCGCAGTGCCCAAGCCTTGAACAACACCGCCGATAAGTTGTCCTTTCAACGATGCTTCGTTCATCACCTTTCCGACATCCAGTGCAGAAGCTATTTTCAAAACAGTGAATTCGCCCGTCTCAACATCGACCTCCACTTCAACGCCGTGAGCGCCGAAAGTCCAATTGAAAGCCGGCAAACCCTGTCCCGTTTCTTTATCAAGGTTTGTCAAACCTTCGGCAATATAAACTCCGACTCCAATCAACGGTCCGCCGATTGCATTACCATTCGGGAAAACGTATCCGGTTGCTAATTTTTCGTAGGGAATAAATTTTTCAGGATTGTTTTTAAGAATTATTTTTTCATCCTTAAAAATAAAATCATCGGGCGAACAATCATACACTTTTGCTGCAACTTCCGACATCTTTTTCTTCAAATCATTACAGGCATTGATAACAGCCCTGCCCCCCATCGGCATAAAGCGGGAAGCAACCGTTTGCCAATCATAAGGATCTCTATCGGTATCGGTTTCAAATGCTACATGTATTTTAGATAGAGGAATATCCATTTCCTCCGCTATTATTTGAGTTAATGGTGTGTAAGTCCCATTGCCGTAATCAGTTGCGGAGACATTTAAAATTACCGAACCATTTTCGTTCATCTTGATTACACACGAACTCGATGTATTTGTAGGCATTGCAGGTGCTTTATGCAGAACTGCGAAACCTTTGCCACGCACTTTTCCAGTTTTAAATTCTTTTTCTCTTTCTTCTTTGGTTTTACGACCGCTCCAATTAATTTCTTTTATTACAGCCTCCAAACATTTGCGAACACTCCCCGA
>CAMTVZ010000104.1:0-2481 GCA_947085285.1 uncultured Ignavibacteriota bacterium
TCGTGGCGAAATGTTGGCTGGGTCGGCGATGCTAAATTCAGATTCACTCTCTATCGCGATCGTAAAGCTGTAATCACAAATTCGATTAATTTTTTTGCTTATGTAGTGGTTTTCTATTTGTTACTCTACGAATCGGTCCGCTGGGGTTTTGCGGCAGGGGCGCTACTTCCACCTATAGTTGTTAAAGGTACTTTACTCTGGGATTTGGTAGTAATTGATACCATGTTAATGTTATGGCGGCTGGCTCACCGTTTTATTACCACAAAACGTGTATATGGACTTTGGGCGGCAACTTTGAGTATCATTCGCGTACCGTTATCGAACATCATAAATTTTTCAGCCACCGCAAGGGCTTTGTATCTTTTTACAAAATCGGTTTTAAGAGGTAAACCTCTGAAGTGGGATAAAACTGCACACACATTCCCACAAACCGAACATTCGCCCCCATCGGCTGAACACGATTGATTTGTTATTTATATTTTTTGTAAATTAACATTAAGAAGGAAATTTATTATGGATAAAACAAAAATATTATATGTAGATGACGAAGAGGCTCTGAGGATTTTAGTTAAAAGCCAACTGACGTTAGAAGGTTTTGAGGTTGAAACTGCCGACGATGGCGACACAGGTTTAGAAATGTTGAAGAATAATAAATACGATTTGATTTTATTAGACATTAGAATGCCGCGTGTCGATGGTGTTGAAGTGTTAAAAAAATTAAAACAATCTGGCTCGAAAACCCGCGTCATCATGCTTACTGCAGTTACCGAATTGAGTAGTGCTATCGATTCGTTAAAATTGGGCGCGAACGACTATATTACCAAGCCATACGATATCGAAGATCTCTTAGGGTGTATTCGTCGGGTGTTAGCACGCTAAACTGAAATCAATATCTTTTAACAGCATTACACCTACTTAAGATTAATTCTGTGCCACCGACAGATGCAATGGCACAGTATCGACTTTTAATATCAGTTTTCAGGAGTTGCGAAAAGGAGTAGCTTTTATCGGCAGATTTACTTCCTTTTCCAGCTCACACCCTCTTTTTTATCTTCAACGGTTATGCCGATTTTGTTCAAACCATCTCTAATTTTATCCGAGAGTTGCCAGAGTTTTTGCGCACGAATTTCAGCCCGCAGTTCAAGTATCAGCTTCACTAACTCGTCCTCAATCGAATCTTTCGTTTCTGACTGAAAAGTTTCAGGAATTATTCCCAAAATATTTCCACCAAGCTCTTTGAATAACTGATGTGCTTTCTGTAGGTCGGTAGCTGTCAGTTTTCCCTCAGCGAGATTGGCATTTATCTCACGGCTAAAATCGAACAATACTCCAATTGCCTGTGGAGTGTTGAAGTCGTCGTCCATTGCCTCTAAAAATTTTCCTTTGAAACCATCGAAGTCAATGTTGGTTTCATCCCCGACTGCTTTGTGCATTTCATTTTTTATATTCCGGACAGTGTTGTGAAGTTTCTCCAGCCCTTTCTCAGCACCTTTTAGAGCCTCTTCGCTGAAATCGAGAGTGCTTCTGTAATGACTTTGCAAAATAAAAAAACGCACAACCAGAGGATGATATTTTTTAAAAGCATCCTTCAGGTTGATAACATTACCGAGCGATTTTCCCATCTTCTGTCCATTCACAGTTACCATATTGTTGTGTATCCAGTAACGCACGAATGGTTTTCCTGTTGCTGCCTCGCTTTGAGCAATCTCACATTCGTGATGAGGGAATTGGTTTTCCAAACCGCCGCCGTGGATGTCGAATGGCTGCCCCAAATATTTTGTTGACATAGCCGAGCATTCGAGATGCCAACCCGGATAGCCTTTGCCCCACGGACTTTCCCACTGCATAATATGTTCGGGTTCAGCTTTTTTCCAGAGTGCAAAATCAGCCGGATGTTTTTTTTCAGGGCTAACATCAACCCGTGCACCGGCAATTAATTCTTCAACCGTCCTGCCCGAAAGTTTTCCGTATTCCGAAAATTTTGAAACATCAAAATAGACCGAGCCATTTACTTCGTATGCAAATCCTTTTTTCAGTAACTCTTTTACAATCTCTATCTGTTCAATTATATGTCCGCTTGCAGTTGGGCTAATATTTGGTCGCTGAACTCCGAGTGCATCCATATCTTCGAAATAACTCTGTGTGTATTTCTGCACAATTTCCATCGGATGAACTCTATCTATTCGCGATTGTCTCTGGATTTTATCTTCCCCCTCGTCGGCATCGTCTGTTAAATGACCTACATCAGTTATGTTCTGGATGTATAAAACTTTGTAGCCGACATAGCGGAAATAACGGACGATTACATCGAACGAAACATAGCTTTTTGCATGGCCAATATGCGAATGTCCGTAAACAGTCGGTCCGCAAACATAAATGCCGACTCTACCTTCATTTATCGGTTTGAATTCTTCTTTATGACGAGAATGTGTGTTGTGAATTTTTATAGGCATAAATTTTTGAGTTTAGATTTAATTATCA
>CAMTVZ010000105.1:0-6934 GCA_947085285.1 uncultured Ignavibacteriota bacterium
CAACTACTTTCCTCATATTTTAATTAACCACCCCTCTTTTCTGTCTCTCTTTCTTCACAATATCTTTTTCAACAAATAATGAATCACCTGTAAACGGATCAATCTCAGTATAGTACATTAATGCTGAATAAGTTGAGGGGAGCGGCGTAAATATTTGAACCTGTTCAGGATTTATGCGAAGTTCTTCGGTTGCATATTTTTTTAATTTTTTCATATCCTTCTCGCTGCAACCCGGATGTGCGGCTATCAGGTAATATGTTAAAAACTGTTTCTTCCCAATCTGTTTATTAGTTTTATCGAACCGTTTTTTAAATTCTTCCAAATATTTTGTATCGGGTTTTCGCATTAACTTCAAAACATTTTTGTCGGTATGTTCGGGGGCTACTTTTATCTGCCCCGAAATGTGATGAGCTACTAACTCCTGAATATACTCGTTTCCAAATTTTTTATCGTCGATTATCAAATCGTAACGCAAACCTGAAGCTACGAAAACTTTCTTAACACCATCAAGCTTTCTGATTTTTTTGAGTAATTTAATTTGCGCTTCATGGCTAACGTTCAATTTGTTGCAGGTATGAGGGAATGCACAATTTTTATTTATGCACAAACCAGTATGCTTTTTAACTTTACAATTCATCCCATACATATTCGCCGTTGGTCCACCAACATCGTGTATGTACCCTTTAAAGTCGGGCAGTTTGCTTATAATTTTTGCTTCTCGCAAGATAGATGTTTCGCTTCTGGACACAATATTTTCCCCCTGATGAACACCTATCGAACAAAAATTACATTCGCCAAAACATCCTCTGTGTGTAGTTATCGAGAAGCGAATTGTTTCGAGCGCTTTTACTTTTCCCTCTTTTCTGTAAAACGGATGAACCTCTCTCTCGTAATCGAGATCATAAATTTCGTCAAGCTCTTTTTGTGTATATTGATGGGCTGGAGGGTTTTGAATTATATACCTGTCGGCACACTTTTGATTTAATCCTCTCGCCGTTAACGAATCGTTGTTGTTATAGAAAATATGAAACATTTCGATAAACTTGTTTTTGTCGGCAATAACTTCTTCAAACGAAGGCAACGACAAAAATTTCGGTTCTTTCGATATGTAACACAAGCCGCGAATCTCTGACGGATTTTCATTCTTGGAAAGTTTTTCAGCCAATTCTAAAACCGGTTTTTCTCCCATACCATAAACTAAATAATCGGCTTTGGCATCTAACAAAATTGGTTTCCTGATTTTATCGTCCCAATAATCGTAGTGAGCAATACGTCGCAGGCTTGCTTCAACACCACCTAAAACTATTGGCTTTGTTTTTTTAAAATACTGCCTGATCAAATTTGAGTACACGATTACAGCTCTATCGGGTCGTTTTGTATTCAAGCCGCCGGGCGTAAAATCATCGCTCCGTCTTCTTTTTTTTGTTGCAGTAAAGTTTGCAACCATCGAATCGACACAACCCGATGTAACCCCCCAGAATAATTTTGGCTCGCCGAGTCGGGTAATATCAATATCCGACTTTACATCCGGTTGCGCAATTATACCAACCTTATATCCATATTTCATCAACAGTTTTCCGATGATGGCGGCACCGTTATACGAGCTGTCGATGTAAGTATCGCCACTTATCAGAATTATATCCAACTCGTTCCAACCTAATTTTTTTATTTCTTCTTTTGTAGTAGGTATAAACATCGGTTCAATATAATTTCAAAAATCATATATTACAAAACTCAACAATTATTTCTTATATTTGAAAAGAAATATGAATTTCAAAAACATAAAATTGAAGCTTGCAGCATTTTTAAAGATGGTTGGGTTGTTTAAGCCGCTCCGCTCATTCTATAATTTTATTTTTCTCTTCAATGCGGTAACCGATTTAACATTTTCGGGTTTGAATGCAAAATTTCGTACACCGACTTTTAAAATAAAAGAAGATATCGAATCGCTTTTAGGAGAATCGGAAGTTTTGAAAACTTTTTTAAATAAACTACAACCGAACGATATCGTGTGGGATATCGGAGCGAGTTATGGAATTTATTCCATCCTTTCTTCTTTAAAAGTTAATAAGGGAAATGTTATTGCTTTCGAACCAGAAAAATCCACCTACAAACTTCTAGTCAAAAATATTCAACTAAATAATTTAAAGAATGTAACTCCATTGCAGATTGCCCTTGGCGAATCTGAAGGTATTGCCGAATTACATACTTCAGAATCAGCGAACATCGGAACACACAGTTTGGCTGTTCGCACCGACTATCCGGTTTCAGAGAAGGGGCAAAAAATTCGGCTGCAAAAAGGGGACGATTTAGTAAAAAACAGTTCGATTCTTTCTCCAACCGCTATTAAAATTGATGTTGAAGGCTCCGAGTTGAATGTGTTGCGTGGAATGGAAACCATATTATCATCGCCGGTATTGCGAGTAGTACAAATCGAAATTCATCCAAATATACTTCCACTTTTTGGGTCAACACAAGAAAATATTTTTACACTAATGGAAACGAACAACTTCGCCGCTATAAAAACGATTCAAAGAGGGACTGAACTTGAGGTGCTGTTCGCAAAACCAATGCTTGCAAAATCTTAATTTTTGAGTTACATTTCGATTACGATGGACGACCAGTTTTACAGAAAAGAAAATCCTACTTGGCGGCAACCCGAACGATGGACCAAAAAGCTTTTTAAAAATAAGCTTTTTAAGTTTGGAATCATCCCTTTTTTGATTTTAATTACCGTTTTCTTCATCAGCGACAAAGGACCATTGAAACGATTTCAACTTGAACAAGAGAAAAAAATGTGGATCGAAAAAATTAAAGAAGCAGAAGAAGAACAGAAACGGCTTCAGCAAGAATCGAAAGCTCTCGATAATGATAGATTCGCAATTGAAAAAGCCGCTCGCGAAAAACACGGGATGGTGAAAGAAGGTGAAACGATTTACAAGCTGAAGGAGTAAAAAGTATGGCTATAATTCAAGTGATGGAGTAATGGAGTTATTTGATAAAAATAATTTACATCCACAAAAGCAACAGAGAAAAGAAGCACCCCTTGCCGAGCGAGCACGTCCGAAAACTTTGGATGAGTTTGTTGGGCAGGCACATTTAGTTGGCAAAGCAATGCCGTTGCGAGTTTTAATCGAGCAGGATGAACTACCTTCTCTAATATTTTGGGGACCGCCGGGGTGCGGCAAAACCACACTCGCCCGCATAATTGCAAACCACACAAAAGCCGATTTTTTTCAACTCAACGCAGTTTCTTCGGGAGTAAAAGATGTTCGCACTGTGATCGAGCGGGCAGAAGCAAACCGCAAGCATTTCAATAAAAAAACAATACTTTTCATCGACGAAATTCATCGCTTCAACAAAGCACAACAAGATGCACTTCTTCACAGCGTTGAAGATGGGGTAATAACTCTAATCGGCGCTACAACCGAAAATCCTTCATTCGAGGTTATCTCACCTCTTCTATCGCGATGTAAAGTTTATGTGCTCGAACCTCTTTCGAAAGTTGAACTAATTCAAATATTAAATCAAGCTGTCGATAATGATGAATTTCTAAAAAAACAAAAGTTGCAATTTCCGGATGATGTAATCGAGCATCTTATTTTCCTTTCAGGCGGCGATGCACGAATTTTATTAAACGGAATTGAAACGAGTGTACATCTAATCAAGCAAAACAAAGCGGGCGAAAAAGTTCTTACAAAAAAAATTATCGAGGCGGCGTTCCAACGGAAGGCAATCAAGTACGATAAAGCAGGCGAAGAACATTATAACATAATTTCAGCTTTCATAAAAAGCATTCGCGGCAGCGACCCCGACGCAGCCGTTTATTGGCTCGCACGAATGTTAGAAGCTGGCGAAGACCCAAAATTCATTGCCCGCAGAATGATTGTGCTGGCATCGGAAGACATCGGAAATGCCGACCCGTATTCTCTTACTTTAGCTACAAGTTGTTTCACTGCCGTCGATTACATCGGTATGCCCGAAGCACGTATCGTGCTTTCACAAACCGCTACATACCTCGCCTCGGTTCCGAAAAGCAATGCTTCTTACAACGCTATTGAAAAAGCTCTGGCTGATGTACGAAACTTGCCAAACGAAGCAGTACCGCTCCATATCCGTAACGCCCCGACAAAATTGATGGAAGAACTTGGATACTCAAAAGATTATAAGTATGCTCACAATTACCAAGACGGTTTTGTAGAACAGCAATTTCTTCCAGATAATTTAAAAGACAAAATTTATTACAAGCCAACTGATTACGGTAGAGAAAAAACTTTGAGAGAAAGATTAAATCAACTTTGGACAAAAAAGAAAAGATGAAACGAAATCTCGCAATTGGAATCGATATCGGTGCTACAACTATTAAAGGCGGAGTTGTTGACGTAGCCTCAACTAAAATTCTTGCACAGCAAAAAGTTGATACACTCGCATTACAAGGTCCAGGTGCAGTTTTACGGCAGCTTTATTTTATAATCAAAGAACTGATGTTAGAATACCGGCACGATGAATTTATTGGTATCGGAATCGGTGCCCCCGGAATAGTTGAAACTGATAACAGCACAGTAAAAAACCCACCCAATTTTACAGATTGGAGCGAAGTTGATTTAGGCGAAGTAATCAAAAAAGAATTTACTATTCCGGTTGTTGTTGAAAACGATGCAAATGCCGCAGCGCTTGGTGAAGCTAAATTCGGTGCCGGAATCGACTCTCAAAATTTTTTATTCGTAATTTGGGGAACCGGTGTAGGCGGCGGAATAATACTCGATAACAAAATTTACCGCGGTCCTTTTGGCGGTGCCGGCGAAATCGGACATATCACTATTGATTACAACGGACCTTTGTGTAATTGCGGTAATCGAGGTTGCATCGAAAGTTACATCGGACAACGATATCTTTCCGAGCGAACGCGGCAAAAACTTAATCAACTCCCTAAAGATGCACCTCCATCAAAAATTATTCAGCTCGTAAAAGGTAACCTTGATTTGATTGAGCCGTATATCATTTCGGTCGCAGCAGCTCAAAACGATAAGTTTGCAATAGAAATATTAACCGAAGCCGGTAATTTGTTAGGTATTGCAATCGCTTCGGTTTTAAACGTGCTCGATTTAAGATTTGTAATTGTCGGCGGCGGAATCTCGGCGGCTGGCAAATTTGTGTTTGACGCCATTACAAGTTCTGTCCGCAGCAGAGTTTTAACTTCTATCAAGCCCGATGTGAAAGTTATACCTGCAAAACTTGGCAACACAGCAGGAATTTTTGGCGCCGCTAGTCTCGTGATGAATAAATGAATAACGAAAATCATTAATGTTTCAAAACTTTTTAAATATTTTACTCTTAATTTTAGTTCTATCAATAACCAATCTCAACACGACTTATCTTTTGGGGCAGGAAAATATATCTGCTGATACTCTCATTACGATGAAATCAAGTTTGGTCGCAGATACAACAGTCGCCCAAGATACACTCATAGCCGAAACAACTCCGCAACAATCCAGCATTGATACAATCATTACATATTCATCAACAGATTCTATCGTCTATTCAATTTCCGAGCGCAAGATGATGCTATATGGAAAATCGAACATCAAATATAAATTGATGGAATTAAAATCGGAGCGTATCAATATCAACTGGCACACAGCAGTGATGAACGCAACAGGCATCATCGATACAGCCGACACAACAGGTAAAAAATATACTGGCACACCGATAATGATTGACGGTGGCGAAGAATTTAGAGGACACGAACTTTTATACAACTTCCGAACTCAGAAGGGTACAATTAAACTCGCCGATACAAAATCGGACGAAGGGATTTACTACGGCAGCCGAGTTAAAAAGGTGAGCAAAGATGTGCTATTCATTGCCGATGGTAGATACACTACTTGCGATAAGGATCAACCCCATTTTTATTTTCTATCCCCAAAAATGAAACTGATTGTGCGCGACAAAGTAATTGCGGAACCAATTTACTTTCACATTGCCGATGTCCCTGTCTTCGCTCTCCCTTTCGGTGTGTTTCCGAGTAAAAGTGGCCGACGTTCTGGCTTCTTCGCCCCTGCTTATGGCGATAACGCAACCTTCGGACGATTCTTGAGAAAAATTGGTTACTACTGGGCAATGAGCGATTACACCGATTTGGCTCTGCACGGCGATTGGTACACTCAAGGAAGCTACGTCGTAAATTCTGAATTCAACTACGTACTTCGTTATAAGTTTAGCGGTGCAATTTCAGGAACGTATAAGCGATTTATTACAGCTGAAAAAAACGATCCAAATTATTCTATAGACGAAGCCTACAACTTAAACCTGCGGCACAATCAAGAAATTGATCCAACGATGCGTGCTGATGTAAATTTTTCGTTTATGAGTAATAATAATTTCCGATTAACTAACAATTTATCGGAAGCCTTACAGCAAACTATATATTCAACTGCTACAATCTCAAAATCCTGGGAAGGAACAAAAAATAGCGGCTCACTAAATATATCGCGTACACAGAATTTAAGAGATGGAAGAATTGATGAAGTATTACCTTCAATCAATTTTAATAGAAGTACAAGTTTTCCGTTTAGAAGAAAAAAAGTAATTGGAGATCTTTTCTGGTATGAACAAATCGGATACGATTATCGGGCAAACGCTTCTAACAGTCGGGCAAAAATTCCTGTAACCATTCCGATTGTAAATATTGAAACTTTCAGACGCGATAATCGACAAGCATTAAATCAAAGTTCCGGCATTAGCATATCACCAAAATTCGGATATATTTCTGTTACACCAAGCCTGTCGTTCCGCGACGAGCGGTGGCAAAGCAATAATTTTGTTCCAACTCTAAATAAAACCGATAGCACTCTGCAAGAAATAAACGAAAAAGATTCTTATTTTGCCGGGTTTATTTCGTCGGGCGTTTCGAGATCGGAAGAGCGTCGTTAGG
>CAMTVZ010000106.1:0-25957 GCA_947085285.1 uncultured Ignavibacteriota bacterium
ATCGAATATTTCGGAGATATAATTTGTAAGTTTTTCGATTTGATGAATTCTATCGCGAGGAGGAATAACAGATAATATTGCCTCGTAATATGAGCCTGTTAGGAGTTCAACTTGTTGGCGAGCGATTGCATATTTCAATTTTTCGATGAATTCGGGGTGATGCTTAATGAGCCATTCGAGCAATATTCCAGTGTAGTGTTGAGTAACTTTAATGCTTGGAAATTTTTCGATAGTCTCTAAAAAAGGTTTATACGATTTTTGATATACATCTTCAAAGACGTGATCGAAATTCCCTGTTGGTTGATGGTTATGAACTGCGAAAACTAAATTTATATTGTTCATTTTGTTTTTTTAACTTCATAATAAGACGCTGTACCAGGGTAAAATACTGTGCCACTTACCGATAAAGTGAAATTTATTTCAGGTGTTACAATCGGCCCTAATTTTTTGTATAAGCGAATATAAGATTTAGCTTTCAATTTAATTGGTAAATATGTTACAGTACCAATCGGATATTCGATCCGCGATTTTCCCAACCAAATATAATCGCCCCTTGTATTACGAAATTTTACTTTAACATCCAAATACACTTTTCCACCGGCAGGAATTTCGAGTACTGGTGAGTATTGAATTAAATCAGAAGGTACAATGTTTTGGATTATTTCATTTTCATTGTCCGTAGCAAGCCAAATTTTGACATAGCCGCTGACAAAAGTAGATTCGGCAATTACCTCATCGTATGTATTTAGAACTTCTAACCTGAAAATTATTGTACTATCTCCACGAAAACTAATGGCTGGAGGATCGTATTCGTGATTTTCATGAATAACAATCGAATAAGTAGTATTTTCAACTGGCCCAATAATCTTGCCAATAAGTACGTTTTCTGGCTCAGTGTATTCTGGTAATGATTCATCACACGCAGGAACAAAAACAATTAATCCTGTTAAAAATAAATAGAATATATTCTTCATTGTAGTTATTAATTTATTATGGTGGCCAGCTCATAGAAGCATTAAATACAATCTTGAATTCAATTGGGCTTGTAAATACACCGCCAATTTTAGCAAATAATTGAATATATGAACTCGCCTTAAAAGTGACTACCTCATAATTACCCACAGTACCTCCGGTGCCTGGGACATCACTTCTTCGCTTTCCGTCAAATGGAAATAAATTATTTGGGAACTTACCATTCCAATTTACAGACAACCAAAAAGTATCACCTTTAGCTAGCGTAATAATTCCACCTGACATATATTGGCTTTGTGAATTACGATTGTCTATAGGAATTCTTACTCTCCTTTCAGTTTGTGCAATGTCGTAAATTTCAAGATAGCCTTTTATATCAGCAACATCTTCTAAAACTTCTTCATATTGATGAACAGCACCAATTCTAAACAGAACTGTACTATCATAATAAGTAATTCTTGGTGGCACATAATAGTGGTTTTCGAATATGCGAAGTGTGTCTATATCCTTATGTGGGGGGTAATGATACATCCTAGCACTAAAAGGTTGAGGCGGCGGATTATATGGAGGCAATACCTCGTTACAAGAGATTGAAATTCCGATAATAAGAAAAAATAAAACTATTTTTGAAATCATAAATTAGTTACCTCACTTAAAATTCTACTTTCAAACCAACACGTGTTCGGCGCGGATTATAATATGCTGATGGATCATCTAATTCACCGCCAATCCTACCGTTCGAATCAACCCATCTCACATTTTTTGAATTGAGTAAATTCCTGACATCAACATAAATGTGGAAAGTAAAATTTTTAATAAAATCAAATACGAATTTTTTTGATGCCTTCAAATCAATATTTAGATATTCTTTCATCCTCGCGTTATTCGGAATGAAAGGTATTGCTGCCCTTGGATCTTTCTCCGAAACAGGAGGATTGAAGCCATCTTTTGTAGGATAATACGAGTAAGGTCTTGGGGTATTATATTGGAATAGGATATTGGTTATAAGTTCTTGTGGCAATGCTAACTCTATGATACCTTTTATTGTATGTCGTTGGTCCCAACTTAAATAAAATGGTTTTGGATAAAGTGGGAATCCCCATTGAGCGTAATTCAAACTTTGATTTGCATATTCACTTAATCCTTGTGCAATCATAAATGTATACGACAACGAACCAGTAATAATCGAACCATGATCTCGGGACAGTGTAACTTCAAAACCGTTCGATTCTCCATATGGATTATTTACATACTCAGCGAAACCATAGTCACCTGCAACGCGGCTGTTTGTAGGTATCAAGGTTTTTGTATCAATCTGGTTTGTTGTTGTTTTATTAAAATATGTAGCACCTACAACGTAATTCTCAGCAAAAATATACTTTATACTTATCTCCCATGCTTTGGTTTTTTCAGGAAGCAAATCGGGATTCCCTACCAACGCTTTTGCCCCTTTCGAAAGGGCTACATTATTCAATCCAGAGTATAAATAATCAAATAATGGAAACTGGAAATACTCCCCATAATTAATAAATATGTAGCCATTAACATCGATGGGAGCAGAAATTCCTATACGCGGGCTGATTGAATATTTAAATTTTGATTTTACATACCCTTTTATATCCTGTCGGTATTCATCCTCACTTATGGGAACCAACTCTAATGCAGGCCGTTCAGCTGCCGGATCCAGAAAATCAAACCTTCCACCGATATTCAGGGTTAGCCCTTCTTCATCGAATTTATCCTGGACATAAGCACTTCCACTTCTTGGGTAGTATTTGTAATTAGATGAAAAATTTAGCAGAGGTTCACCAGGCAATGGTTTCCCAAAGTATGTTTTCTTCGGTTCATATTTTATAATATCTGAAAATATGTAGTACTGGTTAAATTCAATCCCTGCTTTAAGTATATGATTTTTAAATATTTGACTAGTGATATCAGCTTTCAAAGTATAAATATTTTGATGTTGATTTACCCACCAAGCTCTATTCCCTTCAGTAATGTATTGTAAATAAAAATCGTATTGATAGACTGAAGTGTCAATACTATTTTTCGAACCTTCGTTGATCTTTTGATTTAATGAATATAAACTTAAACTGACATTATAAAAAGTTTTTTCAGAGAGGGAATGATTCCAAGCAGCTGATACTCGAATAGCATCTCTTGAGCGTGGAGGTAACCCATCAAGATTAAAACGCCAGCTAAATTCATAGTCGCGCCATCGCTTGAATGAAGAAAGAGACGATAAACTTAATCGCTTACCATTTCCAAAATTGTAATCGAGTTTTGAGAAGTTTGATAATTCACGTTGAATTGGATGTTTGAAAAAGTGCTGAAAGTCCTGCCACCACCGTGTATCAGTTAAATGTAAATTGAATGCAGTAAAATAACCAAAATTTTGTATAATCGGACCGCTTGCCGATATTTCAGCATCGGTAACTTTACTTACCTGCTTTCCGCCAAACCAATTATCTTTATCGAGTCGAACTTGAAATTTATGCCTATCGGTACTAGTTTTTGTGATGATGTTTACAATTCCCGACAATGCGTTTCCATATTCAGCATCGAAGCCTCCGGTTTGAATACTCATTTCTGTAATTGCACTTTTAGGAAGTTCGGCACCGGCACCACCGCCAATTACATCTTGTATTGGCAACCCGTCGACAAAGTAGAGGACTTCCGAAGTTTTACCCCCTCGAACGTGACCTTCGAGCGTAACTCCCGGTTGCAGAGTTAAGACTTCCTGCATAGAAGTTACAGGAAGTTTTTCGAGACGAACACTACCTACGTTATATGTAGTCGAGGTTACGTCGCGCTGTATCAACGGACGTTCGGCGATGACTTCGATTTCGTTTAACTCGATGTCGGTGGAGGTAAGTAATACATTTATTTTAGTGCGTAAATCAGGAACAACAGTAACACCTTTTTGTATAGCTGTTCGGTATCCTATAAGGGAGAATTGCACATCGTAAGTACTTGCTTTAACATTTGAAATCTGGTAATAACCATTCGCATCTGAAACAGTCCCCATAGTAGTACCAACTATCAATACATTTACACCGGGCAAAACTTGCCCAGTTTCCTTATCCTTTATTGTCCCTTCGAGAATACCATATATACCGCTAAAAGCTGTTTGGAAAAATAAAATTAATATCAATGTAATAAAAATTAAAACACGCATCTTATTTACTCCGGTTTCATTTGTGGAAAAAATAATACATCTCTGATTGATTCTTGATTTGTCAGTATCATCGTAAGTCGATCGATACCTATACCTAAACCTGCAGTCGGAGGCATACCGTATTCGAGAGCTCTAAGAAAATCCTCGTCTAACACGTTTGCCTCTTCATCACCTTGTGCACGAAGTTTAGCCTGTTCTTCGAACCGAGCACGCTGATCGATTGGGTCGTTGAGTTCTGAGAAAGCATTGCATAGTTCGCTTCCATTAACAATTGCTTCGAAGCGTTCGACAACTCCTTTTTTTGAGCGATGTTTTTTTGCAAGGGGCGACATCTCGATTGGATAATCGGTGATGAATGTAGGTTGGATTAAATTTGGTTCGACGAGTTCACCGAAAATTCCATCGATAACTTTACCTCCGTTTGCATCAGGATCAACATCTACATGTAACTCCTTTGCTAACTTGTGCAGCTCGATTTCGGATAAATTACTTATCTCTTTTCCGGTAAATTGCTTAATTGCATCGTACATCGTTAAACGAGTCCAAGGTGGGGTAAAATCGATTTCGTTATTTCCGACTCGAATTTTTGTAGTGCCGTGAACTTTGAGAGCGGTATGGCTAATAAGTTGTTCGACCAGTTCCATCATCCAAATATAATCTTTGTATGCTACATAAAGTTCAAGCATCGTGAATTCTGGGTTATGGGTTCGATCCATTCCTTCGTTTCGGAAATCTTTTGCGAATTCATAGACGCCATCGTAGCCACCGACTATCAGTCGTTTTAAGTAAAGTTCATTAGCGATTCTCAAATATAGATCGATATCTAAAGCGTTATGATGTGTAACAAACGGACGGGCGAACGCACCACCGTATAATGGTTGAAGAATAGGAGTTTCAACTTCAAGATAACCTCTTTCATTTAAAAATTCGCGGATGGCACTAATAATTTTCGAGCGTTTAACAAAAACTTCTCGTACGTCTGAGTTCACAATTAAATCCACGTATCGTTGGCGATAGCGAAGTTCTTTATCTGAAAAAGGATCGTATATAATTTTATTGCCCGCTTCGTCAATTTTTTCTTTGACAATTGGAAGCGGTCGCAACGATTTTGATAGAAGTTCTAAACTCTGGGCATGAATCGAAATCTCCCCCATCTTGGTTCTGAAACTGTATCCCTTTACACCGATTATATCACCAATATCCATCAACTTGAATGCATCGTAAGTTTGGCCGAGTTCGTCTTTTTTAAGATAAATCTGAATTTTCCCGGTTGAATCTTGGATATGACAGAACGAAGCTTTGCCCATTCGGCGAATCGACATAATTCTGCCGGCTACCGAAATATCAGTCTGCGGTGAATCGTCTTTAAAATTATCCTGTATTTCTTTTGTGTAATTTTTTCTCTCAAATCCATAAGGATATGGATTGATACCGCGGGCAATTAGCTCATTTAGCTCTTCACGCCGGCGAAGCATCAATTCATTCAATTCTTGATGATATAATTCTTTATTTTTTTCTGTATTAGTATCGTCTTTCACTTATTAATCTCTTTATTAAAAATAAACGCAGAAAGAAAATAACAAGATTTTAGACGATAATCAAATAATTAGTACCTCAAAAATATCTGGACTGCATATTTTGTAATTTGTGTTGAATTCGATTTTACCCCCTTTTCATCATCGGCATAGAAATGTTCAGGACCAAAGCGGTATTCTAAAAAACTATAGGGATTGATAAATAGCCCAATTCCGATAGTCGCACCTTTTAATTTTAGCTTGACGGATGGCTGGATATAAAATGGGAGTAAATTAATTACACCAAAGAACTTATCCTTAAAAACGCCCCCTTTCATATACGAAATCGTTCCACCTATATTAAAAAATGTAACTGCAAACTGTCCGATTAAAGCACGTTCACCTAACAAAGGTAAATGGTATTCGGCATTCACATTCAAAGAGTACAAATCTAAAATTCCGGTTAAGTGATTTACATCGTGAGGTGTTTTTAAATCGGATGGATACTTGAAGCTCGTATCAGAAATAATCGGAGTTGAATTTACAACCATTTCACCAGAAGTAAAACCAATTAATAGGTCTCTTCCTAAATTGAGGCATAATTTTCCTACAGGTCCAACTTCGATTTCATCGATAATTTTTACATTTGAACTTGAGCCAATTCCGAAACCAGTGTGATATACAGGATCGACTAATTTGTATTTTTCGGGCATCGTGATACCCGTACGAAGCATACTAAATTCGAAATAACTAAAATCGAGCGAGTCCCCCATCGCCAACGCTGATGGTGCACTTGTTAAAAATGATACACACAAAATTAAAAGTAAACGATGCATATTTTCTCCTAAGTTAAAAAGATTAATAAAATGTAATTTACTATATATCCTTACATTTAACTACGCTTGCAGAAAATTTGAACACAATTAATTTTATCTTTGCTTATAAACCTGAAAATAACTATATTTTTGCCATTATGAACAAAGAAAATCTTTCAAAACTATTAACTGATTACAAAAGCGGCAAAGTATCGCAGGAGCAGCTGTTAAAAACATTATTAACTTTTGCATCCGAGTCGGTAGGTTTTGCAACAATCGACCATCACAGGGCTATTCGCAAAGGATTTCCGGAAGTTATACTCTGCCAAGGAAAAACTGCCGAACAAGTTGCAGTCATCGCAGCAAAAATCATTGAACGAAACCAACCACTGCTTGCAACGCGTGCGACTCCTGAACAATTCAGAGCTGTACAGAAAAAAACAAAAAAGGCAATATACGATAAAGTTGCTCGCATCATTTATGCAAACAAACCTTCAAAACCTGCGGCAAATAAAAAAAAGGTTCTCGTTATATCTGCCGGAACGATTGATATACCTGTTGCAGAAGAAGCCTGCCTTACTTTGGAAATGTTAGGAAATCCGGTAGAACGCCTCTACGATGTTGGAGTTGCCGGAATTCACCGTTTGTTTTCGAACTACGATAAAATAATGGCAGCAAATGTAATTATAGTAGTTGCAGGGATGGAAGGTGCGCTACCAAGTGTAGTAGGTGGACTTGTTGATGTTCCGGTGATTGCTGTGCCAACCTCAGGTGGATATGGTGCAAGTTTCGGTGGCGTTGCTGCTTTATTAGGAATGCTCAATACCTGTGCTTCAGGAGTTACGGTTGTGAACATCGACAACGGTTTCGGTGCCGGCTTTGCTGCCAGTATGATGAATAGATAAAAGCAACTATTAACAACTTAATAAATGGATATCAAAGAAAACATTTTAAAAACAATTGGTAATACACCTATCGTAAAATTAAATAAAATTTCGAAAGGTTATAAACCACAAATCTTCCTGAAGTTGGAATTCTTTAATCCCGGCAGCTCTGTGAAAGATAGGATAGGAATTGAGATAATAGAGGATGCAGAGCGTGATGGCCGGCTTCGACCAGGGGGAACAATAGTTGAAGCTACATCGGGAAATACAGGTGTTGGACTTGCAATTGCAGCAGCTGTTAAAAATTATAAATGTATTTTTACAATACCTGATAAAATGAGTAACGAGAAAGTTCAATTATTACGAGCTTTTGGCGCCGAAGTGATTATTACCCCCACAGCAGTTGCTCACGAGTCACCAGAAAGCTATACCGAGGTAGCCAAGCGTATCGTTCGCGAAACTCCGAATTCAATTTTAGCTAATCAGTTTTACAATCAAAAAAATCCCGAAGCACATTACCGAACAACAGGACCTGAAATTTGGGAACAAACCGGTGGACAAATCGATTACTTTGTAGCTGGAGTAGGTACAGGTGGTACGATAAGTGGAGTTGGGAAATTTTTAAAGGAAAAAAATCCAGCAATTAAAATTATCGCTGCCGATCCGACTGGATCGATATTGAGAGACTTCGTGAAAACAAAAAAAATTCCTGATACCTTCAAACCATACAAGGTTGAAGGGATTGGCTTGGACTGGATTCCGGGAACATTGCATCTGGATTATGTTGATGAAGTAATCGAGGTAACTGATAAAGAATCTTTTACAATTGGAAGGCGTTTAGCTCGTGAGGAAGGAATTTTTTCGGGTGGCTCGTCAGGAACTGCCTTAGCTGCTGCACTAAAACTCGCAGAACGTTTGGACGAAAAACAAACTATCGTAGTCCTAATTCCCGATACTGGCGAGCGTTACCTGAGCAAAATGTACAACGACAACTGGATGCGCGAGCACGGTTTATTGATCCCCGAAAAAGTTACAATGCGCTTTGTAATTCAAGGTAAAGCCAAAAACCTGCCTCAGCTGATTTCTGTCGATTCGTCTGCTTCTGTCAAACACGCATTCGATCTGATTAAAAGATTCGATGTTTCTCAGATTCCGGTAATCGACAATGGGCAATCGGTAGGCAGTATCGACGATGGCGATTTAATGTCGGCAGTACTCGAAAACTCAGCTCTCCTCAATAAACCTATAAGCCAAATTATGAAACCCACATATCCTATCATTGGCATCGAAGCACCTATCGAACATGCAGTCGAATTATTAACTAAGAAAAATTCGGCTGTCCTTATTGAGGAAAATAAAAAAATTGTAGGGATTGTAACACGATACGACGTGATTGAATATATGTCGCGATAATGGATCTGTTAACTTTCACATTGTTTATTTTAGGGCTTGTTCTGTTAATAATCGGAGCCGAATTATTGGTAAGGGGTGCTTCGCAGATTGCTACATTAATCGGAATTTCTCCACTTGTAATTGGCTTAACTGTAGTTGCTTATGGAACAAGTGCCCCCGAACTGGCTGTAGGAGTACACTCCGCTTATGTAGGTCAACCCGATATAGCTGTTGGGAGTGTAGTCGGTAGCAACATATTTAATATTCTTTTTATTTTAGGCATCTCTGCTCTCATCACACCCCTCATAGTTCAACAACAATTAATTAAAATCGATGTACCTCTAATGATTGTGGTTTCTGTCCTCGCTTGGATATTATCGTTAGACGGAATTATAAACCTAACCGACGGAATCATACTATTTCTGATTTTAATTGCTTACACAATATTTTCGATACAACAGAGTCGAAAAGAAAGCAAAATGATACAAGAAGAGTATGAGAAAGAATTTGGTATCAAAAAAATTAAGAGTAAGCATTCAATTATAATTCAGATATTATTAATCATCGCAGGGGGAGCTTTTTTAGTTTTAGGATCGAACTGGCTGGTTAAGGGAGCTGTTGATATAGCTACGTTTTATGGTGTAAGTGAATTAGTAATTAGTTTAACAGTAGTTGCGGCAGGAACCTCGTTACCCGAAGTTGCTACTTCGATCGTAGCGGCAATCAAAGGCGAAAAGGATATCGCCGTTGGGAATGTTGTAGGAAGCAACATCTTTAATATTTTATCGGTTCTCGGTTTAACGAGTATTGTTGCACCAAACGGAATTAGAGTATCGCCAGCAGCTCTAAATTTTGATATACCGATAATGACTGCTGTAGCAGTTGCCTGCCTCCCCATCTTTTTTACAGCTAACAAAATTTCGCGATGGGAAGGGGCTTTGTTTTTCGGCTACTACTTCGCTTATCTTTTATACTTATTTTTAAAATCTACCCAACACGATATGCTATCGGCTTTCAGCGAAGTGATGTTTCTATTTATCTTACCGATCACTCTCGTTACACTTATTCTTATCAGCTACAGAGAAATAAAAACAAAAGGTTTTATAAAAGGAAAGAAAAAGTGAAAATCTTAAAATTTTTCATTCATTAACTGACTCCGATTTTATGTTCGAAACTAAATCAATGCATTGGCATCAAAAAGAAATAGAACAGGTTTTAGCGGATCTTAACACATCACTTAGTGGTTTATCATCCACCGAGGCAAAGAGGCGACTCGAAGAATATGGCTACAACGAGTTAAAAGAGAAGAAGAAAAAACATCCAATAATAATGTTCCTTGATCAATTCAAGGATTTTATGATAATAGTATTAATTGCTGCAGCATTCATAGCTGGGATAGTTGGCAAACCTACCGATGCAGCAGCAATTTTAGCAATTGTGATATTAAATGCAATAATTGGATTTATTCAGGAGTATCGAGCCGAAAAAGCAATGGCAGCACTCAGAAAAATGGCTGCTCCTTTTTGCACAGTAGTTCGCGATGGGCTTCACAGCAACATACCAGCTGCCGAGGTTGTTCCGGGAGATATCGTTATACTCGAGACAGGACAAATAATACCTGCCGACCTCCGACTTTTTGATGCAGCCAATTTAAAAATAGAAGAGGCCGCACTTACGGGGGAATCGGTTCCTGTCGAAAAAAATATTGCACGCCTTCATGATGAACATCTTTCAATCGGTGATAGAGTAAATTTAGGGTATCAAGGAACTGTAGTAACTTATGGCCGAGGCGCCGGTATAGTAATTAATACCGGTATGAATACAGAAATGGGAAAGATTGCCGAGCTACTTCAAGACGACAGAGATGTTAAAACTCCTCTTCAACAACGTCTTACACTCTTCGGTAAAAAGCTTGCTCTCGTTATCCTTCTCATTTGTGCAATTGTTTTTACTGCAGGTTTATTACGTGGCGAAGATCTAATGCTGATGTTTTTAACTTCAATTAGTCTTGCTGTTGCCGCTATCCCCGAAGCATTACCGGCAGTTATTACCATTGCATTAGCAATTGGTGCAAAGAAAATGGTAAAACTGAACGCACTCATCAGAAAACTCCCTGCAGTCGAAACCCTCGGCTCGGTTACTTTTATCTGCTCGGATAAAACCGGCACACTTACACTTAATAAAATGACTGTCGAAGAAATTTTCGTGGATAAAAACTTAATCAAACTTACTGACACAAATTTTCAAAAAAATATTATAAGCGACACAAATAAAAGTGCCCCACTCAATTACTTTATGGTGGCACTGGCACTTAGTAACGATGCCCGACAGGACGCTGAAGAAAAATTAATAGGCGATCCAACCGAAACTGCTCTTTATGCATTCGCAAAGCAATATCAGTTCGATAAATTAGAATTAGAGAAAAATTTTCCACGTATTGCTGAACTCCCTTTCGATTCAGATAGAAAGTGTATGACAACATTTCATAAGAATTCGACAGAGGTGGAGCATCAAAAAATAGGCGAGCAGTTTGTTTCGTTCACAAAAGGGGCTGTCGATGTTCTAATCGAAAAAGCTGAAAACATACTAACCTCCGAAGGTTTAAAGCCGGTCGATAAATTAGAACTCCTTAAACTAAACGATAATATGGCTGCCGATGGATTAAGAGTTCTTTGCATTGCTATGAAAAATTGGGATTCAATTCCCAAAAATTTAACTCCTGAAAATGTTGAAACGAAGCTTACAATTTTGGGATTAGTTGGAATGATGGACCCACCACGTGAAGAAGCAAAAGAAGCCGTAGCTCTCTGTAAAACTGCGGGAATTAAACCTGTGATGATAACTGGCGATCATCCACTAACAGCTTTCGCTATTGCTAAACGATTAAATATTATCGAAGATACTTCTAAAGAAATTATCACAGGTAGAGTTTTAGAAGAATTGCCCTTAGAGGAATTTGAAAAAGTGGTGGAAGAAATAAGTGTTTATGCGCGTGTGGCTCCCGATCAAAAACTAAAAATTGTAAGAGCCCTACAAGACAAAGGACAATTTGTAGCTATGACTGGCGACGGTGTTAACGATGCGCCGGCTTTAAAATATGCAAATATTGGAATTGCAATGGGTATTACAGGAACGGCTGTGTCGAAAGAAGCTTCAGCAATGATTCTTTTAGATGATAATTTTGCCACTATTGTTAAAGCCGTTAAAGAAGGAAGAATAATTTACGACAACATACTCAGATTTATAAAATATACAATGACTTCAAATGCCGGAACGCTTTGGGCAATTTTTCTAGCTCCATTTTTTGGACTTCCCTTGCCTATGCTTCCGATACAAATTTTATGGATGAACTTACTTACCGATAGCCTTCCTGGACTCGCTCTTACAGCAGAGCCGGCCGAACGAAATATAATGAAACGACCCCCAAGAAATCCGAACGAAAGCGTTTTTGCACATGGCACTGGAGCATTTATAATTATCTTTGGTTTAATTATAGGAGTTTCAGCTATTCTTTTCCAAGCTCTCGCAATCAGTAAAGATATGGCTTGGCAAACTATGGTCTTCACTGCTCTTGTTATAGGGAGAATGTCGGTTGTGATGAGTGTACGCTCATCTACAGATTCGATATTCAAAATTGGTTTATTCACTAACAAACCTCTTTTAGCTGCTATTGTGTTAAACATCATCTTGCAATTACTTGTAGTATATATTCCATTTTTTAATCCTATCTTCCATACCGAACCGCTAACTCTAACAGAATTACTATTAACACTATTGTTATCATCGGTTGTATTAATTGCCGTCGAAATTCAAAAACTTTGGAAAAAGAAAAATATTAAATAATAACTGAAAGTAAAAAATATGAAAACAAAAAAAGAAATTGGCTTCGCAACAAAAGCGATTCATGCCGGTCAAGAACCCGACCCAACAACTGGTGCAGTGATGACGCCTGTTTATCTTACATCGACCTACGTACAGGAAGAATTAGGCAAGCATAAAGGATACGAGTACTCGCGTGTATCAAACCCAACCCGTACTGCCCTCGAGCAGAACATAGCCGCACTTGAATGCGGCACTGAAGGTATGGCTTTCGGTTCAGGGATGGCAGCGATTGATTCAATATTCAGACTTTTAAAAATGGGGGATCATGTCATCATATCGCACAACGTTTATGGTGGAACATATCGCATCGCAAAAAATATTTGGGAAGAATGGCGGCTCGAGTTCGATTTCGTTGATACTACCAACATCGCCAATGTAAAAAAGGCCCTTAAGCAAAACACAAAAATGATCTTCATCGAAACACCTACTAATCCGACGATGGAAATTACCGACATTGGTGCGATAGCAAAATTGGCAAAAGCCGAAGGTGTGATTTCGGTTGTAGATAATACTTTTGCAACACCATATTTACAGCAGCCACTAAATTATGGAATTGATATCGTGATGCACTCTCTAACTAAATATCTGAACGGACACAGCGATATGGTCGGCGGAATTGTAGTAACAAACAACAAGAAGATTGCAGAGCGTTTACGATTTTTCCAAAAGGCTATCGGTAGTATTCTGAGTCCATTCGATGCGTGGTTGTGTTTGCGCGGAACTAAAACACTTGCAGTCAGAATGGAACATCACGGTAAATCGGCTATGCAAGTTGCTCAATGGTTGGCAAAACAGAAACAAGTTAAACAAGTTTATTATCCCGGACTCGCTTCGCATCCACAACATAAATTGGCAAAAAAGCAGATGAAAAATTTTGGAGGGATGATATCATTCGATTTAGGAAGTTTAGATGCAGCCAAAAAATTTCTGAGGAAAGTTCGAGTGTGTGCATTAGCTGAAAGTTTAGGCGGAGTTGAAACACTTATTTCGCATCCTGCAACTATGACACACGCATCAATCCCCCCCGAACAGCGCAAAAAGATTGGTGTAACCGATGGCTTGGTTAGAATTTCGGTAGGACTTGAAGAGGTAAATGATATCATTGAAGATTTGAAAAATGCAATGTAGGTCGGATTTTTAATCCGACCTCCTGCCTGTCGAAATGTCATCTATTTATTTTGATTATTTATTGCAAAAGATATTGATTTGTCTTTTTGTCAGTCGTTTTGTATATTCCTAAAGCAATTTTGGAAAAAACCCCGATTATGAATGGAAAAAAAGTATATATCGAAACATACGGCTGCCAGATGAATGTAGCCGACTCAGAAATTGTTCTTAGCATCTTACAAAAAGAAGGTTATGAGATAATTGATGATATTTCATCAGCGGATGTGATTTTAGTAAACACCTGCAGTGTCCGCGAGAATGCAGAAGAGCGGATTATTGGGAGGCTCGGTGAATTCAAACGACACAAAACGAATAACCCGGATCTGGTGGTTGGAGTTTTAGGGTGTATGGCTGAAAAATTTCGCACAAAACTACTCACTGACGAAAAATTTAACTTCAATAACTATAGTATCACCGATTTTGTAGTCGGACCTGATGAATACCGCAAGTTGCCCGATTTAGTCAGCAAAGCCTGGCATGGCGAAAAAGGAATCGCTGTCCAACTTTCGCGAGTTGAAAACTACGACGACATTACTCCGCTACGAAAAAGCGGAATCAGTGCTTGGATTACAGTAATGCGTGGCTGCGATAAATTTTGTTCCTTCTGCGTCGTCCCTTTCACACGAGGCAGAGAGCGAAGCCGACCATTGCAAAATATAATCAACGAAGTGAAAACTCTTGCACGAGATGGTTACAAAGAAATTACTTTGTTAGGACAAAATGTTAACTCATACTCCGATGGCGATTTCGATTTTGCCGACTTACTTAAGCAGACTGCCCAAGTTGATAGGAATATCAGAATTCTTTTCACCACGTCGCATCCACAAGATATGTCGGACAAGCTAATCGACACAATCGCAGCCGAGCCAAATATCGCTAAATACATTCACCTCCCTGTCCAATCGGGTTCGGATAGAATCTTGAGTTTAATGAATCGTAATCACGACTCCGAATACTACTACAAACTAATCAGCAAAATTAAAAATCGGATTCCTGAAGTATCCCTTTCTACAGATATTATTACCGGATATCCGAGCGAAACGGAAGCCGATCATCAACTTACAATCGCACTTTTAAAGGAAGTAAAATTCGACGGAGCATTTATGTTCGCATATTCACCACGCGAAAATACGAAAGCTTATTCAGTCCCTGATGATGTTCCTTATGAAGAAAAAATCCGCCGCTTGAACGAAATTATCGAATTGCAAAATAAAATTTCGTTGGCTAACAACTCCAAGTTAATCGGCAAAAAGGTTAAAGTACTGATCGAAGGATACAGTAAAAAAACAAAAGACGAATTAAAAGGCAGAACCGACAGAAATAAAAAAGTAGTTTTCCCAAAAAATGGATGCAGCATCGGTGAATATACTGAAGTGCAAATCTCCCGTGTCAGTTCAGCCACTCTGTTCGCAAGCCCGTAAGCAGAATTGGATTTACAACGGGCAGATCAAATTTTATAAACAATCTTAGGAGATTTAAATGTTGACAACTCATCTACTCTACGAGTCCGTAGGACGATGCCGTAGGCAACTCGTTGAGAAAAATTTAACAACTTCAATTATTATCGCTTTAGTTTTTATTTTACAGACAGGCTTTTCGCAATCTGTCGATGAGCAAGTTATACAATTTATTAAACTTATCGAGCAGGGCGAAACCGATAGAGTTTTAACAGAATCAGCATCGCTTTTCTCCAAATCGCCTAACCATCCAGGAGTTTTATTTTTGCAGGGGAGGTTAGCCGAGGATGGAATTGAGGCAGTAAAAGTGTACCAAACAATTTTAGATAACTTTCCAAATAGCGAATGGGCTGACGATGCCCTTTATTACACTTATCAATACTATTATGCTATTGGTTTATATCGGACTGCCGAATTAAAGATGGCTCAGTTAAAAAAGAATTATCCTGATTCACCATATCTAACTGTGAAATCGTCGGAGGCGAAACAACAACCCGAAAAAATTGCAACACCAGCTCCGGTCATCGAACAACCTCCACCTCCGCCTGTAACTGAAACTAAAAAACCAGCAATCGAACCAATTTCAAGTGCAGTCTATACAATCCAAGTTGGTGCTTTTTCGACTTTGGAGAATGCTGAAAAGTTGAAATCATATTTTGTTAATTTAAATTATGATGTGGAGATTGCAAACAGAGTTAGAGCTGGAAAAAAACTTTTCTTAGTGTGGGTCGGAAATTTTCAAACTGCAGAAGAGGCAGTAAAACTTGCCTTCGACATTAAACAAAAATATAACATCGAAGCAATTACAGTACAAAAATATTGAACGAAGAAATCAAAAATACATTAGGCATCATCGGCAATTCCATTGCGATTCAGGAAATCAGGCAGATAATTAAGCAGGTTGCGCCGACTGATATTACAGTATTGATTACCGGCGAGAGTGGAGTTGGCAAAGAAGTAATTGCAAAAGCACTGCATAGTTCAAGTTTGCGTTCGCATAAACCTATGGTTACAGTAAATTGCGGTGCCATTCCCGAAGGTATCATAGAGAGTGAATTATTTGGACACGAAAAGGGCTCGTTCACAGGAGCCGGAGAAACGCGAAAAGGTTATTTTGAAATTGCCGACGGTGGAACAATTTTTTTAGACGAGATAGGCGAACTTCCATTAAGTACTCAAGCAAAATTTCTGAGAGTGTTAGAGAACGGCGAATTTATGCGCGTCGGCTCGAATATCACTCGCAAGGTAGATGTTCGCATTATTGCTGCTACTAATCGGAATTTAGAATTTGGCGTAAGGGAAAACAGTTTCCGGAAAGACCTTTACTTCCGTCTGCGTTCGATAAATATACATATCCCTCCGTTAAGAGACCGTAAGGAGGATATTCCTCTGTTCATAGAATATTTCGCCAATAATTTTGCTGAACGGAATAATATTAATGTCGAAGGCTTTTCGAAGGAGGCGATAGAGGTATTAATTAACCACCGCTGGGACGGAAACGTGCGAGAGCTAAAAAATACACTCGAAAGTCTTTTTGTTATCAATAAAGGAAATCTCATTGATGCAAACGATGTACTCAAACAGCTTAATACTTATCAAATCGAATTTGTACAACCACAGCGAAACTTGCCGGTTCACACACACAAAACTTCCGAGCAAGTTGAACGCGAACTGATTTACCGTGCTTTACTCGAAATTAAAAACGATGTTGTTGCTATCAAACAGTTCATCAATAATTATGCTGAATCGAAACCAGCTATTCCTGAATCTTATTTAGAAACCAACAATAGTTCGTACGACGAAGACCTTACGTTGGATGAAATGAATAAAAGATATATCATTAAAATATTGCAAAAATATCATGGGAACCGTCGTTTGGCTGCAAAGAAACTTAACATCAGCGAACGAACATTATACAGAAAAATAAATGAATTTGGGCTGAATGGTAAATAATTTAAAAAATATTACTATCGTTCTAATTCTCCTTATTATTTTTAACTCCCTAAGCGGTTGTTATTCGTTTAAAGGTGGTTCGGTACCGCCTCATTTAAAATCGATAGCTATTCCGCTATTCGATGACCAAAGCGGTTTCGGCGAGGCAGGTTTACGCGAAAATTTTACAAACAAAACGATTGAAAAATTTAGAAAAGATAATAGCTTCGAATTAACCGATGAACGTGTATCGGATTCAAAATTAGTATGCACTATTGTTTCAGTTCAAAACATTCCTTCGGTTGTGGCTGCAGGCGAAGCTGTAACAAAATGGAAAATTACTGTAACTGTTAAAGCTGTTTTCACTGATATGAAATTGAAACGGATAATATTCGACAAACAAATTTCAAATTGGACTGAATACGACGCAGCAACAGGTCCCGAAGCACGGCAGGCAGCTTTACAATCAACTATAGATAAATTAACAGAAGATATTTTACTCGAAACAGTAGCAAACTGGTAAACAACACTAACATTTAAAGGATTAAAAAGTACAAATGGCTGATTTTATAATGGTTTCATATTTCTTATCGCTCACCCTATTATTTATGTTTGGTTCGAGTGGGTTTGTGATGATATATCAATATTTAAAAAATAAAAACAAACCAGAAGAGAAACTCCCCGAATTAAACGAGTTCCCTTTTGTTACATTCCAATTACCACTTTACAACGAACGATACGTTGCCGAACGTGTTATCGAAGCAACTTGTAACATAGCCTATCTTCCTGAAAATTTTGAAATTCAGGTACTCGACGATTCGACCGACGACACCGTTGACCTTGTTGCTGAAGTCGTTAAAAAATACCAGGCTAAAGGTTTTAATATCAAACATATACACAGAAAAAACAGGCAAGGATACAAAGCGGGCGCCTTGAAGGAAGGTTTAGAAGTTGCACGCGGCGAATACATTGCAATATTCGATGCCGACTTTATTCCGAAACCTGATTTTCTTTTGAAAACGCTCCCTTACTTCTTGAACGATCCTAAAATTGGGATGGTACAAACGCGTTGGGAACATCTGAACAGCGACTACTCGTTGCTGACACGCGTACAAGCAATGGCTTTAGACGGGCATTTTGTAATCGAGCAGAACGTTCGAAACAAAGCAGGCTATTTTATAAACTTTAACGGAACCGGCGGTATATGGCGGAAGGAATGTATCATCGACGCAGGCAACTGGGAAGCTGATACTCTGACCGAAGATTTAGATTTAAGTTACCGCGCACAGCTGAAAGGTTGGAAATTCAAATTTCTGAACAACGTAACCTCGCCAGCTGAGTTGCCCTCCGAAATCAATGCTTTAAAATCGCAGCAATTCAGATGGACTAAAGGTGCCATAGAAACAGGTAAAAAAATTCTTCCGAAAGTCTGGAAATCGGATTTGCCTTTACAGAAAAAAATATATTCAACCTTTCACCTCAGCAGTAATATTGTTTATCCCTTCATTATGCTTGCTGGAATTTTGAACGTCCCACTTATTTTCATAAAACATCAGGGGGGATACGAAAATTATTTCGCAATTATGGCTCTTTTTGTCTTTGCATTTGTAAGTTCATTTTTATTCTACCTTTATTCACAAAAAGATATATATCCTGATTGGCATCGCCGTATATTTTTATTTCCACTATTCATGGCTGGTAGTATGGGTTTTGCAATTAATAATACGAGAGCCGTTTTCGAAGGTCTTTTAAATAAAAAATCAGAATTCGTTAGAACTCCTAAATATAGCATAACCGGTAAAAACAAATCGTGGTTAGGAAATAAATATACTCCAGTAAAAATCCCTTACACAGTATATTTCGAAGCTGCACTTGCACTCTACTGCTTAGGTGGCGTTATGATATCTTTTTATTTTTTAGAAATTGCGGCAGTCCCCTTTCAATTGTTATTTTCGATGGGTTACGGATTAGTTGCTTTTTTATCTCTAAAACATGCTTGGCTTGCACGTAAAACTAATCTACAAGCCCAGAAGATAAATAATAAAGTAATCGGAATTAACCAGAATATTAATGTATAATGAATATTTTCCAATTAGAAGATCGGCTAAAACAAAATCCATCGTCTGCTCTGGCGGTACGCCTTGCAAGTTTATATGTTGCCCGATTTCGAATCGATGAGGTTTTTAAACTTTGTCTGGAATCGATTAAGCTCTACCCCAAATATTCTACCTCGTATTTGATTTTAGGCCGAGGCTATGCTGCTTTACGCCAATACGAAGCAGCAATACTATGTGGCCAGAAAGCACTTTCGCTACAACCCGATTCCCTCCTCACTAAAAGCTTAATCACAAATTGGCAAAATAATATCTCAACAAACAGAGAGAATAATCGATTAGAAACACTCGAAGTTTTATCTGCCCCAACTATTGATGAATTAAAAAAAATATTAGCAGACGATAAAGTTCAAACTGAAACAGACGTAAACTATCGACACCCGACGATAGCAACATCGGTAATTGAAACAGACCAAGATGAGTCGGCACAAAACGAACTCGATAGAACTTTACCTAAAATAGTGAGTGCCACCCTTGCCGATATTTATACCAAACAAGGAGAATACACAGAAGCAATTAAAATGTATCGCGCGCTAATTATTCAAAGGCCAAAACAAAAAGATTTTTTCGAGAAAAATATTGCAATATTAGAAGAAAAACTTAAATTAAAGTCATAAAATTATGTGAATATGTATGAATACAAATAAGAAGGCTTTTAAAAAAAATAAAAGCTCCATTTGGTATTTGGGAGTACCTATAGTATTTTTTACTCAATTAGTCCTAACTTATCTATTTATCCCTTCAGAATCTTTTCTGCATCCTACTCATCTCTCTGCAGCATTTTTTTCAAGTATAATTGTGTATATATATATTTTTCTGGCAATAAATTATTATGCAAAAGTAAAAGAGGCAAGCCACGAATTAGCGAGTAGCGCCATTAAATACAAAACTCTTTTTGAATCAGCTAACGATGCAATTTTTTTGATGAGGGGAGAAACTTTTATTGATTGCAATCAGAAAACTTTGGAGATGTTTGGCTGCAAACGTGAAGAAATAATAGGACAACCTCCATATAAATTTTCGCCTCTGTGGCAACCCGATGGAAGGGATTCAAAAGAATCGGCATTAGAAAAAATTAACGCCGCTTTATCGGGTAAACCACAACGATTTGAATGGAAACATATTAAATTAGACGGTACACCTTTCGACGTTGAAGTATCTTTGAACAAAGTCGAAATCCACAACCAAACTATGATTCAAGCAATTGTCCGAGATATATCAGAGAAAAAGGTGGCAGAAAAAGAAATCCATGAACTTATTACACACCTATCGTTACTAACCGAGCAATTACCGGCGATAGTTTGGACTGTTAATAAGAACTTAGAATTTACATCTTCTACTGGATTGGCTTTAAAAAATTTAGGGTTAGAAAAAAACTTAGTAGGTTCTAATCTCTTCGAATATTTTCAAACCAACGACCCAGATTTCCCTGCGATAAAATATCATCTCATGGCATTAGGAGGAATAAAATCGGATTATGATTTTGAATGGAATGGTAGATATTATCAATCTTCTGTCGAACCTCTTAAAAATATTCAAGGCGAAATTATTGGTGCCATCAGCGTAGCCTTAGATGTTACCGAACGGAGACAAACTGAAATTGAACTACAAAAGAGGGAAGAAATTTATAAGACATTAGTTACAAACGCAAACGATGCGATATATTTGATAACCAGCGAATCATTCGTTTATGTAAATCCTAAATTTGAAGAAATTACCGGATACACAAAGGATGAAATTTGCAAACCGAGTTTCGACTTTAAAACATTGCTAACACCTGCGAGTAAAATCATTGTTGAACAGAGGCAACTTGCTCGTAAACGTGGCGAGGCGATCCCTCCGAAATATGAATTTCAAATTATTACAAAATCCGGACAGGTAAAGTATGTAGAAACCAACACAGTTTTGGTCTCAAATAACTCAAATAATTTACAAATTTTGGGAATAATGAGGGACATAACCGAAAAAATTTCTGCAAATACTTTACAGCAGAAATTACAAATGCAGCTCGAAATATTTTTCCGCACTTCGATGGATGGCTGTTTCTTTATGCTTGTACCCGAAGGGATGGAATTCGATTGGAACGAATCGACCGACAAAGAAAAGGTACTTGATTTTGTTTTTAAAAACATGAAAATAACTATGGTAAACAAAGCCATGCTTGAACAATATGGAGCTAAAGATGAAGCTGAACTTATTGGATTATCGACATACGACCTTTACAAACACGATGCTGAATATGGCAAAAAGGGTTTGAAAGAATTTTTAGATAAAGGTTATTTAAGAATGGTAACACGTGAGCGAAAGTTTAATGGAGCGGAAATATGGATTGAAGGGCAATACGTAGTAATGTTAAACGAAGAGGGGAAAGTGTTTGGCTATTTTGGTGTACAGAGAGATATAACTGAAAAGCTAAAAGAGGAAGAGGAGAAGAAAAAATTAGAATTCCAACTCTTCCAATCGCAAAAGCTTGAAGCCCTTGGAACTCTTTCGGGTGGCATTGCACACGATATTAATAATATTTTAGGAATCATTGTCGGGGCTGTCGAACTTGCAAAACTTAAAACAGATGATAAAGAAATAGAACACTATCTTAGCATGATCTCAACCTCAGCCGAACGTGCCGTTAATGTAATAAAACAACTTTTATTCTTTACTCGCGCAAAAGATATAAATTTAAAAACTCTATCTCCTATTAAATTAGTTAAAGATATCCAAAATATATTAATTCATACTCTCCCAAAAAATATCACTACCAAAGTTGAGATAAATATCGACAACAAAACTACTATTAATTGCGACGAGAGCTTGATGCAACAAACTTTATTGAATATCGCTATTAATGCTCGCGACGCTATGCCCGATGGTGGTAACCTTATATTTTCTGTCAACGAATTAAGTTGCGATGAAGTAAAACAGACATTAGGAATCGCCGTTAATTCAAAATTTTTGCTGATCAAGATTAGTGATACCGGATTTGGAATGAGCGAGGAGATAAAGCAGCGTATTTTCGACCCATTCTTTACAACTAAAGATTTAGGAAAAGGCACCGGCTTAGGATTATCGATAGTCTATCGTATCATCAAACAACATAACGGCTATGTTGATGTTACAAGTCGAATTGGAGAAGGAACTACTTTTTCAATATATCTACCAATCACCAACGGGCATCCTGTTGAAGAAGCTTTCCACCAAAAAATTTCCAAAACAAAGGAAAAGCACACGATTCTTGTAATCGACGACGAAGAGATGCTGCGCTCACTGCTAACCGAAATGCTAACCGATTACGGATACAAAGTGTTGGTTGCTAGTGATGGTTTAGCTGGGGTTGAATTATATAAAAAACAAATGAACGAAATCGATTTAGTTATTAGCGACATCGGAATGCCAAAAATGGGGGGGAAAGAAACATTTCAAAAACTTAAATTAATTAATCCGAATGTAAAATTAATTTTCATTTCCGGCTTTTTAGAAATAGATAAAAAAATTGAACTCGAAAATTTAGGTATTTCTGGTTTCGTTCATAAACCATTTCAGGCACCTCAACTTCTGAATCTGATACAACAGGTATTATCAAAATAGAGGGTTTGTATATGTGCGGACGTTTTTCGCTTAAAAGTACTATGAAGGCAATCGAAGATGAGTTCTCTATCGAAAAATCAGAAATCGAAATATTGCCTCGCTATAACATTGCTCCCTCACAGGATGTTGTTGCAATTGTTAATGATGGAAATAGAAGGCTCGTTTCGTTTCGATGGGGACTAATTCCCTCGTGGGCGAAAGACCCAATTATCGGGAATAAAATGATCAATGCAAGAGCCGAAACTTTAACTCAAAAAGTAAGTTTCAAAAATGCTTTAAAAAAAAGACGCTGTTTGATAATTGCCGATGGATTTTACGAGTGGAAGAAAACAGCAGAAGAGAAGATTCCGATGTTCATTTTCTTAAAAAACGAAAAGCCATTTGCTTTTGCCGGATTGTGGGAAGCCTGGAAAGCTCCCGACAGTAAAATTGTTAGAAGTTGCACAATAATCACTACAACACCGAATAGGCTTATTGCCCCTATTCATAATCGAATGCCTGTAATTTTAAGAAAACAATTTCATAATTATTGGCTCGATCCTAACAATTCCGATGAAACGAAACTCGTTGAATTCTTAAATCCATACCCTCCAGAAGAAATGTCTGCTTTTGAAGTAACCAAATTCGTAAATTCACCAAAGAACGATAGCCCTTTTTGCTGTGAACCAATTAATCGCTGGAAAAAATGAAAATTCAATATTTTTACCTATTCCTTTTCGTTGTTTCAATATCATTCATCAATTTTTCTTGCACAACAGAAGAGACTACACAAAAACGCAAAGATACAGGCATTAGAACAATCGAACAAGTTTTAGAAGAAAACACACCACGACTAATGCTAATACCCGGTGTTGTAGGAACTGCAATCGGAGAATGTAACGATGAGCCCTGCATTAAAGTGTTAGTGAATCAATACACTGAAGACATTGACCTGAAAATTCCCAAATCAATAGATGGTTACGAAGTTGAAATTGAAGAAGTTGGAGATATTCGACCACTCTGAATTATTTCTTCACTCTTCCAATATACCAAACACTTATCGAGACGAACAAGCCGGGAAACATCGGCTCAATTCCCAAAGGATAACTTTTAGTCATCCCGCCCGCCATAACATACCCGCTAATCAACCACACCAACGATGTTAACCAACCAAGCAGCATCGAGAAAAAAGCGTATTCAGGTTTCATTTCTAATTTCTTAAAATAACTTGTAATTAACGGTACGAACAGACCCGGAATTACTACGGTTCCTATTGTGTACCAAATTTTTATTACGCTTGGTATGGCAAAAGCAATCAAAACAGAAAATATGAAAGATACCACTAAACCAATCTTTGTGTATTTAGTAACAAGTTCATCATCCGATATTCGATATTCGATATTCGATATTTGTCCGCCGTAGCCGGATTTGTTTTTAATCCGCAAGAAGATATCTCTTCCTAATGTTTGAGCTGAAACAAGACCGAGAGTGTTAAGTGTCGACATCATTGTTGCTAACATACCAGCAAAGAAAAGTCCTTTGGCAGCCGGTGGCAGAATTAATTCAGCCAACTGCGGGTAAGCCATAATCGGTTGCGAGAGATTAGGTATTGCAGCACGAGCATACATACCGGTAAACGAAGTCATCATATCGAAGATAAACCAGAAAATGATGGAGATAAAAATTCCGCGCTGTGCTGTTTTACCATCCCTGGCTGCATAACATCGCTGGTAAAAAGCCGGATCGACAAGAGTCCATAGTGCAATAAAAAACCAGACGATAATATACTGCGGATTATGACCGCCATGCCATACGAGATGGAGAGCTGGTAAATTTTCCTGTAAGAACTGGACACCCCCAAATTTTAGAAAAGCAAAAGGTAATATTATCGCAAAGCCGATGAACATAAAAACGAACTCAAATACATCTGTGTAAATATCAGATCGGAAACCACCGAAGTAAAGGTAAGATAAAGCCACGACGGCAGTAACCAATACGCTTGTAAAAAAAGTCCATCCGAACATCATCTGGAAAATTACACTCAGCATTAACACATAAGGGGCAGGTGTCATCAAAATAAATGTAAGAAACGAGCCAAGTAAAGCCGTTCTCTTTCCGTAGGCTTTATGCAATTGGTCGGGGATCGAAACTAAATTTGTATCTCTAATTCGTTTGGCAAGAAAAGCTGCAAATATTGCCGCAAAGAAGTAGTAAGGAACACCCTGCAGAAACCAGTTTGAAATTCCGTAGCGGTACGAAAACTCGCCAACGCCAAGTATCCCACCATACCAGGTTGATACCAAAGTCATAACAAACAGAGGAAGTGTTAACGAACGGCCCGCTAGAAGAAAATCGACTTCATCTTTTTTTGTTTTACGTGCAAATTTAAATCCAATAAAAACGACAGCGGCAAAATAAAGAATTACCACTATGTAATCGAGTAAATGAAATGTTATCATAAGTTTATTGTTTAATTGATGTTACGCAAAGTTCAACTTTTACGAGAATTAAAAAATAAATAGAACACGCCTGCGTGCGCTCCGTCGCTGAAGCTTTGGAGCGTAGGCGACCGAAACGCATAGTAGCACTACGTCGTGCAGGCACGGATGACACTGATTTTGATTGATTTTCATGAATTTATATCTGTGTACATCAGTTTAATCTGTATCATCAGTGGTCTAATTTATGTCTTGCGTAACATCAGGATTAATATAATTTGCCGCTCAATTGCCACTTAATGAATATCTATTTAGGGGGAAAATAGAGTGATTCATCAGAGCAAATTTGAGCGGCATTTGTAATTAAATATAGCTAATTGTTTTATTTCTGGTTTAATTTAGAATTATTATTATGTCATGCCTACGGCATTTTGTTCTATTTTTTCTTCCTGTTTCTACAAATATTTCATCCCTCTGGGATGAAGAAAAATAAATCCCGATAGGGATGGAATATTTATAGATATATTGTTAAAAATATTAAATAAAATCCCTTTAGGGATGATATATAATGCTTTAATTTATTCTAAAATCAGAACAATTGAACCAATTTTCAATAGTAAACCTAGTTACTAAGTTGACGCATATGCGATA
>CAMTVZ010000107.1:0-5408 GCA_947085285.1 uncultured Ignavibacteriota bacterium
ATTTTTCTTGATATAATCGATTAAATTTTCAACTAAAAACTTTCGTTGAATATTCATACCACCTCCTAAAATAAACTAAGATTTTATCAGAATTCGATTGCAATATAATATGGCTCATCGTGGAAGTGAGTGGGTAAAAAAGGTGTATAAAGCCAGTGTAACATACAGTCAGATAAGAAGATAGAGGATTTTTTAGTTAGCAAAAAAATGTGTATGATTAATGTATGCAAAAACATAGACGACTACTGGATGAGTATAAATTCCCCGGATATCGTCCAAGGGTTAACGTATAGGGGATATTCGGAGATACGAAGGCACGAGTTATACAGCTTGAAAGGACTCAAAAAAACATTATGCGGAAAATGCGGCACTCCACATCGAAGTTATTACGACAAGAAGATTCGGCGGATACGGGATTTATCCTGCGGAGATGCACGGATATATCTGGAGTTGGAAATCCGTCGAGTCAAGTGCCGGAGTTGTGGAAAAGTGAAGCAAGAGAAGATAGACTGGATATCAAACAATCCGTTTTACACGAAACGTTTTTCCTTTTATGTGGGACGAAAATGCCGTGCTATGACCATTCGAGATGTCTCCAGAGAATTAAAATTAGATTGGCATCCAGTCAATACATTAGAGAAAGAATATATGCAAGAGCAGCTTCGTCGAAATCCTGTTTCAGCACCACGGATAATAGGGATATACGAAATATCTTTGAAAAAAGGACATACTTACAGGATAATTGTAAGCGACTTAGAGAGGAATCGTCCAGAAAGTGTTTGAAAAATCGACAAAGAAAAACATCTCAAACGCGGCGATATTATATGACAAGTTTCATGTAATGAGACATTTAGGAGAGTCATTGGATAAAATTAGGAAGACGGAATATTACAGACTTTGCGGCAATGACCGTTCGTATATTAAAGGACTGAAATATACACTTTTATCCAATCGTGAAAATCTTACTTTGGATGGACTTAAATCGTTGAAGAAGCTTTTGAAAGCCAATAAGCGTATTTACTTAAAGAAAGTTTTGGTCAATTATGGAGTTATCAGACAGAAGGATGGGCAAGACGTTTTTTCGATAATTGGAAGGATGCGTTAAAATGGCAACGTCTGGAACCGTGTGAAAAATTTGCCAAGATGATTGAACGACATTGGGAAGGTATTGCTGCATATAGCAGACCAGAAAATAAAGTCTTTTTAGGTTTTGTCGAGGGACTGAAGAATAAAATTTAGAGTAATACAGAGAAGAGCTTACTGTTTAAGAGATGAAGAGTATTTGCGTTTGAAAATTCTTACTTGTCCCAAAGGGATGGATTTCCACATGCTCAAGGAGATATAAAATGACCCACTCGAGTACGCGATGAACCAGAAAAATTAATTTTGCAAAATAATATATTTAAGCAGTCGAATTTTTATTGTAATTATTTTTTATAATGACCAAGTAAAAAAAAGCTAAAAGATAAAATGGTGAAAATATAAAATTAAATAAGACCATGCTAGTAATATTATCTGTGATTGACATGTTTTGCCATTCACTTTCACTTAAGATAATATCTGGTTTTAATTCTGAAATTCTTGCAGGTATATTAAAAATAAAATGCATAATTGTAGGAATCATAATATTCTTAGTTAAGATAAATAAAGCCCCAAAGAGTAAACCAACAAAAAAAGCAAAAATAAGTTGATTCAATAAAGCCCATATTTCATACCTTAGGATATTTAATAAATGAAGCGAAGAAAAAAGCACAGCAGAAATAAGAATCCCTTTTTTCACAGATAATTTATTCTTTATTAATAAGTTTAAAATATAACCTCGAAATATTAACTCTTCAGTAAATGCAGCCATATATGTAGCAGATAAGATTAAGAAAACAACATAGACGTCAAATCTGATGATACTTACAAATACTTCATGCCGAAATACTATATAAAGAATCATGCTAATTATTGCAGGAAATAAATAATATATCTTACAAGGTAATTTATATGAAAAGATATCTGTAATACCGAAATTTTCCTTTTTAAGAAAAAAGAAAATAATTAACGCAAGAATTATTCCCTTTATTATTCTCAGAATATTTTTTATTTCGATACTTAATTCCAATATTGAATATGGAAATGCAAATACAATTATAGAAATTAATAATACAATTAATATCTTTTTCTTCACAATAGTATATCCTAAAAATAATAGGTATATATTAATAGCTAGTTGAAATTAAATAAGGACAAGAGACCCCAAAATTTATATTAATTTGTTAACAGAAATAAAAACAATTATAAAGAGTCTCTCTAATGAAAAAATATAACATAAAAACAATCAATTTACAATGATTTCTAGAACAACCCATCAATACGGTTTTTCGGTTAAGTCATTATCTTCAACCATAAATGAGATTCCACGTGGGGAAAGATTTCGATGAATGATTTTATAAGTTGGCTTCATCTATTCATATTAAATCTTCATAAATTTTTGCTTTCGTATATCTTTTTTAGAACGTTTTATGTCTTAGTAAATGTTTATTAATTAATGACCCACAAGTTAATTTTTTCCCTCCCAAACTTCATCAGGCCACGCATCATCTAGTTTAAGAGGTATCAATTACGCAGAATTATTTTAAACTTCCTTATATTTTTGAACACTAAATACCAAGATTAATTTCAACCTCACACTTTTTAGCATTCCAGCACTTCCATCCAAACCAATCGCAAGCAGGACATGAGCCTCCTACGCAGGGACAACAAAGTTCAAATTCACATTTAATTCTAATTCCAAATGTAGGTTTTTGTTCTATTTCTGCTATGTATTGAAATTTTTCATCAATGTAAAATTTAGGATCACCTGATATTTTTGTTCCACCCATTTTAATTAATTCTTCGAAACTAAATGTTTGAATAGAAGTATATATTCCATCTCCCTTGATTAAGTCATATTCTTTTCCATTATCTGCATAAGTTATATTATGATTAAACCCAAATCCTTCCGGTAAAGAAGAGCTCTTATTAAAATCAATCAATGACATTTCTATAACAAATTTATCAATTCCGACATTTCTTGCCTTAACATCTGTTATCGCAATATTCCTTTTAAAATAATCTTCAACCTTATCATCTGCGTAGGCATTACAAATAGTCAGTAATAACATAATACTAAAGATTAAACTTAACTTTTTCATTTTTGTCTCCTTTTTTGTTTGTTGTTGTTTTATTTAATTGCACCTACAATTTAATATCTCTTTCTCAAGAAGTCAAGGAAAAAAATATGTCAAAAATTTAAAGATTTAATAGCACCTTTATAGTATCCATAACATTATCAAGCCTTATTTCTTTGTTGTTAACGTCGCTCTTATGTAAAATCTCATTCTTATTGTTAAACACTATTCTGCCGGGTGTATGATTTATACCATATTTTTTACTCAGATATGAACTGCTGTCGAATACAACAGGAATGTTGATATTCAACATTTTTACATATCTCGTCGCTATTGAACGATGCTGATGTGAAATGACTCCAACTACCGATAATTTTTGCTCGAAGATTTTTTGATTGCTGTTCCAGAATAATATTTCGTTTAAACAACTTTGGCAATCATTAGGCGAGAAGAAAACTATCACTCTTAAACTCCCTTGAAGCGAATCGGTGTTTATAATTTTCCCATCGATTGTTGATGATATGAATTTTTCAAATTTTTCTTTTTGAGGTTTAGCCGTTTCCTTCTCTTTGCAGGAAACGAATGTGAGGAGGTTTAAAATTATTATGCAAGAAAATAAACAACTAATTTTCATCGACTATTTTGAGTTTATATTTTCCGATTATCCTGTTGTCCGGTTCATCGCTAAGTTCGATATAAATATTACCTTTTTTATCTACATCCTTCATTCCTCCACCTGGAAGCTTGATATCACTTTTGATATACTCCCCATCTTTAGTGTACACCATTAAAAAATGGTCCTGATCAGATCGACTACGTGTTTTTATATATTTCTCACTATTGTTTGTATATTGAAAATATACGAAATCTGACACAAAGAATTCTTGAACTGTTGAAGTATTTAGAGATAATTTCACAATTTCTTCATAGTTTTCATTTCCTCTAATACTTTCTTTTTGTTCCAAAAATTTATCCCCCTGTGTTCCAAAAGTTGACATTAACTTACCAGAAATATCATACTTAAATACTTTCCAGCTTTGCTCATTCGTTATATAGACAAATCCATTTTCATCAATATCGAAACAGGGACTTGTCGAATAAATTCTCATTTTTCTATAAATCTCATCGTAACACCCCAAATGATAAAGAATCTTTCCATCTGAATTAAGTACTGTAATAGGTTTTGCTTTATATACTTCATCACGTGGGTGATATTTCATCTGCCAAGAACTAACAAAAATGTTATCATTATAGATTTCCATGCCGTTACCATCGAAAGCTATTTCAGCCGGTAGGTTGAAGGAATTTACGTATCCAGTATCTTTTGAAAACTTTGAAATCCGACGGATTACATCATCTGCTATGTAATAATAATTTTTATCGTAAGCTACTCGAGCAATTCTGCGAAATTCACCTGGACCATCACCAAATTTACCCAACACATTTATTATATTTCCTAGTGTATCAAGTATTTTTATATCTTTAAATACAAGGTCACCTATTATGAAATTATTATTATAGTGGTCGTATTTAAAAAATAATATTCGACCAATTAAAATCTTTTCTGTTTCCTTTATTCTTATCTCATCAATTTTTTCTAGGTTTGCAAAATAACCTTCATACTCATTTTTTTTTAAAACATCGTCCTTACTTTTATCTTTACAACTATAAAATGATAATTGTAAAATACAAAATAAAATTAAAATTGTTTTCAGGAAAAATATTATTACGCCATGATTATTAATCATATTGGATATTATAAAATTAGCTTATCAATTTAATGATAAGCTAATTATAATCATTAACACTATTGAGCACCACCTGGTGGAAGAACATCATAATAACAGAAACAATTCGTAGGTCTATCCCAACATGGGTCTAGCCCACCGGGCTTTAATGTCCAACAATATGGGTGTGCGGGTTTTGAAATCACCTCAACACTAATAAATGATAAAACAAAAAGGAATATAACTACTATCCCTAACGAAATAAAGAGTATCTTTTTCATTTCTCTCTCCTTTTGAGATTGTTATTTGTTAAGTTAATTGCACCTACAATTTAATATCTCTTTCTCAAGAAGTCAAGGAAAAAAATATATCACTTTGTTATATCATTTTGTAAACTTTTTTTCGTCTTTGTTGCTGCTAGTTTTTAAACGAAATTTGCAATATTTACATTTAAGCTCAGATCTTTTTGATTGTTTTCTTTGACTTGAATTTGAAAGTTGTGTGTGTGGGGGGGGGGGGGGGA
>CAMTVZ010000108.1:0-3403 GCA_947085285.1 uncultured Ignavibacteriota bacterium
GAAAATATCGAACCGATGAAAGCTTATTGGGTGAAGGCAAACGGCTCAGGGAAAATAATACTGAATAGTGTTTCCAAATCAAATTCTAAAAACGCCACAACAGCTTCTCAGGTCACAGCGAATAAATTAACATTCAGCGACAAAACAGGCAAACAGCAGGTTTTATTTTTTGGTGGCGAAATTAATTTACCCCTCGAAAAATTTGAATTACCCCCCATCCCACCAGCCGATGCTTTTGATATTCGGTTTGAGTCAGGACGTACAGTAGCTTTAATCAACGATCATAAAGAGCATCGAATATTATTACAATCTTTAACATATCCATTGTATCTTGAGTGGGAGATTACGGATAATACGATTTACAGAATTACCGACAGGCAAGGAAATTTCGATTATGAGTTAAAAGGAAAAGGATCTTTATCTATCACCAACGAATTTATAAAATCATTTTCCTTAGCTAAAATTGGTAGAGCCACCCAAAGCGTTGAAATTTTGAATTATGAATTGAAGCAAAATTATCCCAATCCTTTTAATCCATCTACGATGATTAATTATCGGTTACCATCGGGTAGTTACGTCTCACTAAAAGTATATGATGTTTTGGGGCAGGAAGTTGCAGTAGTTGTTGATAAATTTCAGGAAGCCGGTAGCTACACTGTTGTATTTGATACTAATACAGCATTAGGTGGATTATCAGGCGGAATGTATTATTATAAATTACAAGCCGGTACTTACACAGAAATCCGTAAGATGGTATTATTAAAATGACAACTGCAAAAATACTTATCTTCTTTTTTTTAATAACTTCAATTTTGGCGTGCAGTAAAAAGAGCGATATTGAAAAATTTGTACCTGAAAAACTTGCCGGTATGGAATTACAGAAAACATTACTCGATGAGGAAGCCGAGAAAATTGTAAATCAATTGCACGGGAAAGTTGTTTCGGGGACAGAAAATGTTGTTGCATATTATGAGAATGATAATACGAAATGCGAGCTTTATATTTCGACATTCCCTGATACAATAAAGGCGCTCGATGTATTTCATAAAATGATGTGGGGGGTTCGTCGGGATACTTCAATCTTTAAACAATTTACACCTCGCCTCATCGGTGATCAAGGGATAATAATGTTGTTTGGACTTGGGCAGGTTCATTATTTTTTTACAAAAGGGAAAGAAGTTTATTGGCTGCAAGCTGACGAGGAAAAAGCTGAAGAAGCTATAAAAGATTTGGTGATTTCGGAATAACCATTGATTATTAAAACTTAACTTCGTATATTTCAACTGCAAAATTTCTAATTGCCAATTGGCAATTAACACGCGCCAGTAGTTCCAATCTGACATAACTTAATAAACGAAGTGCAATTAAGTTATCAGTCAGATTGAGAATCCCGCTGAATCCGCCGAAGGCGGAGAAAGCGGGACTCAAAAATAACATATTCGCGCCAGTAGCTCAATTGGATAGAGCATCAGCCTACGGAGCTGAGGGTTAGGGGTTCGACTCCCTTCTGGCGCACATAGGTTTTTATGACAGCTAAAAAAGAGAAAAACAAAGATAGAATTCTAATCGTCGATGACGAAGACGCCCTCAGAATGTTACTCACCAGTTGTCTTGATGATGCCGGATTCATTACAGCCCAAGCCCCCAACGGTCTCGAAAGTCTAAAAATAATCAATTCTTTTAATCCCAATCTCATAATCCTCGATGTTCACATGCCAATTTTAGATGGCTTTAAAACTGCTGAAGAAATCAGGAAAATAAAAGCATTCTCAAAAACTCCTATCGTTTTTCTTACAGGAGCTAGTACTCACGAAGCTCTTCAAAAAGGATTTGAATCGGGGGGGGATGAATTTCTCAATAAACCTATCAACACCGACGAACTCTTAATAAGAATCAGGGCACTGTTAAGGATGTATCATGCAGAATTAGAAGCCGAAAGTTTATACCGGAATTTTCAATATCTGTTAGTGCAGGACTTTATAAATTATTCGACTTCTGTAAAACTTCCGCTGCTGATGTTAGCAGATGAATCAACAGGTCCCTTGAATGAACAGCAGAAGGAAATAATACAGTTAGCTCTAAATGCACTCGATGAACATATCGGACTTCTACAGGAATCGGCAGTCGTTGCAAGATTCGATCCCAAAAATATTACTTTGAAACGAGAGCGATATAACATTATTGATACTATTAATCAAAGTATCTCGCATCTCGACACAGTAATCAAAAAACAGAAAATTAATTTAAACAAATATTTTTGCTGCGATGATATACAATTCGAGTTCGATCCTTATCAATTAATGCAATCGGTGCAATTGCTAATCGGGCATGCTATTTCGCAATCTCCTATCGGTGGCTCGGTCAATGTAGCTGTTGAATTGCAAAATGAATCAGAAATAACATATCTGAAATGTTCTATCAAAGATTCAGGCGACCCGATAGATAAAGAAGAACTTAATTTAATAATCGATCGTTTTGAGCAGGCAAGGTTAAATAAAATTGTACTTAACAAAAATTTGTCGCTTACAATCTGTAAATTGATTATCGAAGCACACGGTGGAAAATTTTGGGCTGAAAATAGCGAAAATGAAGGAAATTATTACATATTCACTTTACCCATCTTAATTTAATTAATTCAGGAGCAATATATAATGTCGGAACAATATTTATCTTCTTCAATTTTAATAGTCGATGATTCAGATTATATTAGAACTATAATGACAACTTTATTCAAGAAAGAGGGGCTGACAAAAATATTTACGGCAGCCGATGGTTTATCGGCAGTTGAAAAATATAAACAATTAAATCCCGACCTTGTAGTTTTAGATATAATGCTTCCAAAGAAAAATGGGATGGATGTTTTAGAGGATATTATGAAGATAAATCCGAAGGCTCGTGTAGTTATGATTTCATCGCTTGCAAGTCCTGAAAATGTAGCTGCCGCAAAGAAAGCAGGGGCACTCTATTATTTTGTAAAACCATACGATAATCAATTCTTTTTAAATATTATAAAAGATATTTTAAGCAATAGAGGAGAGAACTAATATGGTATGCGAATCGTGTAATAGCGAAAATAGTATTAATCGGCTATATTGTCATCAGTGTGGTAAAAGCCTCGCTACTCGAAGGCATTTGTGCGGTTTTATTAATTGCGAAAAAGATATCTACTGTGGTGGTTGCGGAATGCTGATAAAAGTAAGCACCGACGTGGGGCAAAATTTAAATCTTAAACAAACCAAACAAAGTGTGTTCGTCGGAGAAAAATTTTCAGAGGAAGATATCAAGTCAATTTTAGAAGAAGACGACTTTCAAATGAAAGAAAAAAAATATACACTTTCACAATCTGAAATCGATTCAATTTTCAAAAAATCATAACTCGAAAGGGCTCGTTCATGCTGTATGA
>CAMTVZ010000109.1:0-2002 GCA_947085285.1 uncultured Ignavibacteriota bacterium
TGCTAGTGACTGGAGTTCAGACGTGTGCTCTTCCGATCTTTCTTCCTTCAACCAACTTCACATTCGGTCGAAGCTGAAAACCTTCTGGGGTAACGCCTCTAACCGACACGTTGCCAATCCCAACTTTCTTTTTGCTGTAGGATAAATTAATTACGGCTACAATCTCTTTCGAGATAAGTGGTCTTCCTTCTGAAGTCTTTGCGATATTGGAGAGTGAAGAAAGTACGTTAGCCTGATCGACCATTATGATCGAAGTAATTTCGCCTGTAGCGGCTTTTCGGAGGACGATTATGTTTTCATCTGAACCGGTTTCAATAAGCGTTTTTTGGATTCCGTATGCCATCATTAAAACAGCGGCAAATACGAATACAACTAATGTAATTCCTGTTACTGTCAACAGAGTAGTCAGTCGCCGTGTCTTCAAATTTCTTATTGTGTATTTAAAGGGGATTTTCATAGTATTATCCTATTTGACGGAGTCCATCTACAATTTTTGTTGTTAAAGTTCGATGAATTGGGAAGAGGGCTGCAAGTACACCTACAAGAAATGCGGCGGCGCTTGCTAAAATTAAGGTAATAGGTTCGATGAAAAATATAGGGAACCAGCCTTTTGGAAGTGCGGCTTCGAAACCTGAAACCATCGGGAATGAGAGAGCAATTCCGATAGCTCCGCCTGTAAGGGCAATCGCAAGAGATTCGCCACCGATTAGACCGATGAGATGAAAATTAGAAAACCCCAACGTTTTTAAAACCGAATACTCGCGCATACGTTCACGTGCCGACATAATCATTGTATTACCTAAAATAAGTAGAATAATCCCGATGATTACAAACGACATAATGTTCATAGATGTAAAGATTGCACTTACTGACGCCATAAATCCTTGCGAGAATGCCCGTTCGGTTTCGGTTTTTGTTTCGGCTGAAGAATTTTGAAAAAATTGGTCAATCTTTTCGGATATTATAGCTGCATCGTTTGGGTTTTTAATTTTACAGATGTACCATCCTACGTATCCGTCGCGTCCGAGCATTTCTTTTTTCATTCGTTCATCTAAATAATCCCAACGTATCAACATATTCGATGGGTCTGTGATTTTATCTCGCGGTTTATAAATTCCGCGCACAACAAACTCCCAGCGTCCGGGATAAATATCTCCTTCGATGGGCATAACATCGCCGAGTTTTAAATTGTAGCGTTCGACTAACTGCTCACCAACAATACATGCATTTCTTTCTTTCTTGAATGTTTCGAGTTGGTCGTGCGGAACGATAAGCTCCGGATAAACATCGAAAAATGTTTCTGCATCTACAGCCAGGCGGGCAAAGAATTGTTTTTTATCTATATACACACCGCCAAACCAATTGGCGAACGTTACGCGTTCAACTCCATCCACTTTTTCAATTCTGTCCTTATACGCAAGAGGCAGTGGAAAAATAAATGAGACCGAATGCCGTGTAATTAATCTATCGGCTGCCGAGGCATCGATTCCCGCATTCCAAGCCGTTACAACTGTTCGTAATAAACCGAAAGATACAACTGCCACAGCAATTCCAAGAATTGTTAGGAGTGTTCTTAATTTATGCCGCAGTAAATTTTTTATGATCAGTTTTAGTATTGGCATAACTCCTCAGGTCAGTTCGCCTTTATCGAGTTGCTTGATTATATGAGCTCTCTCGGCTGCACGCGGGTCGTGTGTAACCATAATAATCGTTTTCTTGAACTCAGCGTTTAAGCGTTGTAAGAGGTCAAGAATTTCTAAAGCGGATGTTTTATCAAGGTCGCCGGTTGGTTCATCGGCAATGAGTATTGTTGGGTCGGTAACAATTGCACGGGCAATGGCAACCCGCTGTTCTTGTCCACCTGATAGTTGTTTTGGATAATGATGGATTCGATCCTCAAGTCCAACAACTTTTAGCGCAAATTCAACGTGTTCTTTACGTTCTTTCTTCGAGAGTTTTGTGAGAAGGAGTGGAAGTTCTACATTTTCGAATGCCGTTAGAA
>CAMTVZ010000110.1:0-5982 GCA_947085285.1 uncultured Ignavibacteriota bacterium
GGGTTTCAAGCGGAGCTATTTGATTCGGAAGTTGTTGTAACGCATCGAAAAAGCCGTGCACGGCTTTCGAAATCTTATCCTGTTTTTGAGTAATGTCTGTACCCGAATCGACATCTCTTAAAAAGTCGGCAAGAGTAAGACATTGTTTATTAAAATCACGAGCTATTTCAGTAACAGGTTGCGGCATTATTTCAATCCCTTATTATTATAGTTATATGCGATTTCAAATCTAAGACACCTTCGCCGAGGGGTTGGGGAAGGAACAGCGTAAGTTGTGTTGCTTTATCTTTGGTAACGACTTCTGGAGGGCATTCGATTGTATATGTGAACGATTCTCCGGGAACTCGTTTCAACAAGTTTTTCAAATCTAAAAGTTGTGCAAAAATTGCGGCACCCATTCCTACTCGAATATTCTTTCCGACCGGGTCTGATTTCGAAAACTCCCTTAGCTGAAATGTAATTTGAGTTTTACCTTTTACAAACTGAGCTTCTGTTTCAAGATATATGTTCAACCGATTTCCGGCGGCTTCTTTCATCAATTCAACTCTTGAGATGGGAAGTGTTTTTTCGGCTATTGGTCCGGCAGGAAAATAAGAAAGCAATTTAGTTATATCGTCGAATAATTTTTCAGCGTTAGAGAATGCTGTGTTTAATTCTACTTGAGGTTCATTCGGTGATATGATAGATTCATTCAGTTTTTCGACTACTTCATTAATTCTTTGCTTCAGCGTGGCTTGTTCCCAGCCGACAGATAAAATTTTTAATTCACTTTTAACTTGATTGAAAAATTGTTGTAAACTATTAAAATAATTTAGAGTTAATGTATGAGTATTCTCAAATAACGGTTTAAAAAATCCATTAGCACGTATAAATTGAGAGGTTGCGTTCCATATAAGTGCAAGCTCTGGCGTTGGTTTTAAGGATTTCAAGTAGTTATCCAACAACGAGTTCCAAAGAGTGAACTTAGTTAATATTCCATTACTGGCATCGATACAGTTAGGAGAGCTATCGATAAAAACACCATAAGGGATAAATGGTTTGTCAACGATTAGTTCGTTATCCTCGATTTTAAAACGGCAAAGTACAACTCCCGTGTTTTGATTGTTTGTAATTGAGACTTCGTACAAAGCCTCATAGACTGACATTCCCGTTGTCGGCTCTGAGTCTGATTCAACAATTCCATCTCGCCCTGAGCTTGAAGGCATTATATACAGCAGATATTTTCCATCAGAACTTTTAGGAGATGGCTTTAATTGAAAATTAAAAACTCTGTTGCTATCAATTTTTATCAGTCGACCATGAGGGTTTAATGCTTGGAATCGAGAAATTTCGACTTGGTAATTTGCACCGTCTAAACGCTTGAAATTTATATTATCGGAGTTGTTATAATCAGTTTGATGATATGAATTCCTGATAAGTCCGTAACTTCCGGCTTGGGAATTACAAATCCCAACAAGCTGTTCGATCCATTCTTCGAGTGCGTAAAAGTGTTCCTCCGAAACCACATCTCCGTTACGCCATAAAACTTTTTTAAATTCTGGAATATCTGCCATTCGCGAACCTATGTTAAGTTAGTATTAAGTTGGGAAAAATCTAATTATAATAAACTTAAAAGTCAAATAATTTTAGTGGGGGGCGTCACAGAATTATAAAAGAGTTTTTTTGCTGTTTATGCTTTAATTTGAGGAGTTTTTTTTGAAATTATTTTAATTTTTCTTTTCTAAATGATGTTGATATTTTTTTGTAGCCGAAAGATTTAATTATTGCTTCGCTTCGAGACCTGACATGAAGTTTTCGATATATGTGTTTGATGTGCGTTCGCACAGTGTCGTAACTGATAAACAGTGCATTGGCGATTTCTCTGTATCGATAACCTCTAGTCAGATAGGATAGGATTTCTTCTTCTCTTTTCGAAAGTTCTTCATCTGTATCAGTTTTCAAATTTTTCATTTTGAATTGGTTGAAGAAGGATAACACTTTTCGCGCTATAGTACTCGACATAGGGGCTCCTCCCAGATACAATTCTTTAATTGCCATGTATATTTCTTCTTTAGTGGATCGTTTAAGTAAATATCCAGTTGCCCCAGCAACTAAAGCATTAAAAACGTAAGTGTCGTTCTCGAACATTGTAAGCATCATAAACTGGGTTTGTGGAGTTACCTCTTTCAACCTTTTCACGCATTCAACCCCGTCGATACCTGGCAGATGTATATCGACCAACACCACATCCGGAATTTTTTCAGAAATGTTATAGATTGCATCTTCAGCATTTCGATATGTTCCTACACAACGGAATTCTGGGTGGTTTTTCAAAATTTTTTCAAGATAGCTACGATATTCGTCGCCATCTTCCACTATTGCTACATTGATTTTCATTTTTCTACCTACGTATTAATAACAGTGGGATCGAAATTTGTATTGTCGTTCCTGAAGATATTTCTGACTCTACTAATACTTTACCTCTTAATTCTTCAATTCTTTTTTGAATATTAGTTAAACCATTTCCTATCGTGTGAGGCTCGCTTGTACTGAACCCTCTACCGTTGTCTGAAATAGAAATTATTACTGATTTTTCCTGTATTTGAAATTGTGCATGAACTTTTGTTGCCGAGGCATGCTTAACAATATTGTTTGTAATTTCCTTCACAGCCAAGACACAGTTTCTTCGAACTTCTGGAGAAATTTGAATGGCTGGATATGAATCAGGAAAATCGCAATTACATTCAATATCGGTTGAACAAAAGAAATCCACAATATATTCTCTGAGAAATGATCCGAGATGTTCTATGGTATCATTCCCCGGATTGATGAACCAGATAATTTCATCAAGATTTTCGATTATTTGTTTGGTTTCGTTTGAAATTTTTTTTGTAAACTCTTTTACCTTATGAGTTTTATCTGCTTCATCTCCAACAACTTCGTTTAGAACTAAAATTTTTGTTAACCTCGAACCTATTTCATCGTGAATATCCCGTGAAATTCTTAAACGTTCCTGCTCTATTGCGCGTTGGGTTTCGTGTATATGCTTTTGGCGTTTTAATTTTCTGATAAAAAACAAGCGAGTGGTTCCGATTATGATACTAACAATTAAAATCCCAAATAAAATTTTAAATGTTTCTGTTTCCCAATAATGCTTAGGAATTTGAAAAGAAATTGAAGCTTCTTCGCTATTCCAAATACCAGTGTGATTGCTGGCAAGAACTCGAAATTTATATTGACCGGGGGAAATGTTCAGATAATTGATAGTCCGGTTATGCTTGGCATCTATCCACTCATTATCATATCCTTCTAACATATATTTAAAACGGATATTCTCAGGGTTTGAAAAATTAATGGCAGTGTAATTAAATTCTATCTTTCGTTTTTTCCCCGGTTCTAATGAGTTGGGCCGATTTGTTGATAATTCTACACCGTCAATTGTTGTTTTTTGGATATATACTTTCAACGAATCCAGTTTTTTTACTATTTTACTTGGATCCACAACCGTAACGCCCCCCATTGTAGGAAACCACAAACGTCCATCCTTTGATTTAATCGCCGACGGATGATTTCCACCATTACATTCTATGCTTTCCATTCCAGCTTCTAAGCCATAGGCAACTGCACGAACTGATGATAATTTACCATCACAAAAATCAACAAGCTCTTGTCGAACGATGCTAAAAATTCCCTTATTACTTCCAAACCAAAATTTTCCATAATCATCCTCAAGAATAGAATATATTGTGTTGTCAATTAAGCCATTTTCTTTGGTTATCCGCGAAAACTGTTTTTCATTGTTTCCGGGATTAAAACGGAATAAACCAAAACCATACACAGTTATCCAAATAGTTCCTTGCGAATCGTTGAACAAAGTCATCACAGCATTACCTGTCAGTCCAGGTGCTTGGTCGAAGTAATAAAGCGAATCTCCGATAAAATGAAATAATCCGTTCTTTGTTCCTATCCAGAGGCTTCCTTTATCATCGTAACATAAAGCTTTAATTTGATTAACAACGGGGTAAGAAATTTTTTTATTAATAAATGTTAAATTATTTAAAAATATTTGATAGTTTTCATTACGAACTTTTATAATTCCAGTACCAACGCCTCCAATCCATAAGTTTTTATCAGAATCTACAACCATCGCCCTGGCCATATTTATTGGTAAGAATTGTGTAAGTTTACCTTTTGAGTATTTTAGTATGTCTTTATTAACTCCTACCCAAATATCATAATTATGATCTTCTATAATGGTTCTCACAATATTATTTTTTTCATCTCCGGGGATTGATAACGTAGTAATTGTTTCTCCAGATTTGTTAAAGCTAAGCTTGTTCAATCCTTTTTGTGTTCCAATCCAGATATCGCTATTACGAGATTCACAAATTGTCCATACTCGATTATCAGAAAGCCCATCGTTAGTTGTGTATGTTTTAAAAATCTTTTTTTGCAATCTGTGCAACCCTCCCCCTCGTGTGCCGATCCATATCCCCCCTTCGATGTCTTCATATATTGCCATTACTCTCCCCAGCGACATTCCGTTTTTTTCATAAAATTTCTTAATATATCCAGTGGTGTCTAATTTATACAATCCATCTCCATAAGTTCCGATCCATAAATTGCCAGCTCGGTCTTCTTTTATAGATGTAACTCTGAAATTAAAAAATCCATTATTTGCTTTATACAAATTAATGTTACCTTCAGATAGAATCTTCAAACCAAAACTTGTCCCCACCCAATTTCTTCTCTTGCTGTCCGATAAAAAGCAAACAATTTGAGATTCCCAAAAAGGACCTTGAAATGCGAAGTCTTTTTGCTTTTTTCCGGAACTAATTTTATACACAGATGAATTTGATCTGCAAACTACCCAAATAGTCCCTAATTCATCACATCCTATTGAAAAAACATCAGGAACGGAGAAATCAATGTTTGATATTTTTAGAATGGGTCGATCTTTATAAAAAGTTTGTTTTGCCATCTCATCTAACGGAATATATGAAAGATTACTCGACGTTCCTACCCATAGATTGTTTTCATGGTCGAGACACATCGAAAGGATTCTATCATCTTTTAGTGTGTCTTTTATAGAATAATATGTAAATGAATTCTGATGATAACTTAACAACCCACCATCGCTACATCCGATCCATAGCCGCCCGTTTTTGTCTTCTACTAAACTCGATACATTATTTGTTTGGAAAGCTTTTGTGTTAACAGTGTTATATGTGATAAATTCCACACCATCAAACCGCACTAAGCCCTCGTCGGTTCCTATCCATAGATAACCGTCGCGAGTTTGATGAATTACATTTATTGAATAAGATGAAAATCCGTTTTTAGAATCCCACGAGCGATGAGAATAATCTGAAATATTTTTATAATCGTTTAAAGATTTGGTAGATGAGGAAAAAAGATTTTGTGGAAAATAAAAGAATAACAAAATCAATGTCCAACGAAATATATTATGATTACGCTCCATAATAATAGAGAAAAATAATTTGCCTTAATATATCAATTTTTTTAGTAATAAAAAAAATACGTATTTATGCGTATTGATGCGAAATAACAATTTTTGTATATTTTTTAAGAAATACTACATTTAAAAACACCCAATTAAGGGGGTGGGTGTTTTTAAATGGCAAAATAGAAAGAAGTATCCGATATAGAGTTCTTCTAATGTCTCACTCAATTTGAAATTTCCTCCTCTCTTTATGATCTCTGCTCGAAAAATGATGTGGATTACTTCGTAAACTAAAAAACCTCAAGTGATTTTACTTGAGGTTTTTTTTGGCTCCGCGAGTAGTCCCGATTCCGATTTTCAATCGGAACGGGAGAACCTACAACCCTTTAACCGTCGGGAGTTTTATTACGCCATCGACTAACAGCTTTATCATTTTTTTGCTTTTCCAATTTTTAATTTTTGCTTCTAACGCAAGTGCTGTTGCCCTAGAATCACACTCATATTTGTAAATTAACTTCCACGGTCTATAACGAGCAGTA
>CAMTVZ010000111.1:0-9241 GCA_947085285.1 uncultured Ignavibacteriota bacterium
CAAAAAAGTAATATTTTCTATTTTATATCATTAGAGCAGTCACCGTCAGTAAGGCTAGATGAACCGATGTATTCTATGAACCGGGAAAATGAACTGTTTGCACTTTTCTTACACATTCATTGACTAATTCACTAAACAATCAATAAATGTAACTGATTGATAAATAATGAATTAGTTCCTTTATTTTCTAATGGTGGTCATTAGAATTTTTTCCTAATGAACAATCTGGGATAAATATTGATAGAACACAGAAAAACACGGATACACACAGATGTTTCGAAATAATATTCTTAATTAGAATTATGGATTTCACTGGACGTACTTTTTAGCCTTTATAATCACTTCTTTTACAATATCATCTAACTTAACACCAAACAATCTTGCTCCAGCCGCATTCTTATGCCCGCCGCCGCCAAATTCTTTTGCTAATTCGTTTACTGGAATATCCCCCTTCGAGCGGAAACTAATTTTTACACCATCATCTAACTCGTTAAATAATAAACCAATTTGCACTCCTTCGATGCTCATCGGATAGTTTGTAAAATTATCTGTTTCAACTTCGGTTGTTCCGGTTGCATCAAACATCTTTTGTGTACAGACGATGTAAGCAAGTTTTCCGTCGTATTCAGTTTTAGCGGTATCGAGAACTTCACCTAATAAACGGATCCTTCCGAGTGTCCAGCTCTCGTAAACTTTTGAATATACTTCTGTCGGATCGACGCCGAAATGTAAAAGGTGGGCAATAATTTGATGTGTTTCGATATCTGTTCTCGGAAAGCGAAATGAACCTGTGTCGGTCATAATTGCAGTGTATAAAGGATGTGCTATCTCGTAATCTATAATGTCGTTATTCATCGAAAGTATTAGCTTGTATAAGATTTCTGCAGTCGAAGTGGCTTGCTCGTCAATCAAATAATAGTCTGCGAAATCCCCCGCTTCAAGATGATGGTCAATAACTACTTTGATTGCTTTACTTTGCAGCACATATTTTTCAAGGCTTCGCAGTCGGTCGGATTGATTCGTATCAACTATGAATATTACATCTGTATTGAGTAAGATATCTTTATGTAGTTCGGGATTAAACTTTATCAACTCATTTCGTTTATCCAAGAACTCATAAAACTTAGGTGTTTCGTTGTGGTTGAGTATCGTGGCTGATTTACCAATCTTTCGTAGGAAGTGGGCGAGAGCCAGTTCGCAACCGAGACTATCGCCATCGGGATTTACGTGTGATGTGATGACGAAGTTATTGTACTTTTGGATAACCTCTTTTACCTTAAGGCATTCAACAGAGTCATTGCTGCATGGTGAATTTGATTTATCAGAATTTCTGTTATTGATCATTTCCGCTTATTAAGTTTTTTAAAATATAGATATATTTATTGAAAATAAAAATAAGATGCTGACTAATTATGGAGTCAACCTCTAAGGTGGTCTCCATATCGTCAAGTCATATCCAGTATTTATGATCTATCGAAGTTAAGAAGAAGTTTGAAAATTCAATAAATTCATTCGTAGACGTGAAATATTTTTCAACTATATCCTTTCTTAAAGGAATGAGATTTAATTTTCGTTTTGAGATGTAATCTCGAAAACTTGAGTATTCCCATTCATCTATATGTTTTGTTTTAGTGTGTTGTTGGAATAAGCTTCCGTGGCGAATATATCAAGATGGTCTCTTAAGTAATTATTATACTTTTCTAGAAAGTAGTTGTAGTTATCAGGTTCTTTGAATATGATTTCGTTGTTATTCGAGCGGTTATATAAATGATAATATTTGTTTTGAAATATCTCCATACCGTTTTCCTCATATAATTGGAGCCCACCTCATAGGTGGACTACAATCAGCTTACTTAACTTCCCAGGTTTCGCCACGGTTGAAAAGTTTTTCTAAATCACCAATTCCTTTTTTAGTTGTTATCTCATCAATCTGATTTTGCATCAATTGTTCGTACGTCGGTCGTTCAACTGCAAATATAACTCCGATAGGTCTTGGCAAATTTGGCATGCTCGACATACCTGCAAGAATAAATGCTAACATAGAATCTTTCTCGTTGTGAACAATCAAATCGCTATTAGTATATTTTCCATCAGTGAGCGATACGACTTCAGGCGTAAATCCATTTAAGCGAATTCCTTTATCCTTATTCTTTCCAAAAATAAGCGGCTTCCCGTTTTCAAGAACAACCACATTATCATCTTTTGTATCTTTTTCTGTCCACAACTCAAACGCACCGTCGTTGAACACGTTACAGTTTTGATAAATTTCAACGAAAGCCGTTCCGTTATGAGCAGAGGCTCGCTTGATTACGGTTTGCATGTGTTTGGGGTCGCGGTCGAGAGTGCGTGCGACAAAAGTTGCCTGAGCACCAAGTGCAAGTGATAGAGGATTAAAGGGATGATCAATATTTCCATAAGGAGTCGATTTTGTAACTTGCCCTTGCAGCGAGGTAGGTGAGAACTGCCCTTTTGTTAATCCATAAATTTGATTGTTGAAGAGAAGAATTTTTAAACCGATATTTCTCCGGCAAGCGTGTATGAAATGATTTCCGCCGATACTCATTCCATCGCCGTCGCCGGTTGCCACCCAAACCGATAAATCGGGACGTGCTATTTTTAATCCAGATGCAATCGCAGCAGCCCTGCCGTGTATTCCGTGAAAACCGTAAGTATTCATGTAATAAGGAAAGCGACTCGAGCATCCGATGCCTGAAACAAACACGACTTTTTCTTTCGGTATACCGAGATCCGGTAACACCCTATGTGTTTGTGCGAGGATCGAGTAATAGCCGCAACCTGGGCACCAGCGAACTTCTTGGTCAGATTGAAAATCTTTAGTTGTGTAAATTGGTATTGTATTCATATTATCCTCTTTTCATCATTTCATCAATTTTTTCTTCAATCTCGACAGCACTGAATGGTAAACCGCGTACTAAATTAAAACCGACAGCATCCACTAAATATTTATCGCGTAAAATTTTTATCAACTGACCGAGATTAATTTCAGGGACAAGTATTTGTTTGAAGTTTTTCAAAATCTCACCGATGTTTCTCTGCAAAGGATTTATATATTTCAGATGCAGGTGCGAAACTGATAATCCTTCGTTACGTTTGGTTTCTACAGCAGTGTGAACAGCACCGTAAGTGCTACCCCAACTTACAACTAATAAGTCGCCTGATTCATCCCCCACAACTTTAGCGAGTGGAATATCGTTAGTAATGTTGTTAATTTTTTCGCTACGAGTTGTTATCATTAAATGATGATTGTTGGGGTCGTAACTTATGTTGCCTGTAATGTTTTCTTTTTCAAGTCCGCCGATGCGATGTTCGAGTCCGGGTGTGCCTGGAATTGCCCACATTCGCGCTAATGTTTTTGGGTCGCGTCTGTAAGGAGCAAAACCTTCTGGGTTGGTTACAAATGAGGGTGAAAGGTCAGGGAGTTCGGAAATTTTTGGAATCAGCCATGGTTCAGCACCGTTTGCAATATAACCATCGGTGAGAACAATTACCGGAGTCATATACTTTAATGCGATTCGTGCAGCCTCGAAAGTTGTGTCGAAACAATCGGTCGGTGAAGATGCAGTCAATACAGGGATGGGTGCTTCACCGTTTCTGCCGTAAACTGCTTGGAGTAGGTCGGCTTGTTCGGTTTTGGTCGGAAGTCCAGTACTCGGCCCACCTCGCTGCACATCAATAATTACTAAAGGCAACTCTAACATTACAGCTAAACCCATTGCTTCGGTTTTGAGAGCTAAACCAGGTCCACTTGTACTAGTAGCACCCAGAGCCCCGCCGTATGAAGCTCCGATGGCGCTTGTTATACCGGCAATTTCGTCCTCAGCTTGAAAAGTTTTAACACCGTAATTTTTGTACTTAGATAATTCCTGTAGTATCTCACTTGCAGGAGTAATTGGATATGAGCCAAGAAATAATTCGAGGTTTGCGCGTTTAGCCGCTGCCATCAGTCCCCATGCGGTAGCTTCGTTACCTGTAATGCTGCGGTAGCGACCGGCAGGGAGTTGGGCAGGTGCAACTTCATAACGGACAGTAAATATTTCTGTCGTCTCGCCATATGCGTGCCCGGCTTTTAGAACACGTGTATTAGCCTCGATAATATCTTCTTTGCCTGCAAATTTTTCCTTAATCCATTTCAAAGTTGGTTCCATTGGACGATTGTACATCCAATATGTAAGCCCAAGAGCAAAAAAGTTTTTTGTCCGATCTACAATTTTAGGCGATAAGTTTAAATCCTTTAGTGCATTTTGAGTTAGCTTGTTAATCTCGACTGCGTAAACTTGGTATCTGCCTAATGAATCGTCTTGGAGTGGATTTGATTCATAGCCGGCAAGACGTAAATTTTTCTCTGTAAAATTATCGGCATTTGCAATAATGCTGCCCCCTTCTCGAAGTTTTTTGAGATAAACTTTGAGAGCTGCAGGATTCATAACAACCAAGCAATCGGATAAGTCGCCTGGAGTTCTGATTTCAGTAGCACCGAAATTAATTTGGAAGCTGCTAACGCCGGCAAGCGAGCCGGCAGGGGCACGTATCTCGGCTGGATAATCGGGCATTGTTGCTAAATCGTTTCCTACAAAAGCTGTTGCCGTTGTAAATTGTCCGCCTGTAAGCTGCATTCCATCTCCCGAATCGCCAGCAAAGCGGATTGTTACTTCATCTATTTTTTTTGTTATTTTATTCATCTTTGTTCCTATTTAAAAGAATATTGTTAGTCGTTGATGGTAAAAATATAAGAAGATATAGATACTTTAACAACTTTCTATATGATGCTCTTTAAGAGGAAACGATTCTTGTTTTTTATTCTCGAAAAATTTTCGTATCTTAAGTCGCATTTAAATGAATAACTTGCCTCAAGTTTTATGCTTGAGGCATTTTCATTCTAAATACGATACAAAAGAACAAAATAATATATGAATAAAACTGAAAACATACGAAACATAGCCATTATTGCCCACGTTGACCATGGCAAGACAACACTTGTTGACCACATGCTCCGACAAACCGGAACTTTTCGCGAAAACCAGGAAGTGGTGAAACGGGTAATGGATTCGAACGAGCTTGAGCGTGAAAAAGGGATAACAATACTTGCGAAAAATACCGCTGTAAAATACAAACGTAACGATGCAAACGGAAAACAGGAGGTAGTAAAAATAAACATAATCGATACACCCGGACATTCCGATTTTGCGGGTGAGGTTGAACGAACTTTGAAAATGGTGAATGGGGTGTTGCTACTCGTAGATGCGGCTGAAGGTCCTCTACCCGGTACTAAGTTTGTTTTAAAAAAATCTCTTGAGCTTGATTTGCAACCAATTGTTGTGATAAATAAGATTGATAGAAAAGATGCTCGCCCACATCAAGTCCTGGATGAAATATTCGATTTATTTCTATCGCTTGGGGCGCACGACCACCAGTTGGATTTTCCAACAATTTACTGCATCGCTAAATATGGAATTGCTAAAAGTGATTTGATGGAAGAAAGTAATGACTTAAAGCCATTGTTTGAAGCGATTGTGAATAAAATTCCACCTCCACCTTCAGATAGTGTTTCGCCATTTCAGATGCTTGTTACCACGATTGATTACAGCGAATATCTTGGGAGGTTGGGTATCGGACGTGTGGATAGAGGAACAATTAAACTCGGTTCGCCGATGAAAATAATTCATCGCGATGGGGGAATTGAGGATGCCCGTGTAACAAAGATTTATACTTTCGAAGGATTAAAACGAATCGAGGTTGAAGAAGCATCGGCTGGCGATATTATTGCACTTGCTGGAATGGAAGATGTGGATATTGGTGAAACGATTGCCGATGCCGCCGATCCTACTCCTTTGCAGTTTGTAACTATAGAGGAGCCAACTCTGTCGATGAACTTTGTTGTGAATAATTCCCCATTTGCCGGTTTAGAAGGGAAGTATGTTACAACTCGTCATCTAAACGAACGATTAATCCGTGAATTGCGATCAAATGTTAGCATGCGTGTGGAACTGACTGACCAGCCCGATACATTCAAAGTAAGCGGCCGCGGCGAACTACATCTTGCAATACTGATTGAAACTATGCGACGCGAAGGTTATGAATTTCAAGTATCGGCTCCTGAAGTTATTTACAAACGTATTGATGATGTACTTTGTGAGCCGATGGAACATGTAATTGTGGACGTTCCGGATGAGTTTGTTGGGAAAGTAATCGAGAATATGGGTTCGAGGCGTGGAACTATGAAGAACATGATTCAAAATCAGGGGAACACTCGACTTGAATTCATCGTGCCTGCCCGTGGTTTGTTAGGTTTTCGAACAGAATTTATGACTGAAACGAAAGGGACTGGAATTCTGCATCACAATTTTCATGGATATGAACCACACAAAGGGAATGTAACTACACGGCATAAAGGGGCAGTAATTCAGCTTGAGGATGGTGTAGCAACTGCTTATGCAATGTATAAATTACAGGAACGTATCACCTTTTTTATTCAACCCGGAACAAGGGTGTATAAAGGGATGATTGTGGGGGAGAATTCACGCGAAGAAGATCTGATTGTAAATATCTGTAAAATGAAGCAACTAACAAATATGCGGGCAAGTGGAGCCGACGAGGCAATTCGGTTAGAACCTCCTCGAATACATTCGCTTGAACAAGCAATCGAGTGGATTGGTAACGATGAATACATCGAAGTTACTCCAAAATCGTTACGTTTGCGAAAAAAATACCTCGACCACAACGAAAGGGCGAGGATGGAGAAGAAAGCTACAGCATTAGCTGAATAAAAGAAAGTGGCTGACTAAAAAGTAACAAATTTGTCTTACGCAGAGACGCAAAGTCCAAGAAAAGAAACAATAAAATAAATTATAAAATGCTTTTACATCTTTGCGCCTTAGCGAGAGACTTTTTAGTCAGCCCTTTTTTTATTTATGGGGTTAATCGGAATTATTCCCTTACAACCCATACTTTTAACTTTGCGGTAACTTTTGTGTGTAGCTTTACAGGGACTGTATAGATACCAAGAGCTTTGATAGGTTCTTCAAGTTCTATATTGCGTTTATCTATTAATAGTCCTTGTTCCTGCAACGCATCGCTAATCGATTGCGATGTGACTGAGCCAAAGAGTTTTTCGTCTTCACCCACATTTGCTTTGATAGTAACCGAAATATTTTCGATTTTTGAAGCAAGTTTCTGTGCGTTCAGTTCTTCCTTATGCTCTCTGTATGCTTGTTGTTTCTTCTCTTCTTCAAGAGCTTTCATGTTTCCTTTTGTAGCAGCATAGGCAATACCCTGAGGAATCAGATAGTTTCGAGCAAATCCACTTTTCACATCGACTACATCACCTATTTTACCTAAAGTTTCGAAGTTACGTCTTAATATTATTTTCATTTTATTAATCCTCCTCTTTATCTAATTGTATCGCTTACAAATGGTAGCAATGCCAGATGTCGTGCTCTTTTTATTGCAACCACCAATTGCCTCTGGTGTTTTGAACAGGTTCCTGTAATCCGTTTAGGAATAATTTTACCCTGTTCGTTTAAAAATCTCTGAATTTTTTTCTCATCTTTATAGTCAATGTAAATTTCTTTAATATCACAAAATTTACAAGTTCTTTTTTTACGTAATTGATTTGTTTCTAATTTTTTAAGTTCTACTCGTTTCATTTTATTGTTCCTTTAATAGTTTTGATTCTTCATTCGTTAAAAATTTATCGAAAGAATCATCTTCAAAAATATCCAGGCATTCATTATTTTCTGAAGTGCTACCGTTAAGTGTCTCGGCTTCAGAATTTTTCCCGAATTTATTTAGAAATTGAATTCTTCGTGCTTTAATCTCAATGATTTGTCGTACAGACGATTCGTCGATTTTTACATTTCGGCTCTGAAGTTCGCCATCAACAAACACTGCGCTTCCTTTTTTTAGTCGATTAACACAACTTTCAGCAAGCTTGTTCCATGCTACAACACCAACGAAACAGACTTCCTCTTGCCAATTATTTTCGCTGTCGCGGTAACGGCGGTTTGCAGCTATCGCAAAATTAACAACCGGTATATTATTAGTAGTTCTTCGGAATACCGGGTCTCTTGTTAAATTACCGACTATCATTACATTGTTGATTTCTGGTAATTTTATATCTGCCATACAAAATCTCCGTACTGAACATTTAATAAATTATACATTTTAACATCAACCGATTTTATCTTCATCGTCAAAGAGAGGTTCTTTGTCGGGGAGTACAATTGTATCGAGTACTTCGTCGATGTCGGGTATAGGTATCGGAAGTTGTCGTTGAGCTTTCAATGCCTTTTTATCGAGTTGAATAGTTAAATAACGGATAATATTTTCATCCAGTTTGTAGAATTTTTCTATTTGTTGAATAGCATTACCTGGTGCTATAAATTCAATGAAAACATAATAGCCGTTATTTTTTTTCTTAATAGGATAAACGAGTCGTTTCCGCCCCCATTTATTTACGGCTGTTATTTCGCCGCCGTAGCGAGTAATTTGTTCCTGCACCTTCTCAATGATTCCGTCGATTACCGGATCATCTAACGATGCATTCACGATGAATGTTGTTTCGTAATTGCGTTTTGTTTTTTCCATATTTTGCCCTTTGGACAGTTATTGTTATTTGTTAAATCTGGCTCGTTACTTTAAATAATAACGAGCAGGGTTGAATTAAATTTATCTAAGAAGCAGTGGTGCGATAACGAGTGAAACAACCGACATCAATTTTATTAAAATATTCATTGAAGGTCCAGATGTATCTTTAAATGGGTCGCCAACAGTATCACCTACAACAGCAGCTTTGTGAGCATCTGAGCCTTTCATTTCGCCAGGGATTTCGCCTTTTTCGATTGCTTTCTTTGCATTGTCCCAAGCTCCGCCTGCATTTGCCATCATTAATGCAAGTAAAACACCCGTTAAAGTAGCACCTGCGAGCATTCCACCTAAAGCAGCCGGACCGATTAAGAAACCGACTAACACTGGAGCTACAACTGCGGTAACACCCGGTAAAATCATTTCACGAAGGGCAGCTGAAGTTGAAATATCAACGCAACGTGCAGTATCCGGTTTAGCATTTGGATCGCCAGCCAATAATCCGGGAATTTCACGGAATTGTCTGCGAATTTCGTCAACCATTTTTCCTGCCGCTTTCCCTACCGAAGTCATCGTTAATGCCGCAATAAAGAAGGGGAGTATACCACCTATGAATAGCCCAATTACAACAGATGGATCA
>CAMTVZ010000112.1:0-23808 GCA_947085285.1 uncultured Ignavibacteriota bacterium
GCGATGTGTTTGTGCAAGCACATATTTTATAAAATCATCAGCTGCTTCTTCGCCATCTAAATACTGATATTTAAAACTTACTCTATCCGACAATTCGGTATCACGAAAAAATATTGCTATGTCAGAATCTTTATATCTATAGGGTGTAAGAAGTGATAAATGCTCATTCGACGATTTTCGCAAAATTTGCATATCGGTTGCAACCCACTTAATACCACAACGCAAAAATATTTCGAGTGCTTCTTCGCTCACTGAACCTTCCGAGGGCCAAAGCCCTAATGGAAGTGTACCAAATTTTTCCTTAAAAAACTTGATTGCCTCTTTAACCTGTTCGTTTGCATCCTCAGGATATGAAAATTTTTTAGGAAAAAGATGATGGGGCATACAAACTTTGCCAACATCCGAATCGCAAATCAGAGGAATAATCGGGTGGTTGAATGGTGTTGTGATGATTTCGATTTGACCAGTATTTGTTATTGAGTCGTATGCTAATTTTTTATGGATTGGAATTATATTCGACATCAATTTGTAAGTTACTACCGCTAACCTTTGGCAATCGGCTTCTGTAACAGGTTTGCGTAAATAATATTTGTGGTCAGCTTTACGCTCAACTATATCGCTGATATCTATTATCGTTCCATCTGTTAACTTCACAGGTGCTTCAAGAAAATCAAGATCAAAGTTTGCAAGCGAAAACCAGAACTTTAGTTCTCGAAGCTTTTTGCGATCGGTAATTTCGAAATTATTTTTTAGAGCTTGTTTAAATTCGGAATGAAGTGAATCGAACTCAGGGAATCTCTTTCTAACAACATCGTTAACGCTTAAAGCACTCCAAGCAGTTTTATATAAGTTGTTGATATCATTTTTTGTAAATTTATCTGTCGGCTTAATCAATAAATCAAAAAGAACTTCGGTCGTTAGCCGGATATTTGGTTTTAAGCGACGAAGATAAAATTCTTCGATCTGTTTTAAGAGTGAGGGGGTTAAATTTATGGTGCAATGAACATTAGGAAATTTTTGGAGTATGGCGGGCATACGATAATAATCTTTAGTCGAATGCGTTCGCACCCAGGGAGCAACTAACTGATCTTTTTGGTAATCGATATAAATCGGCTGATGCTGATGATACATTAGAATAAGATAAACTGTTTTGCCGCGGTGTGGATAAATGTCGCTCATCGTAATTAATCGGTATCTAATATTTCACGGATATTACGAAAAAGATTTTCAGGTAGATATGGCTTTGCAATAAACCCTTTAATTCCTTTTGTTTTTAAATCGTTTGCTAAAAACGGATCGAAATATCCGCTTGATGCGATAAATTTTATTTTCGGATTGTAAACGATTAGCCTTTCAAATAACTCAATACCTCCAAGTTTCGGAAGTCCTAAATCGCTAAGTACAAGATTAAAAGGTGGATTGTGCGCGATATAAAGCTTTTCAGCCTCCTCGCCATCGTTAGCAACGGCAATGTTGTATCCGACACTCGATAAAATTGCTTCGAGTAGCGAAGAAATTTCTCGATCGTCCTCAACTATTAATATCCATTCGCCTTTGCCTGTTTCCATAGCTATAATTTATACAAGTTTTTTCTGATGATATATTTTTCGACTTCTTCGCTAACTAAGTATTTAATAGAACGTTCCATTTTGACACGCCTACGGATATCGGTTGAGGATATATCTAAATTAGGAACTTTTATAAAATGAGCATAACGACTGAACTCGTTTTTAACTTCACGATCGTAGCCGGGCCTGTTCATTACAATCAATTCAACTTTCGAGATAATTTCGTTGGGTAACTTCCACTGAGGGAAATCAACCAAATTATCCATTCCGATAATAAAATATATTTGTGAACGTGGGAATGCCAAGAGCATCGAATTAATAGTATCAATAGAATACGATTTCCCTTCACGTTTTATTTCGATGTCGGAGACTGAAAAATATTTATTATTTTTTACAGAAAGCTCGACCATCTCAAACCGCTGGTTTGGTAGAGCAATTTGTAAATTGAATTTGTGAGGCGGCGAATAAGATGGTACAAAAAACAGCCTGTCTAATTTCAACTGTTCCCGTACACTTTCAGCTACTATTAAATGTCCTAAATGTGGTGGATTAAATGTGCCGCCAAATATCCCAAGCTTCATCTTTTGGTTTCCTTTTGCTCAATTTTTTATCGAGATATTTAAACATTTGATATGTTTTTTTTGGATAGAGCGTTTCGATAGTCATCTGTTTTTGTATATCATTTTTTAAAACTTGTAAATCATATCCATTTACGATGGCCGGAAGATTATGAGTTGTGAAAATAACAAGTTTATTCTCGCACGCTTTTTTAATTAAATTATCCATGCTAATAAATTCTTCTTCATCCGATTCACCGAACCAACTTGAAAAATTATTCTTCATAGCAACCAGGCTACAATTTCCGTTCTTAGTAGCCGAACATACTATGCAATCGTCTTCGTAATTCAATTGAGAAAATACCCGATCGATAAAATTATTTGTAACCAGCGGGTAACTGTCGAAGTAGGCAATAACTTTATTGTAACCCTCGTTAAATACGCTCGAAATTGCAAAAGCTACACGACGATTGTAATTTTTATCGGCGGTATATAGCACCTTTACGCGGTCGTGAAAAGCAAATAGAAAATCGTCGTGAAGTTGAGATTTACTGGTAACCAGAAAAACATCCACTTGTGGCAACTGAGTAAATTTTTCTAACAAATCACTCAGCATAGCCGAAAAAAGCAAATCGATGTCTTCCCACGAAATCGCTGTGTAAGGTACTTTTGGATTGCCGCGTGAAAACCTTACATTTTGTGTGAATAATATTATGGCTTTTGTGTTTCGCATAATGATATAGAAATATACAAAGAATTTTAATTAATTTTTTGATACACTTCGTCAACTGTAATGTTTTTCATACACTCGTGTGTACCAGTTCGGCAAACGAATGTATTACCCACAAAGTTTTTCTTTTGAGTTACTGAATCAGGAGTATAGCAAGGACTACAATGAACTTGCTTCCAAATAAAAATCGAGTTACTTGTTTTTGGAGCTACTAAACGTGGATCCGATGGTCCAAACAAAAATAATGTCTTGGCTCCTACAACACTTGCAATGTGAAGTGGCCCTGTATCAACTCCAATTACAAAACTGCATCTTTTCAATAAAGCTGGTAACTCACCTAGCGAAAATTTCCCTGCAAGATTTACTATTCTATCTTGATAGAATTTTACATCACTTCTTATATCTTCACACAGGTTATTATCGTTGTTATTGCCGAGAAGTATAATTTTACTATCGCTATTTGCCAATATCCTTATACATAATTCAGAATAATTTTCAGGGTACCATCTTTTTATAGACATAGATGTTCCCGGATTTTCGCCGCCGCCCGGAAATATTCCAATCAAGTTATCTTTTTCATTTATCGAAAATTCTAATAATTTTTCGTTAACCTTTTTTACGTTTAATTCCGATGGAACTAACTCAGCATTCTCGGCAGTTGAACCGATCCCATGTTTTGCAATCACATCTAAGTAACGATCAGCTTCATATTTAGTTGAATTGAATTTTACTTCATTAGTTAATAAAAACGATAATTTGTTCTCGAAACCCAACCTATGCTTGATGCCAGCTAACCAACAAAAAAGAGAAAAAAGAGCATTGCGGTGAAAAATAAATACTACATCAAATTTTTTCGATCGGATTTCAAAAAATAGGTTAAGTGTAGAAATTATTTTTTTTAAAAACGAATTTTTTAAAAACGGACCATCATAAACTATAATTTCATCCACATAACTTACTTGGTCAACTAATTCTTTTATCCACGAAGAACATAAATAGATAAGTTTTGCGTTAGGATAGCTACTCTTTATCGCTCGCAAAGATGGAAGCAGAAATACTAAATCGCCAATACAACATAATTTTATTACTAATATTTTATTTGGTTCATTTTTTTTCATTTACTTTAAACATAATTTTACCGGTTTTAAAAAATAAATAAAGGTGCAATAACATTAGGGAAATAAGTGATAAGTGCTTTTTGTAATAATATAATTGACTTTTTCGATATTCAAAATTTATCGTTTCAATTCCTCTAACCGTAGCGTTTGCTTGATGAACAACGGTGGTGTCGGGAAAATAGCAGATTTTATATCCTAAATTTTTAATTCGTTTACATAAATCGGAATCTTCAAAGTACATAAAATATTTTTCGTCGAAACCTTTCACTTCTTCAAATATGTTTCGTCGTATCATCAAAGCCGCACCCGTTACCCAATCTACTTCTGTTACTTTGTTATAATATCTGTTAACAAAATTTATATACTTATCATATCTCATCTGAAGCCTATTTTGCAATCTACGTGTTCGCCATTCGTTGATGATGGAGGGTGCCCAACCGAATGATAGTTGAAATCGCTTGTCCGGATATTCAAGTTTAGGTCCTACAGCTCCCACATTTTTGTTTTCATCCAGAAATAGAGAAAGAATCTGCGGTGTATTTTCGATAAGAACAGCATCGTTATTTAAAAAAAATAGATACCCCCCATTCGCAATTTCGGCAGCTCGATTATTTCCATAACCGAAGCCATAATTTTGTGAGAGTTTGATAATTCTGACCTGCGGAAAATCTTCTAATAACTTTTCAAACCCCAATTCAGCCGAATTATTATCAACTAATATAACTTCACAATCGGGCGCATATTTCATCACCGACTCAATAGATTGTCGGGTTAAATTCAGACGATTATAATTTACTATAATGACCGAAACTTTCATTTTACTTTTTCATTAATTCAAACGTTTTAAATTTTACTAAATTGCAATAAGCAAGTGATATATCGTTTATAAATTTATCGAAAACATTTTCTCCGTTAAATAGTTTACCTGACATGTACGAGATGACTTCTTTTTCTGATACTCTTTGTACACAATAAAGTGATTTCCGTTTTTTGATGATAGTATGAAGGTTTAGTGGAAACCAGATATAAGCTTTGATAATTCCGGTTAATGCCCACTTACGAGAAAAAACTGATGCTAAAACTTTCATGATGATATTGAGTAATAGAAACGGAAAAATTTTCAGAATTGTTTTCCCGCTAAAAAAAAGTAGAATATTTAAAATTCTATTCCTCTCCTGATAATAAGTCATCAACGAATTCGACTGCTTCGCAGAGGTTGCAGATCCGATATGATTTAAACGAGAACGGTTTGTATGTTTAACCTTAAAACCCATAAATCGGGCTTTCAAGCTGAGGTAAACATCCTCTGAGTATAAAAAATTATCGGGATCAAAAGGAATACCCAATATATTTTTTTTATAAATTAAAGATGTGCCACTCGCAAAAAAAATATCGGATGGGTTTTCAAAACATCGCATAATATTGTGTCCTAAAAAATTTATCGATCCATTTTTTTCATAATATCTTGGAGGAATACCTTCAGTTATCACCAACGAAGAAGCAACAGCAACATCCGAAGGTTGTACAGCTTCGACTAAACCTGCGAGCCAGCCAGTATTTACAATTGTATCGTTGTTTAAAAGAACTACAAATTCACCTTTTGCATGTCGTACACCCACATTATTTCCTTCTGCATATCCAAGATTTGTTTCATTGCAAATTATACGAATATCTTGGAATTTCTTTTGTGCTTTAGCTAAACTGCAATCGGTAGATGCGTTATCGACTATTATCACTTCGTAATTATCATAATCCTGCAACGAGATGCTACGCAGACAATTTTCTAAAAAATCTGCCCCATTATAATTCAGAATAATTATAGATACAAATGGATTCAACTAATCTATCCTTTCCAGATTGATAGCTTTATATAAAGATTTCATTGAGAATTTTAAGATGTGTTTATTTGTAGGAGTAGATTTGAATATATATAAAATAGACCAATAAAAAATGCGGAATAAAAAAGCGATTATTAACAATAGTTTATAAATAACGAATCCAATTGTACCGAAATGTTTTTGATAATAGTAGAAAACATTGTTGTACATTTCATCGAACAGAAAAAAATTTTGATTAAGCAGACTTGTAGTCTGACCACCATAATGAACAACCTGAACTTGAGGATAAAAAAGAATTTTCCAACCAGCTTTACGCATTCGTAAAGATAAATCCATGTCGTTCAAGTAGAGCGAAAGCTTTTCGTCAAACATCCCAATTTTTAGAATTGCTTCTTTTCGTACTAATATCGCTGCTGCCATTATGTGATCAACTTCCCTGATAGTTTTGTGATCAAAGTAACTCATTTCAAACGAAGCAAAATGCTTCGATTTTGGGAATAATCTATCTAAAGCAAGCGCATCACAAAAATGAGTCCACAATGTAATTTCCCCTTTGCACGAAGGTTGAATTGAGCCGTCAGGGTTCAATAATTGTGGACCGATAATGCCTACTTGCAAATTTTTATCCATAAAGCTTACTAATTCTTCAAGAACATCTTCTTTTAAATATGTATCGTTATTCAATAAAAAATAATAACGTCCTTGTGCTATTTTCATAGCTTCATTGTTTGGACGGGCGAATAATTGATTTGTTCTGTTTTTTATTAATTTTACAGTCGGGAATTCAGCCTCTATCATTTCGATTGCTCCGTCGGTAGAACCGTTATCAACCAAAATTACTTCGAAAGAGAGTTTGCAATTAAAAACCGACAACAGGCAACGCCGCAATAACTCTTTTGAGTTTAAATTTACAATGATAACAGATACGTCAACCATGAAATTCTTTCTTAAATTTTTTAATCCCTTTATATTCATACCAACTAAGGGTCCAACGAAAACCATAGCCACGATAATTCAGTAATGGGATATTACGTAGTAGAGTACCAATAATCAACTTACCTAATTCTAAAATAAATATTCTTTTACGCATTTTAATGTTATGCTTTTGAGATAAATAAGCGTGGTAATAACCGGCGGTTTCAGTTCTATTAATATAATTTGCAAAATTAATCGGATGATAATGATATCCTATTGCATCAGGGTTATATACAATTCGCAACCTGTTTTTTGCTAGGCGCATACCCAAATCGATATCTTCCCAGCAAGCTTTTTTAAATTTTTCGTCGAACAATTCGTTAGCAAGTAGGTATTCGCGCTTTAACGAAATATTTGAAGTATAAAAAAGTTGTGGCGGCAAATTTTCTGGATCATAATTTTTATCAAAGTGGAACTGCATTCCACATGACTCGAGCCAGCGCATAAAAGAATTTATTTCGAGTTCTCTCGACCAAGTAACTTTTCCTAAAACTGCTACTTCGTTTGAATTATATTTTGTGTGGAATTTAAGATGTTCAAGTAACATAGTTTCCGATGGAATAATGTCGTCTCCTGTAATTAGGATTACTTTTCCCGAAGCATTTTTTATGGCAAGGTTACGTGCGGCTGCTGGACCTTTATTATCTTGATGGAGATAGTTAAAAATTTCAGGATGCTTTTGTTTAATATCCTCGAGTATCAACTGAGTTTTATCAGTCGAACCATCGTCAACAACCAGTACCTCTAAATTTATTGAATCGGCTTTGTCGAGATAATTCTGAATCGTTCGCTGGAGTATATCGCACCGATTATATGTTGGAATTATTATAGATATTTCAGGTTGTTTCATTTTATTTAATTTTATTAATCAACGGGGAAAAATTTTTGTTGTAACCGATTGATAATTCGGCGTGCGAATTCTTTATCGTCCGAATCGAAATAATTTATTTTCGTTAAATAAATAATGTAAAAAACGATTGGTATTAAAATATTTAATATAACATTCATCAGCAAATTATGAATGTAGAAAGTAATAGCGGAACTAATAATAATTCCAACCCCAAATGCTAACAGAGTATTTAATAATAATTTATATAAAATATTCCAATTAAATAATAAGACTCTGTTCACCATAAATAGAAAAATAAACGATGCGATACTAAATGCGAAAAATGTTCCCCACACAGCTCCATAATATCCAAATAATTTTATCAAAACATAACTGAATGTTACATTCAACACAAGTCCTATTACCGAAGAATACATCGTGTATTGAACTTTTCCTATTCCTAATGAAATAAAGTAACTGGGTCCGGTCAATAAATTTATAAAATTTGAAACTAATAGAATTTGAAGTGTCAATATTATTATTCTATTATTTTCGCCTAACCACAATGTTATAAGTGGGTCGGCTAAAAAAAATACTAACCCAAATAAAGGCACGATAAGTGCGACAAGATATTTCAAACTACTTTTATAAATTTCTAAAATGGCTACGTTGTTATTTTTTGCAGCAACTTCTGACGAAGCAGGCATTAAAGGATTGAGTGCCAATATTGGAATTTGTCGGATTTGTTGTATCACACGCGAAGCAATTTCATAACTCGAAACAACCGACAATCCGAGCATAGAACTTATTAACAATTTATCGAAATGGAGATGAATTGCATTTGCCAATGCACTTATAAAAAGATGTTTACCGTATTTAATTAACTTTTTTAGAATCGAAAAATCGAAGTCAAATTGGAAAAGCTTTAGACTTCTGAAATGTACAAAAAAGAAAGTAGCATTTAATGCGATAGCAAGAAAAGTTGAGATAGCGTTTGCTAACAATAAACCCCTCAGCCCAAATCCAAATACCAGTGCCGCATACATTAAGCCTGCATTTATTACTGAATATAGAACATTCACTCCATTTGAAATATCCATACGCTGTATTCCATTCAATGATGCAGGGAAAATCGAAAAAATGAGATTAAAGGAAAAAATCAACAACGAGCCTACAAGTAAAAAAGCAACATCAGCCTGAAATTCGCCACTTGAGAGAAAAAATAATTCGATAATAGTTGATCGAAAAAAAATAAACAGTAACAAAATGGAGGCAGTAATGAATACAAAAACGAAAAAAGCTGATTGTAAAATTCTACGACAACTTACCTCGTCGTTATTGGCTTTAAACTCGGCAATAAATTTTGTAACCGCATTATTCAATCCAAGATCGCCGAGTGATAAATAGCTAATGAAGACCCTTACAATTGCCCAAATACCGAAGCCCACCTCACCGAGATATTTTAACATCACTGGTAAAAGTAAAAAAGTAATTAGAGCTGTAATAAAAAAAGAAGCGATATTACTTATTGCGTTCTTTGCAACAGTAAGTTTTGCCACTATTCCCTCATACTTTTTTGTACTTTTACTTGCCTTATTCGTCGTTGACTTTTTTTAATAATTACGAATGTAATATCGTTATATTTTATCTCTTCGTTTACATCAGGAATTTTCCCGGTGATTTTATTAAGAAACCCACTTAGTGTATCATACTCGTTACTTTCTGGTATATTGGTCCCGAACTTTTCATTGAAATCTTGTATATTAATTCGGGCATTTACTAATGACGATCCATCGGTCGATACTTCAACTTCTTTTAATTCTTCATCGTATTCGTCGTGTATTTCGCCAACTATTTCTTCTAATATATCCTCTAACGTAATTATCCCCTCTGTTCCACCATATTCATCTATAACAATTGCCATGTGAATTTTTTGTTTTTGTAATTCACGCAGAAGTACACTTATTTTTTTTGTTTCCGGTACAAAATAGGCCGGTCGAATGATATCGTACAATACAATTATATCGCGATGCTCTAAAAGGCTTATTAAATCTTTCGTGTAAATAATGCCGAGTATATTATCGATAGAACCAGAATATATCGGAATACGCGAGTAACCCTCCTCGAGTACAAAATTTACAAGTTTTTCGCGTGGGGTATTTATGTCAACTGCTACGATATCGGTTCTTGGAACCATAACCTCTTTTGCAGTTGTATCTGTGAACTCGAAGATACTTGTTATCAATTCCTGTTCTGTTTTATCTATTGCTCCGGTTTTTCTTCCCTCTTCCAATAAAATTTTTACCTCTTCTTCAGATACCCTCGATTCAGTAAAATTGGTTTGATCTTTAAAAGGTTTCAATATTAAATTGCTGATGGTCTGTAAAAGAACAATCATCGGTTTGCTTGCAATTGAAATCCAAAAAAATGGGAAGGCAAAGAATAGAGCTAATTGTGTCGGGAATTTTAAAGCTATAGATTTAGGGATTAATTCACCTGCAAGAATTGCAACAAATACAAATAATGGTATAGTTATTAAAAGTGAAAAAACGCTGCTATGTTCACTAAGAAAATAAATTTCCAGCGATTTTAAGTAGGGTGCAATTTCATCTAAAGCAAAAAGTCCAGATAAAAATGCGGCTATGCTTAAAGATAGTATAAAAGTAACATTTGATGTTGCAATTATACTTTCAGGGTTTTTTTGAAAATTTTGAATTATCTTTGCCGTTTTACTCCCGTTATCTACTAAATCTTTGATAACACTTTTGGGGGAATTAAGGAATGCAGTTTCGCATGCAGCCATTATCCCTGAAATAATTATAAAAAACGAAATTGGTAACAAATAATTCAATTAAATCTTTCGAGTTGTTCTACTTATTTTTCAAACTAAATTTACGAGAAAGAAAATAGATAAACAAACATTAAGGTAAAGTAGCTTTAAATGCTTGATATCGATTTGTAAAAAGATTGGCTTCGGTTGGTTGTGGGTCGCCTATTTTTTTCATCTCCTGTTGAACAAAATCGACTCGATCTTGAGGTAGCGGATGGGTCGATAACAACCTCTCGATGCTACCCCCACGTTCACCTTTTGTGGCTTGAATTTTATCGAAGAAATATTTAATCGCACCCGGATAATACTCGGTGTCCTTTAAATACCTGATCGAATAATCATCCGATTCAGTTTCGTCAGCACGGCTGTTTGCTAAAAATGCCAGCCCCGTAAACAAGTTTGTTGCAATTTCAGCCAATTGCGAAGGCGATTCACCCAAAATAATTGAAATTAAAATACTCGCACCATAATACTTAGTTAAACGTTGAGTAGCATGGCGTCGTTCAGCATGTGCTATTTCGTGTCCGATTATACCGGCAAGAGTGGCTTCGTTATCTAAAAATTTTAACAGCCCGGTATAAATATAAATATATCCGCCCGGCGTGGCAAAAGCATTAATTGTATTATCGTCGTGTATTATTTCAAAATTATACGCGTACACTCCCCGTTTTTTTACGTGCTGAGAATTTAGAATTTTTTGTCCTATCTGTTCAATATAATTCTTAACATCATCTCGGTTTTGAAGTATGGGATACTCCTGAGGTTTACTCTTGATTTCATCATCAAGTTGCTTACCTAATTTAACATCCTCCTGATCTGAGAATATATTGAAAGCTAAACTTCCACACATAAAACTGAAACTGGCAAGCCAGATAGTTAAGATAGAATAAATAAAATATTTTTTCATAAGTAACTCCAAAATTAAATTTAATATTTGACTTTTTCGAGTGTTAACCCATTGGGGGGTGCTAATTGACCTGCTTTTTCTCTCTCTTTTTCAAACAATGCTTTTTTAAAATCGTTTAATGTGCTATAACCGCGGGCAACATCGACCATCGTTCCAACTAAGCCACGAACCATACCATATAAAAATCTGTTTGCTTCGATTTCATAAATCAAATTATCATTTTCATTTTTCCATTCGGAACGAAGCACATTGCTCATATAATGCTCGTTACCTGCATTCAATTTACAAAAACCTTCAAAGTCGTGATTTCCCAATACCAATTTTGCACATTCATCCAAAATATTTTTATCGATATTATATTTCACAAACCAAGAAAACCTGCGTTGTAATGCAGAATATTTAGTCGATATAACATAAGAATATTCTCGCGATTTTGCTGAATATCGGGCATGGAAATCAGAATCTACTTCTGTTGCTTCGTGTATGCAAACATCTTCAGGCAATAATGCAGATAAGCTTTTTTGTAACTTACCAATATCCATATCCGAGTTACATCGAAAGTTAGCCACCTGACCTCGAGCATGCACACCACTGTCGGTTCTGCCCGAGCCGATAACGGTTATTTCTTCTTGAAAAATATTCGCAAGCACTTTTTCGATAACTTCTTGAACGCTTCTTCCGTTCGGTTGTCGTTGCCAACCCACAAAATCGGTTCCGTCGTATTCAATAATTAATTTAATATTTCGCACGTTTAATCAAAACAATTTCGAAATTGTAAACACAAATTCCGGATTGTTAGCTTTTAGACGTAACTGGCTGTTAATTTGGAAATTATTAGTAATATCAAATCGACTATTATGTTTACGGGCTAACATCCCGGCGTTTATTGCGCTGATAATGTGATTGGCTAAAATTGCACCTACAATAAATTGCCGACTGTTAAAAACTTCGTCACTTTTGATTCTGATATTGCGATATTTTTGTCGGTTCTCTTCACTATTCCATCTCCAATAATAATTTGCAGTGGGATCGTATAACTTTTCTTCTTGTCGTTCTTGTAACTTCCTTTCGTTGTACCAATAAATATCAGAATAATTACCAATATCCACGAAATATTTATCGTCTTTTCCAGCTAAATTCACTCCGGCATTAGTTGCAGCAAAAAGCCGAGCATCGTTTTTCAACCATGTTCCGTATAGTTGCGCAGAAGTAAATGCCAACCAGAGAAAACCTTCGGCAGATGTCAGATATTTTCCCCGACTGTAATCGCCTACATAAAGCTCGCCCATACCGGGGAGTATAAGCGAGAGAGCAACAGCAAGTGGTACAGATTTTTTCTGAGATGTATTAAAATCAGAAAATAATGATTCGTATCGGGAGTCAAGATCGATTGATTGATTAAAAAAATCTTTGATATTTTTATGATAAGTAACTGGATTAATTGAATGTTGTGCAACAATCGCCTGCACACTAAAAAAGAACATCAAAAGATAAATTAATTTTTTCATACGATTACTTCTCCTTCGCAATAATCATTATTTACAGTTTTAATAAGTGTTGGAACAACTCGATTAAAAAATTTTTCAGACGCTTTAGTTTTTACCCGAATATAATTTGTTGAGAAGCCTGAAACAAAACCATTTTTAGTATTAGTTTCGTATAAAACATCTAATTGTTTACCAACAAATTGTGAGTAAAATTGAGCACGCTTTTTTGTACTTAAGATACGAAGTTTTTCGTTTCTGTAAAAGCGTACCTTTGGTTGAATGGAATTTGGATAAGATGCTGCAGGAGTATTTGGACGTTCAGAATAGGTAAAAACATGCAGATACGAAATCGGTAGGTCCATCAAAAATTTATATGTTTCATCGAAAAGTATATCGGTTTCACCGGGGAAACCAACGATTACATCTGAACCGATGGCTGCCGAATTATCTAACGATTTAATATAGGTAATCAGCTTATGAAAATCTTCTTTGGTGTGCCTGCGTCGCATCATTCGCAGGACTTCGTTAGAACCACTCTGCAACGGAATATGAAAATGATTACATAATTTATCCGATTCTAAAATAAAACTGATTAAATCTTCAGTCAATAAATTTGGCTCTATCGAGCTTATCCTGATACGTTCGATTCCGTCAACACGCACAAGAGCTTTCAACAACATCAATAAATTTGTACCTCGTAATTTCCCAAAATCGCCTACATTAACTCCCGACAGCACAATTTCCTTGTATCCTTTGTTGGCTAACCAACTGGCTTGCGAGACCGAGGTTTCAATATCTTGGCTACGGCTTGAACCACGAGCAAGAGGGATAGTACAGTATGAGCATGAGTAATCGCAACCGTCCTGTACTTTTAAAAAAGCACGTGTTCTTTCATCAGCTTCGCCCGAGAAAGCAACCCCAAAGTTATTATCATCTTTGATTTCAGAAACCAAAACTTGAGGCGTATGATTTTTTTTAAAACCATTGGAGTGATCGAAAATGTTAAATTTTTCTTTGGTTCCTAAAACCAAATCGACACCTGCAATTGATGCAACTTCTTCGGGGCGCAGTTGAGCATAACATCCCGTTACAATTATGAATGCATTGGGCGATTTCCGAACAACACTTCGAATAATTTTTTTACATTCTTTATCTGCCTTTTGCGATACGCTGCATGTATTTACTACATAAACATCGGCTTGGTCAGTAAATGGTAATATTTTGAAACCATGCTCAATAAACTGCCTGCCAATAGTGGATGTTTCGGCAAAATTTAATTTGCAACCTAAAGTATGGAATGCTACGCGCTTCATAATGTATAACTTAATACAAAAAAGAGTTGACCCATACGAATCAACTCTTTAAACATAAATGCAAATAACCGACTACTGAATCTCATCAGGTGCTGGAGCATTACCCAATTCCTCAAAGGAAGCAATTTCAGAGGGCTGTGGAGCTTTCACAAAATCCTTTATCGTCATTGGAGGTAATTTGTGTTTATTTACATATTCATCAACTATCTTTTGTTCTTTGCCTCTTAAATATTCAATAACGGAAAGAACAATTTTTTTAGATTCTTTATCGAACTCAATTACTTTCAAATTTAAAACATCTCCTACTTTAAAAGTATCGGCGATGTTTTTAATTTGGACGGTTGCAAGTTGAGATGCTGGCACGAAACCTTCGACACCGAGAGGTAATTCTACAATTACTCCTTTTTCAATAATTCGGGTCAATGTGCCAGTAACTTCAACATTAACCTTGTATATTGTTTCGAAGGAATCCCATGGGTTATCGTTGATTTGTTTATGACCTAACGATATCCTACGTTGCTCAACATCGACACCAAGAATAACAACATCGATAGATTGATTTTTCTTTACAACTTCGCCTGGGTGCCGAATTTTTTTAGTCCACGACAAATCGGAGATATGAATTAAGCCATCAACTCCTTGTTCAAGTTCAACGAATACACCGAAATTGGTAAGGTTACGAACAACACCGCGATGTTTTGAACCGACAGGGTACTTCTGTAGTAAATTATACCACGGATCTGGCTCTAATTGTTTTATTCCGAGTGATATTTTTTTATTTTCTTTGTCGAGACTTAAAATAATCGCATCTACCATTTGTCCCATTGATACAACTTGCGAAGGATGCTTGATGTGCTGAGTCCAACTCATTTCTGATATATGAATCAGTCCTTCTATCCCCTTCTCAATTTCAACGAACGCGCCATAATCGGTAAGCGAAACGATCTTGCCGCTAACTTTCATTCCTACAGGATATTTTTCTTCTATATTCTCCCAGGGATGTGGAGAGAGCTGTTTGAGTCCGAGCGAAATTCGTTTCTTCTCAGGATCGTAATCAGTTACAACAACGTTGATTACTTGGTCGAGCTTTACAACTTCGGTTGGGTGATTAATTCTACCCCACGACAAATCGGTGATGTGAATTAAACCATCGACACCACCTAAATCGACAAACACACCGAAATCAGCGATAGCTTTTACTGTTCCTTCAAGTATTTGTCCTTTTTCGATTGAACTAAGTATTGCATTTCTCTGGCCAGCCATTTCTTCTTCAACAAGCACTTTGTGGCTTACCACTATATTTTCTGCAGTGTTATTTACTTTTACGATTTTAAAATCCATTGTTTTATCTATGAATTGGTCGAAATCGCGAATCGGTTTGACGTCGATTTGAGAACCGGGCAAGAATGCTTCGATTCCCCATACATCAACTACAAGCCCACCTTTTATTCGTCGTAAAATTTTACCTTGAATAATTTCGCCGGTTTCATAGACTTTAAGAACTTTTTCCCAAACTCGCATAAAGTCGGCACGCTTCCGCGATAATACGAGTTGACCGTCTTTATCTTCAACACTTTCGAGAAATACTTCGATTTCGTCGCCAACTTTGAGTTCATCGATATTCGAAAACTCTCCTATCGGCACGCTACCTTCCGATTTGAATCCGATATCTATCGATACATCATTCTCGCTGATAGCAACAATTTTTCCTTTAACAAGTTGGTTGGCAGAAACTTTGCCAAATGTCGACTCGTACAAATCGGTAAGTTGTTTGGATTCCTCCTCGCTGTATTCTTGCTCAATAATTTTATTTAATTGATAAGCGTGGTCGTGGCTTATATCCTGAATTGTTTTTCTTCCTGCACCCTGAATCAAAGCTTCTGAATCAGTCGCAGATTGTACTGTTGTTTCATCTAACATTAAACCTCCTAAGGTTTTTTCTGTTTTTTAAACAGATGTTCTTGAATACCTGTAACCTTAATCCACCATCAAGAAAAAGTTTCACAAGCATCAAGAAAATTATTTTAGTTATTATTTTTGTTTATTAATGATGGTTTGAAAAATTTTTATATAGCTACTCTCTCGACAAAATTCTTCACTTGTTGCATTAACCATTGCGGTGTAGATGTTGCACCACTTATACCAACAGTTTTTGCATCAACGAACCAGTCGAGGTTAATTTCATTTTCATCTTCTATAAAGTACGTACGTTTGTTTGCCTCTTTACAAATTGTGTAAAGAACTTTACCATTTGAACTCGATTTGCCGGCTACAAAAAGAATTACATCGTTTTGTTTTGCAAATTCACGCAGTTTATTTTCACGCCCCGAAACTTGACCGCAAATAGTATCTTTCGCAACGAATCGTACAGCTTCTTCCTCAAACGTATCTACTATCAATCCATCAATCCGCTTTTTTAACTCATCTCGAATTTTATAGAAGGTAGATTTATCCATCGTTGTTTGAGAAAACAGGACTGTATTTTGGGAACAATCAACTAAATCAACTTCTTCGAGCGAACCAATTACAATACCTTTGCCTTTTATTTGTCCTAACAATCCGATTACTTCGGCATGGTTCTTTTTCCCAAAAATAACAATTTGATATCCTAATGTATCGTAATTTTTGATGCGCTCTTGAACTTTTGTAACTACCGGACAAGTTGCATCTATCAATGTAATATTGAATTTTTTGGCTAACTCGTAAGTTTCAGGGGGTTCGCCATGGGCACGTATTAAAACTGTTGAATTTTCGATTTTGGGAAAATCCTCACGCCTAACGGTTATTAAACCTAATTTATTTAGTCGTGAAATTTCAGATGGATTGTGAATAATCTCACCTAAACAGTATAATTTGTTCGATTTATTTAATTCATCTTCAGCTATGTTGATCGTACGAACAACGCCCCAACAAAATCCTGAATTTTTATCTATATTAACTATCAATTTTATTAATTATTTCTAAAGCTTTATTTACGATAAAATCGACTTGCTGATTTATCGTTAAGTTCGAAGTATCCAAGATAATTCCGTCGTCAGCTTTTTTCAACGGGCTTTCGGCACGATTTGAATCTTTAGCGTCGCGTTCATTTATATCCTTCATCAAATCATCTATTTCGGTAATAATTCCTTTTTGAGCAAGTTCTTTTTGTCTGCGTTTTGCTCTTTCTTCGATGGAGGCTATCATAAAAATTTTCAAATCGGCATTCGGGGCAACAACCGTTCCGATATCGCGTCCTTCAAGAACAACTCCACCATTAGTACACATTCTCCGTTGTTGAGCTACCATTAAATCTCTTACTCTTTTATAACTGCTAATGGCACTGACAGCCGAAGTTACTTCCTTGTTACGGATAGTTTCTGTTACGTCTGTTCCGTCTAATATAACTTTCGTTACTTCGTTTTTCCGTTCAAACTCAATTTTACAATTTCGAATTGCATTATAGACTGCAGCTTCATCTTCCGGGTCAATATTATCTTGGATAATCTTCAACGTAAGTGCCCGATACATCGCACCGGTATCAATATGTATGTAATTTAGCCTTTGGGCTGTAAGCTTTGCAGTTGTTGATTTTCCGGAGGCAGCCGGTCCGTCTATTGCAATTACTATTCGCTTCAATTTTGTGAAAATATACTTAAATTTCTGTTATTAAGCAAAAGTTAAATTATTTCCGTATTTGATTATAGATTGATGCTACTGCAAAAATTTTAATAGCATCCCACCATGAAAATATTAAGAAGCCACTCATCAACGATTTAGCTATATCGTTAAATAGAACAAAGTTTAAGTAAAGTGTTCCGAAACTGAAAATAATTAACATTCCAATTGTAACAGATATGAGCGTCCAGACATATTTTGCATTAAGAGTAACTAAATATCCAGTAACCAGAGCTGCGATAGGGAAACTCAGAAGATAACCGCCAGTAGGTCCTATTAGTTTAGCGAAACCAAAACTAAAACCAGCAAACAGAGGTAAGCCGAGAACGCCTAACGATAGATAAATTAGCTGGCTTAAAAAAGCGTTACGTGCGCCCAGTATAACACCCGACAGCAAAACAAAAAATGTTTGAAGTGTAAAAGGCACCGGTTGAGTAGGAATTTCGATCCACGCACCAACTGCGGTTAATGCTACAAATGCTAATATTAAAGCTACTTGAACAGTTAAACTGTATCGTAGAATGAAATGAGGTTGAATTGTTAACGTTTTTGAAATTTGCATTTTATCTCCTTGATAAATTATGAAACCAGTTAATAGTCAATTGTAAAATATCATTTAATGGACCACCACTTTTAGCTCTTTCGATACCAAACATGTGTCCTACTTTCGGAATTTTAACAAGCTCAGTTTGTTTTTTATCCGATAAATCAAATAATTTCTCGGCTTCCGAAATTTTGGCAATTAGGTCTTCTGTACCGTGTACCATTAGCCAAGGAATTTTTATTTGCTTCGCTGCTTTATACAAATCGAATTTGTCTCTATTTCGTTCGAGGTCTTCGAGATAACTTATATTCATTCGAAGTGGATGCGGCTCATTTTCTTTTGAAAGTGTTATAAAACCTGCCTGGCGCCAAATCATTTTTTGATGCTCTGTCCAACGATCGTAATAAGATATACTAGCCCAAGTTACCAATTTTTTAATTCTATTGTCCAACGAAGCTATTAAAATAGCATTTGCCGCACCACGCGAATGACCTAACAAGAAAATTTTTTCCGGGTCGATACAAAATTCTTCCATCTTACCTTCTGAAATTGTATCTATCACATTTTGAATATCGGCTAACTCCTTCGAAACAGTATTAGCTGCAAACTTTTCGAATTCAGTTATTCGATCTAGTTTTTCTCCAACACCATTATTGGAATAATTAAGCACGACCGAACAAAAATTTGCCTGCGCCAATTTTTCGCCGATGTAAGGGAAAGGACCCCAATCTTTAAAAGCCATAAAACCTGGGCAGACAATAACACAAGGTATAAGCTGAAAGAACTTTTTATTATTTTCTAAATATTTTTCTGAAACACGAAAATCACATCTAAAAACTTCGTTTGAGCTATTTCGAAATTCAATCTCTTTTTTAATTATTTGAAGAATGTTATCCAAAGCTCAATAAATTTTCCAAAATATAAATAAATAATCTTTTAAATCAAATCATTTCGTTTATACAAACAGAGCTAAGCACAAGATATTTCGACTTAGCTTTTGTGGTTAGGTAACTATAGGCCATCTCTAAAAACTGTTTTTTTTTTTTTACCACAGAGAACACAAAGTGTTTTCACAAAGAACACAAAGAGCAATAAAATCCCTGCTCCAAAGGAGTCTCCGAAGGAGTCCATTGGACCTTCGGACCTGCGTGCCGAACACTTCGGCAGGCAGGAATACTTTACGACATTTGTGGCTGCTTCGACTCCTTTGCGGTTAAATTCATTTTTGAGTTTTTTATAGATGACCTATATTCAAATCAATATACATTCACAGATAAAAAATACCTTGCTAAATTCTAAAGATTTATGTATATTGAAACTCAAAAATATCAAAATTTATGTGGGTTTCAGTAATTTTACCCAAATAATAAATAAAAAAAATTAAAATTTTATGCCAGATCTTCAATTATTTTCAGGTCGATCGAATCCGCAGTTAGCTAAGGCAATTAGCAAGCGTCTTGGTATTCCTTTAGGAAAACGTCAGATCGTCAATTTCAGTGATGGCGAAATTTGGGTTAAATATACTGAAAATATACGTGGGTCGGATGTTTTTATAATCCAGTCGACAAATCCACCAGCCGATAATTTGGTGGAATTGTTGATAATGTTAGATGCAGCAAAACGAGCATCTGCTAAAAGAATTACAGTGGTTATCCCATATTTTGGGTATGCCCGACAAGATAGAAAAGATCAACCTCGGGTGTCAATAACAGCAAAGCTTGTAGCAAATTTACTAACAACTGCCGGGGCCGATCGTGTAATTACGATGGATTTACACGCTGCTCAAATACAAGGTTTTTTTGATATTCCCGTCGACCACTTGTATTCATCGGCAATATTTGCACCTTACTTTAAAAAACATAAAATTCCAAACTTGGCTGTAGTTTCGCCAGATGTTGGAAGTATAAAATTAGCACGTTCGTATGCTAAACGCTTGGATGCCGAACTCATATTGATCGACAAACGTAGGCCCAAAGCGAACCAAGTTGAAGTAATGAATATTATTGGAACAGCTGTAAATCGAAATATTTTAATAGTAGATGATTTAATAGATACCGGTGGAACTTTTATCAATGCAGTACGAGCATTAAAGGAAGCTGGTGCAAAAGATATATATGGTGCATGCACACACCCGATACTTTCGGGTGATGCGGCTAAAAAAATACAAGAATCGGAAATTAAGAAATTGTACATTACCGATTCGGTTGCTTTTTCACAAAATTCAAAACAATTGGATAAAATACAATGCATATCGGCAGATTGGTTATTCGCTGAAGCAATAAAACGTTGTTTCAAAAATCAGTCGATAAGCTCATTATTTGATATTAATAAAGGATAATTAATTATAAAGGAAAGAAAAGAATGGCAGAAGTAATTTTACATGCTGAAATAAGGGATTTAAAAGGGAAAAAACCCGGTGCACTACGACGTGAAGGAAAAATTCCAGGAATTTATTACATACACGGTGAAAATAATTTAACGATAGCATTACCGGAAAAGAGCCTTTTAAAACTTATACATTCAACAGAAACAAACTTAATAAATCTTAAATTGAGTGATGGCACAGAGAAGCGATGCATTCTAAAAGATGTTCAGCTTGACCCTGTATCCGAACGGCCTCTTCATGTTGATTTACAAGGAATTAGGGCTGACGAAAAATTGACATTGGATATTCCAGTTGTCATCACAGGGGGAACTCCAAAAGGTGTTCGTGAAGGTGGAATACTACAACACATCATACATAAAGTAAAAATATCCTGTTTACCTGAACACATTCCCCAACACATCGCCATCAATGCTGAAAATCTTCTAATCAACCAGTCGATTCATATAAAAGATTTACAAGTCGAAAATTTTGTGGTTCTTGACAATGAAAACAACACTATCATTGCCATCTTACCACCACTTGTTGAAAAAGCCGCTGAAGCTGCCCCCGAAGCAGTCGTAGAGCCAGAAGTAGTTGGCAAAGGCAAAAAAGTAGCTGAAGGCGAAGAAGAGGCTGCTGAGTGATAAATTTTTTCATTAACTAACTCTTAGATTTTTATCCAGTGTATTTTATTGTAGGCTTAGGAAATCCTGGCTCAGAGTACGAAGATACACGCCATAACATCGGTTATCGCGTTATAGATACTTTGTGCGAAAGATTAAACACAAGATTATTCGCAGGTCGTGGTGAGTATTTAATAAGTTTTACTACCTATCAAGGGAAAAAAGTAGGATTAGTAAAACCGATAACATACATGAATAACAGTGGTTTAGCAGTCGTCGATTTAGTTGAACGATTCAAAGCGGTACCTGAAAATATTTTGGTAGTGTGTGATGACTTTGAAATTCCACTTGGAACACTTCGTTTACGACAAAGGGGGAGCGACGGTGGACACAATGGATTGTTTTCAATTATTCATCATATACAAAAACAAAATTTCCCACGTTTACGATGTGGAATAGCCGGAGCTACAATGCCTCGACTAAAAGCTGACAAAGCTCAATATGTACTTTCGCCTTTTGAAGAGAATGAGAAACCGATTGTGGAAGAAATGATTACAAAGGCACGCAATGCCTCGCTCACATTTTTGAGCGATGGCATCAGTGTCGCTATGAACAAATATAACACAAAAATAACGGAGAAATAATTATCTTTATGGCTTTATTATCAAATTTATCTATTGTTCTTGGATTTTTAGGTTTAATTGTTGCATTGGTTATATACCTATCAATCAAACGGCAACCAGCCGGAAATGATAAAATGAAAGACATCGCCTCGCAAATCCAAATTGGTGCGATGGCTTTTTTAAGAAGAGAATACTATGTATTGCTATTCTTTGTACTAATAGTATTTCTTCTGCTAGGTTTCTTTTTAAGTTGGCAAACTGCAATTGCTTTTATTAGTGGTGCAGTATCATCGATACTTGCTGGATTTTTCGGTATGACCGCTGCAACAAAAGCAAACTTAAGAACTGCACAAGCGGCAAAAGAAAAAGGACAAGGTGCTGCATTGTTAGTCGCCTTCAACGGCGGTGCTGTTATGGGGGTCAGTGTTGCAAGTCTGGGTTTAATCGGTGTCGGTATCTTTTTCTACTTCTTTGGAAGCCCCGAAACTGCTAAAATTATAAATGGTTTTGCTATGGGAGCTAGTTCGATAGCTCTCTTTGCACGCGTTGGCGGAGGTATTTACACAAAAGCTGCCGATGTCGGCTCTGATTTAGTCGGCAAAGTAGAAGCCGGTATTCCTGAAGATGATCCGCGCAACCCCGGTGTTATTGCCGACCTCGTCGGCGATAACGTTGGCGACGTAGCTGGTATGGGGGCTGATATTTTTGAATCTTATGTCGGTTCTATTGTTGCAACTATCGCCATCGCCGCTACATTGCTTCCTGATGGTTTACAATTATTAAAAGCTATTCCATCGATCACTGATTTTGAAATTAAAGGTATTCTAATGGCTCTCCCAATTGTTCTTGCTGCCATTGGGCTACTGGCTTCGTTTATCGGCATTGGTTCGATGCGCATCCTAAAACAATTTTCACCAGCCTCTGCATTGCGTTATTCTACTTTCATTGCAGCTGGCTTGTTCCTCCTTGGTAGTTTATACATTACACAAGTGTTTGATGTACACAATAATGTTTTCTGGGCTATCTTCTTTGGAACGATTGGAGGAATATTTATCGGACTCATTACAGAATATTATACATCATCAAAACCAGTTAAACGAATAGGCAAAGCAAGTAAAACCGGTGCAGCAACAAACATCATTCACGGATTAGCGGTCGGTTTGGAGTCGGTTGCATTACCGGTTCTTGCAATTTGTGTTGCGATATTCGTTTCAAACGAAGTTGCCGGTCTTTATGGAATCGGTATTGCTGCAGTCGGTATGTTAGCTACTGTCGGTATTACAATGACGGTTGATGCATACGGACCAATTGCCGACAACGCAGGAGGGATTTCGGAGATGTCGGGATTAGGTCCTGATGTTCGAAAAATAACCGACGGACTTGATGCTCTCGGCAACACTACTGCTGCTATCGGAAAAGGATTTGCTATTGGTTCAGCAGCACTTACTGCACTTGCTTTATTTGCAGCTTTCTCTCAAGCCGTAAATGCAACCATCGTTACTAAACTTGCTGAAATGAAAAATGCAGGAGTCGAACTAATTGGGAACTGGAGAGTATACGATTTTTTAGTTTCACACAACGAAAGTCCTCTACAAATTATTATCACTGATCCATCTGTTGTAATTGGGCTATTCATAGGTGGTATACTCCCCTTCTTTATTGCGGCATTAACGATGACTTCGGTAGGGAAAGCGGCAGGAAAAATGGTTGACGAAATTCTCAGACAATTCCGTGAAATTCCCGGATTATTGACTGGCGATCCAAATGCTAAACCGGATACTGCACGTTGCGTTGATATTTCAACTTCAGCTGCCCTTCGTGAACTGATTTTACCGGGTGTTACC
>CAMTVZ010000113.1:0-2497 GCA_947085285.1 uncultured Ignavibacteriota bacterium
CACTGTTATTCCTTTTCTGAATATTTCATAAGTTCAATCTGTGAATCTGTGGCGTTTTATTTTTTACTATAAAATATTTCTCTTAATTCGGTCTTGGATCTATCGATAATTTGAATGCCGATAATACTTGACAATAGTTAGGAAACTTTTTATATTATGCAGGGTTTTATGATGACGTACATACATACATATCCCAAAGGGATTCCTTTGGAACATACATGTAGAGTTTGTTAACAACTTATCCCCGATTAGAAAAAAAAACTAATTGGGGATTTTTGTTTTAATCAGATTGAATATTATCGTTATGCAAGGTCGCCTCCCCGGTTAACCAAGTAATTTGAAAAATTAATTAACGAATATTAAACAAAAATATTGGAGAATTAAAATGAAAAATATAATGATATTAATAGGATTAGTAATAATTAGTCTATCGTTTGCATTTTCACAAGAGCCAAACGCTATACAGCCAATTCCGCCTGATGACGGAGATCCAAATGTACCTCGTGCTTATGTACTTTATGTAACTTGTACAGATAAACCACCGACGGCTTATTGCGGAGATTTCATCAGTGTAGTCGCATCTACTACAATTAATGGTACAACTCACAGTAGGGGTGGAAGGGCATGGAGAAGAGAACCTGGTCAATATTACGGTATATTAGATATGGATGGTATGCCTACACACGATCCCGCTGGGAACCGTATAAACTATACTATAATGGTTACCGTTCCGTGCGGCAGTCAAACAGTTAAACCTGCTCCGACAGGTTGGGTAGAAGTTCAACTTACGGCAACAGCAATACCGTGTTAATTAAAATGTATAATGATGAGGTGGCTTTTAAACCACCTCATTAATTTACGATAAATTATAAACTTATCAGCTTTTGCTGAAAGGAGTATTGTAACATGAATCAAATTTTTATTTTGTTAATTCTTATTTTTATCACCTTACAAAATATTTATACACAAAATTTACCGGAACCTAATTTAAAACAGAACTTCCCTATTGAATTAGAAAAGAGTAATTACGGATTTCTGCCTTCGGCTCAGTTCTATGATTTGGATAATGATGGATACTTGGAAATAATCTTCTCGAGTGGCGACTATGTTAATATAATTCGTAGTAATGGTGAAAATTTTCCCGGCTGGCCTAAATACCTGCCGTATTCAAATGTTTTAGGACCAGCGATTGGTGATATTGATGGTGATGGCTATAAAGAAATTATTGCAGTATCTAGTACTCGTTTTGGTGGGGTATATGTATGGCGGACTAATGGCGATAACATGTCTGGATTTCCTGTAACTTTTCAAGACCCTGAAGATGGCAGCCCAGTTGGCCCTACAATTTGTGATATAAATAAAGATGGGAAATTAGAAATTTTTTTTGTAAGATGGTACAAAGTATATGGTTTAGATTGGCGTGGAAAAGTATTGCCTGGCTGGCCCCAAACAATTCCAAATGGTTATTTTACAATGTCAGTTCCAAAAATTTCAGATGTCGATTTTGATTCAATTCCAGAAATTTTTGTATCGGCTACATATACTGATTGGGTCGATACTACAAGTTATTTTATGATTGTATGTTATCAGCCAGATGGTACAATTAAACCGGGCTGGCCGTTTATAAGAAAGGATCAGTTTTTATTTTCGGTTCCCTTGGGAGCAATCAGCCAATTCCAAGGTAACGACTATAAAGTAATCGCTTTTGGAACTTCAATATATCGTAAAATTTATAATTGCTACTTTTATTTATTAAACCCATCAGGTGAAGTAATTAAGGGTTGGCCTAAAGAACTTGAGGATCCTTTATTCGGTCATAATAGTGCGATTTTTTTAAATTACAAAAATCAAAATTTTTCAGATGTAGTTATCGCAGGCGGTTTATTTGGATATTTATATGCATGGGAAGAAGATGGAACATCATTACCAATGTTCCCTTATAAGTTACCGCTACCCATTGGAGGATTATTTTATCCAGGTATTCCCTCGGTGCCTATTCCATATCACGATTTGGAGAATAAAGAATTTGTGCTTTTTACAAATGCCGATATAACGAAAAATGATACAGGTTATGTATTTGCCTCTCGTAGCAATGGAACACAGATGGCATGGTCGCCGCTTAAAGTTAATGGTTTAGCAGCTAGTACTCCGGCATTCGCAGACCTTGAGAACGATGGAACTGTTGAAATGGTTATGGCAACTGAAATTTTATATAAGACTAATTATCTATATGTCTGGGAGTTTCCAGATATCCCGTTTGATAAGCAGCGTTTTCCATGGCCTGTTGACAATGCAAACCGCTGGAACACAGGTGAGTTTGGTTTTGAACCAGTTGATACAGTTGTTGTGTCGGTTAGAAATGAAAACGGCTTACCAACTAAAACTCAATTGTATCAAAATTATCCCAACCCTTTTAATGCTTCGACGAAAATAAAATATGATATTGATAGAAATACAAAAGTGAAATTGAGTGTGTATAATATTTTGGGTCAGGAAG
>CAMTVZ010000114.1:0-22465 GCA_947085285.1 uncultured Ignavibacteriota bacterium
AGTAATTAACAAAATTAAAAATAACAAACGAGGGTTTTATGAAAAAAATTCTAACAGTGTAAGCTGTAATAGAAATTTTTACAAACTTTGCTTTTGCAGGCGGCGATGCTTTAACCTCAGCAGGTGATAAAGCATTATTATTCCAATTCAATGGGCTTGCAAATTTAGGTACAGGCTCGTTTATGTCGTCACCAAGTATGACGGTTGGTGCAGTGGGTATTCCTCAATTTAATGCCATCGGTGTAAAATATTATTTTTCGGATGGCTTTGCAGGACGAGCTGCTTTGTTACTCGGTTACAATTCGAAAACTGAAAAAGCAAGTACAGGTGGTTTTACTGATCGGGAAGAGAGTAGTATGGGGCTCGGACTCGAATTAGGTATCCAATCGAACTTGATTAAAAGTGGTCCGTTTGTTGGTTTCATCGGAGCAGTCGCAGGTTTGGCTCTCGTCAGTGGAACTTTAGAGCCGTCAACTGTATCGCCACCCCCAGCTGGAGCATTTACAAAATACGATTTAAGTGCAACTATGATAGGTTTAGGGGGTATTGCCGGTTTTGAATATTTTGTTTACGAAAGAATTAGTTTAGGAGCCGAATACCAATTTGGATTAGTATTAGGAAGCGGAACTTATGAAGTTACGCGACAAGCTCAGCCTACAACGACTTCCGATTTACCTTCGGTGATGTCGTTGGGTTTCAACACCGCTTCTTTTAAACTTGCTGCATATTTCTGATTTTAGTTTAATTGTTTTGTTCAATTTTTGGGCGTCTTGGTGGCAATTTAAGACGCCTTTTTTTTATTTGAAATCAGCACTTTTTTTCTTACATTAAAACGATGAAAAAACAAAGTATTACAGTCAACTTACCTGAATTCGATGGCTATATCGGTGGTTTGCATAAAAATGATTCTATCTTGTTTATTGCTTCTCCTGAATCGGACACCAAAGCTGCGGTTATTAAATTGGTCGATAATTTTATTCAAAATGGCTATCGGATTATATACATTCATCATCTGAAGAAAAATATCGAATTCAACTCATCAATAATCAAAATTAACACATTCGATTTATCAGAATTTCCGTTTGGGAAGATTAATAAAGCTTTTGCGCATTTCCTCAGAAAAATAAAAGGGAAATACTTTTTGCTTTTCGACTCGCTATCGGGTTTACAGAAAAATATTAAATATGAAGAGGACATTGTTTTTCTTTATCAAATATTCATACAAGAAGCAAAAAAGAAAAATTTCCCACTTCTTGCAACTTTAGAAAGGGCGAATTTTTCAATTGAATCAATTGCAAAAATTAAAGATAGTGCCTCGGTCGTTTTGGATGTCTATAAACATCAAAATGAATTGTACTTCAATCTGATTAACAGCAAAGAGAGATATCTTCCGTTAAGGATGAATTACTTAAGATTTGATTTAAAATCTAATAAATTCTCTTTTACTGGGGCAGACCACTCTTTAAAATCGACTGGAGATTTAACTCCTTCCACTGTTGTACCCAAAAATATATTTCAAAACTCATTTCGAAATGCTTCTGATGCGATGATGGTATTCGAATGTGGAGGTAACTTCAGGGAAGTAAATACCAAATTGGTAGAATTGTTAGGATACTCGGCTGATGAACTCAAAAGCATCAACCTATTCGATTTAGTTGCATTCGGTTATAAATTTGCTGCACTAAAATTTTATAAGAGTATAAAGAATAAAAAAATACAATCATTAAATACTTTTATCCGAAAAAAGAATGGAAAAATATTGCCGATTGAAATTACCGTCTCGAATTTACGAGAGGGTTATTTTCTGTCGGTTATTCGAGATCGCTCTCAACAGCTGATGCTCGAAAATGAATTGAGATACGATATCTTAAAATATCAACAGATATTGGATGGGGCAAGTTTAGCAGTAGCAGTTTTCGAGAAAGAATATTGTGTGTATACAAATTCTGAATTTAAAAAATTGTTTGGGACAAAGGTAAACTTAAAGGATATATTTACAAAGAATAAATTAAAAACTGCACGCGATTTGATAAAAAAATCTGAAGCAACCAATACATCGGTTGTTTCTGAATTCACATTTATTTCATCCGATAATCAAACTATTGATTGCGAGGTAACATTTTCGCCACTCAAAATTGACGGTAAAAAGTTGCTGCAAATCAATCTATTCAATAAAACCATACATAAAAAGATCGTTGAAGATCTTCAATTATCAGAACAAAAGTTTAAGAATTTATTTGAATTATCTCCAACAGCAATAGCAGTAACGAGGGATAATATTTTTCTGCTGTGCAATCAGTCGTTTTTAAATTTATTTTCATTTAATTCAAAAGATCAAGTAATTGGAAAAGACAAAACAATTATAGGAATAAATGTAGAAACCTCATCAACTAAACCAAAAAAGGAACGAACGAAATCAAAAATCGACTCACTCACTTTCACTGCAAAGAAAGCCGACAACGGCACTTTTAATGCCGAACAAATTAGCACAGCCATAACATATAACGGCGAAAAAGTAACTTTAGAATTTTATGAAGACATTACCCAAAGGATAACAGTAATAAATGAATTAAAGCTCAGAACTCGTGAATTTCAATTACTCGACCGTATCATCGCTGAGGTTAACACAACTCTCGATGTTGCGATTATTTCTGAGAAAAGTTTAAAAACAGTGTCGGAACATCTAAATTGGGATATCGGAGGGTTTTATATAAAAGAGGAAAAAGACTATTTTACATTACTTAATCAAAAAGGGATGTCGGAAAATTTATTTGCATCGATTAGCAGTTTGAATTCGGATGAGGGGATAGGGGGATTTATAAGTAAAACCCAGGAGCCGAGTATAATCCAGATTAATTCGTATCCGAGTTATTTACCTCACAAGTCAACATTCAAAAAAGAAAATTTAGCCACTGTTTGTTTTATCCCGTTAATTTCCGGCTCTGGAGTCAATGGTTTTATTTTGTTAGCATCTGTAAAAACGCTTCAGCTTGATACGTATTCGCTGAATCTTCTTCGTTCGATAGGCAAACACATTGGTTCGAGCGTTGCAAATGCTAATAGTTATAAAAACTTGATGAGGATAAAAGATTCGTACGAAAATTTAATCGGTTCGATATCCGATGTGCTATATTTCGGGAAGGTTGATGAAATGTTTTATTTCGTCAGTCCGAATATTGAAAAATTAGTTGGTTACAAAGCTAAAGATTTCAGTCGAAATAAAACATTGTGGTTGAGCACGATTCACCCTGACGATAAAAAGATAATATTGCAGCGAAATGCTAACCTGAATAATTATAAAGATTCGGTAAACATCGAATACAGAGTATTACCAAAAGGGAAAGCCGAATACATATGGGTTCACGATTCGATAACCATTTCAAGAAACGATAATGGTGAAATTGAAAATATTTATGGGATACTGAGTAATATCAATGAACGGAAAAATTTAGAAGACACTTTACGTAAGACCGAACAATTTAAATCGGGGATATTATCAGGAATCCGTGAAGGTGTTGTAGTATTAGATGAAAATTTTAATTTTATCGAGTGGAACCAGGCGATGGTAAATATAACAGGTTTACCCCGAATTGATATACTTGGTAAAAACATAAGCGAGTTATCGTCGAACTATTTCGGTTATGATATCAAAAAATATCTAAAGTTAGCCCTTGATGGGCAAGTTGTTAGTTCTGATGATATTCCTTACAAAATTATTGAAACACAAAAAGAAGGTTACCTGTGGGGGCGATATGCTCCATTAGAATCGAATGATGGAAAAATTGTTGGCGTAGTTGCAATTATAACTGATATTACACGGAGAAAAAAATTAGAAGAGGATATCAAAAATTCCGAGCAGCTTTTACGTAACGTTATCGATACGATGGGCGATTTTTTTGTGCTTACTGATTTGCGTGGGCGAGTGCTACAGGTAAACAAAGAATTTACAAATGCGCTTGGTTATACAAAATCGGAAGCTGTTGGCAAAGAATTCCCCTACCCCTGGCTGCTTGATGAACAAATGAACAGGTTCGTGATATGGATATCGAGCTTGAGATCGAAAAATTATCTGCACGATTTCGATATGACCTGGCAAACTAAGACTGGCGAAAAAATTCCAGTAAGTTTGAATACAACACTACTTCGTAATGCTTACGGTGAACCGATAGCTATGCTGAATCTTGCTCGTAACATTTCGGAACGTTACAGGATGGCCTTAGAGATTGCCGATCGCAATAAACTGATAGAAGCGATTAACCAAATAATTCAAACTGCTAATCAAACTATGGATTATCAGAAAATATTTCAGGTTTTTGCAAACAAAGTTTATGAAATAATTCCGTACGACCGTATCGAAACCTGTTTACTGAACGATAATCAGGTAATCACATTGGGCGAAATTGTAAAACCTGCTGATACATTTTCATCGGGTTCTGTTGAGGATTTGAATAGGAGTGTTTCGAAAATTGTACTAAATACCAGAAAGCCTATCGTTTCGTTAGATGTGAATGTTGATGAAAGGTTCATTATACACAATGTTATTGAAACTGAATATAATTCTTTAATATCTGCTCCATTTCTATCGAAAGGGGAAATTTTAGGGACAATCAATTTATACTCAACTGAAGCGAATGCATTCAGTGAGAATGCTCTCGATATGATTAAACCATTTATCGAACAGATTGGAGCGATTATTGACCGTATCTTATTGTTCAGGAAAGTCAGCGAAGATGCAGCATACATACACAACCTATTAAACTCCATCGATAAAGTTATTTTCACAGTCGATACCGATTTACGAATCAAAGAAGTTAATAAAGCATGGTTCGACTTCATCACCAAAGTAAGTGGCGAATCGAAGAAGACTTACATTGGTGCATATTTACTTGATGAAATTCCCAATAATATTTTTACTGACGAATACGTTCAACTATCAAAAAAAATTCTTGATGGTTCCTTAAAATATGTCAACAAGGAATTCCAAATCGTAACTGATACCGATCGTTATTATTACTATCTTACAATCCATCCGATGATTATCGGTGGGAAAATTACAGGGGCTGTTTTTACACAAACAGATATTACCGATCTCAAACGAACTGAAGAGGAACTTAAAAAACGGAATGAACAACTTCTCGACTTAAATGTAATCTCCACTAATATTTCATCAAGTTTTAATCTTGAAACTATTTTCAATACAGCTTTACCTCATATCATACGTTTTAGCAAAGCTGATTTTATTTTATTGTTTCTTGCCGATGCACAGAATAATTTTTTGATACTTAGAAAACAATTTGGCTTACCCGATTCATTCAATACTCTCTCCTTAAACATTGAAGAAATAAATTATAGAGAAATAGAAAATCGTTCACATTTATTTATCAATAACGATGTTAAAAATGATTCGCGAATTTCCGAAGGGATTAAAAATTTTCTTAAAGATATTAAAGTTTCTGCCCTTGCCGAAATAGCCTTGAAATCAGGCGATAAAAGTATCGGTATTATACAATTGTTCTTCGAAGAACCATACGAATTTACGACGCAGGAAATGCAACTTCTTTCGTTGATAGGCAACCAACTTGGAACTTCTATCGAGAATGCTCTATTATATTCTGAATTGCAATCACAATTCGAGCGATTAAATATCCTTTACGAATTAAGTCAGCATTTGACGGCAACTTTGGATATTGATCAAGTATTAAATATTGTCTACGAGCAATTAGCAAAGATAATTGATTTTGAAGAATTCTTCATCATATTTATCGATGAATCAAGGATGACTCAGTCGATTGCAATGCATATTGCAACCGTTGGCAACGATAAAATTTATCTCCCTAAAATAAATCAACATGTACGCATCGATGTAGGCTCGCCAATTTGGAAAGTTGTAACCGATAAGCAATCAATATCGGAAATAAACGATAAAGGAGAAATTCTGACATACATCCCGATGGTTTCAAAAAATAATGTTACAGGATTACTCTCGTTGAAATCAAAAACTCATACTTATCCTGACACTGAACTTCGATTATTAGAAAATGTTTGCAGTTTAGCGGCAATGGCAATCGAGAAGTCAAAATTATACGACGAGACTGTTCAGAAATCAATAGAAATTCAAAGGCGGAATCGAGAACTGGACGATTTTACATACGTAGTATCGCACGATTTAAAAGAGCCACTTATCAGCATCGAAGGGTACAGTCAAATATTGATAGAAGAATATAATTCGATTTTGCAGGGGGAACCGGCCGAATTTTTACACTCGATTGTTCAAGCATCTTCGCGGATGAAGAATCTGATTGACGACTTACTAACCCTTTCAAGAATCGGGCGCGTATCAGAATCATTCAAAGAAGTTAAACTTGGTAGCATTATCGATGAAGTTGAACTTGATTTGTCGTATGCCATTCAATCGAAAGGGGTGCGGTTAATAAAATCCAGCTTCCAGCCCGAAGTGTTCGGAAATGCAACGCAACTAAAAATTGTTTTTAGAAATCTGTTATCGAATGCAATTAAATTTCTTAAAACAAATACCCCCGAAATCGAAATCGGTTGCCAAGATTATGATGATGATAAATATCTTTGCTTCGTTAAAGACAATGGAATAGGAATCGAAGAGAAGTATTTTGAAAAAATATTTGTAATATTCCAGCGACTTCATAGTAAAGAAGAATACGAAGGCACAGGAGCTGGATTAGCAATAGTGAAAAAAATTATCGAAATGCACAGGTGTAAAATTTGGGTGGAATCGAAAGTTGGTCAAGGTACCACTTTTTATTTTACACTCCCAAAAGTTCTTAACAAATAAAATATGAGAAGACTTTATGCAGGAGAATAAAATCGTTATATTGCTTGTAGAAGACAACAAAGATTTTGCAAAATTAGTAGAGATTTATCTGAGAAAATTTGAAAAGGATAAGTTCCAGATCATATGGAAAGAAAACGGGGCAGCAGCGTTACAGGAAGCAGAGAACAACAAAGAAATCGACATTGTGCTGATGGATTATTTTCTTCCGGGAATGAATGGGTTGGAAATTACAAAGGCTATGCAGGAAAAACATATTAACTTACCGATTGTTTTTCTAACAGTAAACAAAGATTTTGAACTTGCCCTTGAAGTATTAAGGTACAAGGTCGACGACTATCTTGTTAAAGAAGAAATTACCTCGCCGGTGCTACCTAAAACGATTATTGAAATTTTGGAAAAACAAAAATTAAAACGTCAATTAATGGAACTTGAGGTGCAACAAAAACGGGTCGAAGTATTGCAAAACATTGTTGCACAAGTTGTGAAAAACATATCGGAACCCCTTCAAGCTATTGGCACTCATATTCAGAAACTCAACTCTAATACCGATGCTGAGGAGATAAAAAATTATTTGAAAATTATAAACGATAACTATCAGAGGCTTGTTACTAAATTCGAAAAAATAAAAAATTTGAAACAGGATAAAACCGTTACATATATCAAGGGGATTAAAATGATAGACTTAACAGAATAGGGGTAAAAACTTTATTGTAATTAGGTTCATATTTTTGTAAATTAGTAGCCGAGAATGCAAAAATATTTGAGACATATAATTAGTGTATTAGTAAGTATTATTTTTCTGGTTTCGATCGGTTTCTCTCAATATTTTAGGGAACGTCCCCACAAATCAAATTATGAAATATTTCTAATGCTATCAACAAATCTTGCCGACTCGCTAATTAGCCAAAATGGGCTAAAACAAGGGGATTCGGTATCATTTAAGATGATCACGACAGCAAACGATTGGTTTGTTGAAAACCAAATAATCAGGGCACTGGAAGAAAAAAATATTACTAATGTGCCACATATACCCTCAACCGAAGATCCGCAAATCCAGATCGAGTGTGCAGTATCGAGGCTGTTTGTAAATTATTCAGATATTTTTAGAGATGGCTTTTTAGGAAGCAAAAAAGTATGTCGTTCTATCGGATTAGAATTGTCGGGTAAGATTTTTGTCAATAAAACTTTGAAAACTTTTCAACCAATTATTGCTACATACAACGACACAGTACTATTCAGTTCGATAAGGAGTTTAGAAGAACAAAATATTCCTGCTACGAAAGGAAACATCCCCGACGATACGATAATCGAAAGGTTAATTATTCCTACAGTTGTTGTTTCAACTGTGGCAGTCATCACTTATTTATTTTTCACTTTAAGGAATTAATTAGACATGAAATTATTTTATTCGATACTAAAGTTTTTTTTAACAATTACAACATTAACATTTTTTATTTCGTGCAGTTCATCGAAGGTAGAAAAGAGTTTAACCGCTGAGGAGCACTTTGATTTGGGAATGAAAGAATTTAACGATGCAAATTATCTCGAAGCAATAAACGAGTTCACTGTAGTAACTTTACAATTTCCAGGTAGTGCAGTTTCAGACGATGCACAATTTTACTTAGGAGAATGTCGATTTATGAGAGAAGAGTATTTGCTTGCTTCGTACGAGTACGAAGTACTCAAAAAAAATATGCCAGCAAGCCCATTAGTTGCTCAAGCCCAATATAAAATAGCCTTATGTAATTATATGCTTTCGCCAAAATCCTCACTCGATCAATCTTTTGCTTTGAAAGCAATCGATGAATTTCAGGCATTCATCGAATATTTTCCTAACGATACATTAGTTGCGAATGCTGAGGCTAAAATTATTGAGTTGCGTGATAGGTTAGCCGAAAAAGAATATCAAACAGCTGTTCTTTACATGAAAATGGAATATTACAAAGCGGCAATTATTTATTTCGATAACGTTTTAGAACATTATCACGATAGTCAATATGCTGAAAAATCGTACGTTGGAAAAATCGAAGCTTTGCTGAAACGTAAAAAATACAACGAAGCTGTTGCTGAAGCCGAAAAACTCTTTTTAAAATATCCGAAAACAACATATCGAGGAAAAGTCGACTCATTGCTTAAAGGTGTGTTATGAAAAGAGCTTGCAAAACTGTGAAGGAATCTCAAATTGAAATGACTGAACTAGTTCTGCCAAACGATACTAATCAGTTGGGGAATTTATTAGGTGGAAGATTAATGCATTGGATGGATATTGCGGCTGCCATTGCAGCACAGCGACATACTAATCGAGTTTGTGTAACTGCCGCTGTCGATCAAATGGAGTTTCATCATCCTATCAGATTGGGGGAGATTGTCAATTTAAAAGCTTCTGTAAATCGGGCTTTCAATACATCTTTGGAAGTAGGGGTGAAGGTATTTGCGGAAAATCAACTTACAGGGGAATCGAAAGTTGCTAACAGCGCCTATTTCACATTTGTAGCACTCGACGAAAATAAAAACAGAGTAAAAGTTTGTGGCATCAAGCCAATTTCAAAAGTAGAAAAACGCCGCTACAAAGAGGCCGCAATACGACGCAAACAAAGATTAGCAGGTATTCGAACTGGAGGTTCGTAACTACAAAATAATGGTTATTGGATTCGATATATTTTATACTAATTTCTTCAATCCTCGAAAATTAATTGTGAGCTTATTCATTTTTAATTTTCTTGAATTATCGGTAGTCTATTCTCAAAAACAGATCTCAACTTTTTCAACTGTCAGCGGCCTGAGTGTTAGCAGAGGAAACGAATATTTACTCAGAGGCGACTTTAACGGCGATGGAGTTACCGATATTGCCTCGTATGGTTCTAAATTTATTTCAATCTCTTTTACTACTAACGATTCTACAGAATGGAATACGAAATCGTTTGCAACCGATTTTAAAATCATATCGGCTGTAACGGCCGATTTTAACAATGATGGGCAAGAAGATTTTGCTGTCTTATCGGCCGATAAGCGACTACTTAAAATTTACCAATCACGCAAACCCGATTCTTTGATTTATAAATGGAAAATTGAATTTCCCAATAGTTACGATTTTATTAAAACTGCAGACATTAATTATGATGGCCGACCAGATATTTTACTTTATGGCAAAAACGTACTCGGCTTAACTGTTTTGCTGGGTAAGGGGGATGGAACGTTCCGCCAACCTCAAACCCTTTTATCCGATTATTCCTTCAGTTCAGTTAGTGTGCATGATTTTAACGGCGACGACTTGCCCGATCTGTTTTGTATTAACTGGGTGTCGAATGAAGTGTTATTGTTTTCCTCCTACGCAAAATTGAGATATCTGTTGCCGGCAACGATTACTTTTACCGACGAACCTCGTGAAGTAATACCAGCATTCATCAATTCGGATGATTTGGTCGATTTTATTGTTACATTTAATGAAAAACCTACTATTAAAACTTTTGTAGGTGATGGTTTCGGAGTTTTTGAACTTTATCAAAATTTAGAACTATCGTCTACAGTTGACAAGATTTTAACTGAAGATATTAATAAAACTGGTTCATTCGATTTACTTATCTTTCATAAAACCTTAAAATGTATTTCGCATTGGCAAAAGGATTCAACAGGCTTATTCGCCACCAAAACTATTTATAGTGCAGGAAAAATTCCAAACGACGTTATATTATTTAACGATTCATCAGAAAAATTTTTCAATCTCGCCATTGCCTCACCAATTGATAAGAAAATTTTTATCGTAAATAATTCATCCTCTGTTTCTCCAAATAAAATCGAAACTGATTACATTACCGGATTGCATCCAACCGGTTTAACAGCATACGATGTAACCCAAAACGGAAATATCGACATAATTCTTGTTAACCAAGGTTCAAAATCGATTTCTTATTTTGAAAATAAAGGCTATGGTGTTTTCAGCGGGCAAATAAGTTTCCCTCTGGTTGCTGAGATGCCACACGATCTTACACTCGTTAAAAAAAATTCCGATCGTTTGTATGCTATTACTTCACACTCAGTAACATCTCAGATTGTTATCACCGAAATTGATTTTACCGATTACACAAGCTCGAGTGTTACCATAACAACAAATCCATTCCCTTCGGTGATGGATGTTTCAATATCAAAATTAACAGGTTTTTTAAAATTATATGTTAGTACAAATGAGCCTGAACAAAAGTACTACCAATTCTTCAATTTCGAACAGATTGGTAAAACGAAGTACCTTGAAACTGAATTGATTAAATTAGAAACACCTAAAATTCGAGGGGGTTTTATATTTAATACCAGACGATCTGCCCAGAAATATTTTGTTTACATTAAAGAATTATCTAATAATAATTTGAATCTCTGCTCGAAAATTTTAAATGGTACTCTGAAGTCATCAAATGGTAATTGTTACTATTCGATTAAAGATACACCTATCCAAAAAGTACTCTTTAGTAATGGTGATTTGAATAATGATGCTCATCAGGATCTGATAATTTATTCACCAAGTACGAAAGAATTGTTACTATCACTCAACCAAAACGATACTTCTTTTTGTCAACCGCATCAAATATTTAAAAACATAAAACTGAATAGCATTGCCGATGTTCAGGTTTGTGATTTCGATGGTGATAATAAGAACGATTTAGTAATTGCAAATTACCATACACGAACATTACAGCTTTATTCTGGAAATGGTGATGGCACTTTCTCGATTCCTAAACGTTTGTTAAGTGTCGAAGCTGTTAGTAGTTTTGTCGTAAGCGATTTCAATAACGACGCTATCCCTGATTTGGTTTTAAGTTATTTCGATGAAGGTATTATTAAAATTATATACGGTCAAAAATAGTGTTCAAATATTTATCAAATATCTTAATACTTCTTGTATTTATTGTTTTTAGTTTAATGGTGTGCACAGCTTATGCTCAACATTCTTTAACAATTTCGGAACAACAATCCTTCATCGATAAAATTAAAGAATGGCGACAAACAAATTCCATCAAAATATCAGAAGATGAGCACCAACCCAAATGCGGGCTTGGTTTAACATTCCAGATTTTACAATATTACCCAAGTATGTCGCCAGATTTACAGAAGCAGCTTAATGAATTATTATTACAGCCCTATAGACAAACATCGCGGAGTTTAGGAAATTTTACAGTATATTACGATACAACTGGTTATCACACACCTTCGTTACTTACGCCCACAACGCCGCCCCGACGAATGCTCAGCGACACAAATTATGTTAAAAACTATTCTGACTCGATGCGTGTAATTTCTGAGTATGTAGATTCCACACTTCGAATATTTAATTCCGTCTGGACATCTGTCGTTAATGGTATGGGATATGCCCCTCCGCCATTCGAATCTGGTTTTAACAAGTATAATATTGTTTTAACTGAACTTGGTGGCGGATTGTACGGGCAAATAGTTCCTAATAGTACTCCAATCAATCCTGGAGAATTTCCTCCTAAATATTTTACATACATTGAAATCGATAACGATTTTATTGCAGTGCATCCATCCAGTCGTGGGTTACCAGGATTGCGTGTTACAGCGGCACACGAGTTTCATCACGCAATTCAACTTGGAAGCTACGGTTATCGTGAAGCCGACCGCTACTTCTATGAAATAACAAGTACGTGGATGGAAGATGTTTTGTACAACGACGTAAACGATTATTATCAGTACATCAAATCTTCAACAAGTGCACCGCGTGGACATTTTGCACAGCCTAACATTTCGTTTATAGTAACAGATGGACTTATTGAATACAGCCGTGCGATTTGGGGAAAATTTGTGGAAGAAAAATACTCAGCTTCGGTTATGCGCCGCACCTGGGAGTTGATGCGTAGTTTTAATAGCATTAAATCGCTCGACATTGCTCTCATCGAAATAAATTCCACTCTACGCATCGCATTTGTTGAGTTTGCAAAATGGAATTACTTTACTGCGAGCCGCTCGATTCCCGGAAAATATTATTCCGAAGCCTCAAAATACCCACTGATAAAAGAGAGAGCTCAAATCGAAATGGTTGGCACATCTCGCACTTACGTCGATAGCACTGCAACCTTTTCTTCAATTTATCTACCAGTTTTATTTAGTGGCACTCCTGTTCCTATCATTACTACGAATATAAATCAAGATGCTGCACAAGCTGGAATCGTGAATAACTATAAGTATTCTCTTATTCTCCGTACAAATAATCTCGATGGTTATCGCGAATTAGTTCCGGGTCTGTTTGCTAAACTAAGTGTAGATGATTCTCATAACTGGACTTTTACATCGGTAGGTGAGCCGCCTTTGGGTTCTTCATTAATAGTCTATCCGAATCCTTATGAAATTGATGGAGGCGGAAAAATTCAGATTGGGATTTCTCCAGCGGGGGCAAAATTGTACATCTATAGTTCCGATATGTCGTTGGTTTTTTCAAAAATTTTTTCATCTGATGATAAGGAACAAACGATACAATGGGATGCAAGAAATAATGATGGAATAAATGTTTCGTCCGGTATTTATTTTTATGTTGTGGTATCGAATGGGAAAGAATACGTTGGAAAAATTGCAGTAGTAAAAAAGTAATGAATATAAAATTAGAAGTTCGGAATATAAAAAAGATATTTAACGGCAGGAAAATTTTTTCCGATATTAATTTTCAATTAGAAAATAAATCGGCGTTAGCTATTACAGGCAGGAATGGTTCCGGGAAATCGACCCTTGTGAAAATAATTGCAGGCGTACTTTCGCCTACAAACGGGCGTGTTGATTTTTACCTGAACGGCAAGTCGATCGATTTACAGAACCGCTACCAGTATTTTGGTTTTGTTGCTCCGTATCTTCAGATGTATGACGAGTTTACTGCTATGGAAAACCTTGACCTCTTTGCACGCGTACGGGGCATAGGAGTCGACAAAGATTATATCGATTTGCTTTTGAAACGTGTAAACCTTTACGAACGGAAGGACAGCTACGTTCGGGAGTATTCTTCCGGAATGAAACAACGTTTAAAATATGCTTTCGCTTTATTGCACAAACCTCCGCTACTTATACTCGATGAGCCTCGCTCAAATTTAGATGCCGAAGGAATCTCGGTAGTTTATCAGATTATCCAAGAACAGAAACAAAACGGCTGTGTGATTATTGCAACAAACGATTCTGAAGATATTCAATTCTGCAATCAAGAAATTGATCTTAACCAATTCAGAAATAAAACAAAATGAATAAAATCTTCAACATAAATTCTACACTCACGATTTTTATAAAAGATTTCCGTTCAGAATTACGCACCCGTTACGCTTTGAACGCTTTGATTATGTTCGTAATTACTACTCTTGCAATAATCTTATTCGCCGTCGCAAACGAAACTCCTTCAATCGAAATATCTGCAGGAATTTTGTGGATAGTAATTTTCTTCTCCGCAATGTCGGGAATGGCACGCACTTTCGTCAGCGAAGAGGAGAGGGGAACTGTGATGACACTTCACCTCATAGCTAAACCATCCACTGTATTTTTCGGTAAATTGTTTTTCAACTTAATACTGTTATTTCTGATGAATATATTTACGGTTGTGTTGTATCTGATTTTGATTCCGAGTTTCATAATAAAAAGTTATGATATATTCCTTCTGACTGTTTTTTTAGGTACTATTGGTTTATCGGCGGCATCAACAATAATTGCCGCTATTATCGCAAAATCGAACACTAAGGGGACACTTTATCCTGTTCTTTCGTTTCCAATTTTGTTACCACTGCTGATGATAGTAATTAAATCAACAAAATCGGCTCTCGAAGGAATCGAAATTGCAAAAGCAATGGGCGATTTTCAGGTTATGATAGCTTATTTTGTAGTTATTACCGCTATCTCGTATTTGCTATTCGATTATGTTTGGAAAGATTAGCTTTGCTACTAACGAAACTTTTTCGTATTATTAAACAGAAATTTATCAAGTATTTTTATGATATTTAAAATAATATTAGGCATCGGACTGACGTTAGTAATAATTGCAGGGATCGCTTTACCAATGGTCCCCAATCCAAGTTCATTTTTTGAATTACCAATTGTTCCAGGGCTCGAAGACAAAGCAAGAATCATATTCTTTCACGTCCCGACAGCTTGGGTTTGCGTGATTGCATTCATCGCTGCTCTCGTTTATGGAATTCAATATTTAAGAACTAAAGAAATTATATATGATATAAAATCGGTTACAGCCGCCGGTTTAGGATTTTTGTTTTGTATATTAGCAACTGTTACGGGGGCAATTTGGTCGAAGTTTAGCTGGGGCGCATTCTGGAATTGGGATCCGCGGCAAACTTCAATATTTGTATTGCTGCTTATCTATGGCGCCTACTTCGCTCTTCGTTCATCAATTGAAGTTGAGGAAAAGCGCGCCTCTCTTTCGGCGGTCTATTCAATTATTGCCGGACTAACAGTTCCTTTCTTTATTTTTATCATACCCCGCATCGTTGCAAGTTTACATCCCGATCCTATCATAAATCCACAGGGAAAAATTCATATGAATCCCACTATGCTTGTAATATTTCTTGCATCGCTTTCGGGTTTCACAGCTGTTTATTATTGGATGTTTAATTTGAAAGTGCGTTTTTTAAAATTACAGTATCAACAACAATTGAAAGAGCAAGATTAATGGAATTTTTAAGTCAGAACTCATTATACATTGTATTGATTATAACTTTGATCTGTTGGTTCGGAATTTTTAGTTATCTTCTTTCGATTGATAAGAAGATAAAAAAATTAGAAGAAAAAATTAATAAAGAATAAAAGGCAGTAAAATGAAAATAAAAGTAATTGTGGCAAGTATAATTATCGTCGGCGCTTTGATCTTTGGGGCATCTTCGTTTTTGGAAAGTAATGTTGAGTATGGAACTTTCGCAGATGCGATGGCAACTACAAGAAAGATACAAGTGAACGGTGAGTGGGTTAAAGAACTTCCAACCTCATTCGACATTGATAAAGGGCAGTTTAATTTTTATATGAAAGATGCCGAAGGTAAAACAATGAAAGTAGTTTACGACGGAGCGAAACCGAACAATTTTGAGATAGCTACAAGTGTGGTTATAAAAGGAAAATATAACAATGATTATTTCCACGCTTCAGAAATTTTAACAAAGTGTCCGTCGAAGTACGAAGCCGACCCAAACGCTGAAAAGCAGTCTATGTAAGTTAAATTAGTGTTCAATGGAATAATAGTTATACCCAGTTTTCTGTATTAGAATATTGATACATTAAATATAAAGTCGAATAAATTATTTAGGAGGTATTATGCGAAAATCATTTTCGCTATGGCTTTTGATTGCTGGTATTACTATTTCTTTCAACTTTTCTGTCCTTGCACAACCTTACAAACAGTTGGAAGGAGTAAATCTACAAAAAACACAAGGGATACAAGTAATTGAAAGGAAATTGTTGGATGTAAACAATATTTCAGCTTGGTTCAGAAATGATGGGGAATTTTATTCCGATAATGCAACTACGGGACCTGGGTTTGAATGGCCCAAAGGGAGTGGGATTAATGCTATATTTTCTTCAGCTTTATGGATTGGTGCAAGGTATAAAGATACTGATACAACTAAAAGCATACGTGTAGCAACTGCAGGTCATTTTGGCTCTGAATACAGACCTGGTTTAATAAATCCTCTAACAGGTTCCCCCGATGATTTTACCAAACCAGAATATAAAATTTACAAAGTCCAACCAGATTTGGATTCTCCTATCTCAAATCCAGATTATTTAAATTGGCCCATTGGACAGGGTGCACCCTGGATTGATCTGGACAGTGATGGTAAATGGGATCCGTTTAAAGATAAACCCGGAATAAAATTTCCATACGGTTACACAATTCCCGATATGATTTTGTTTTATGTGTACAACGATGCTGACTCAGCCGCTCATACGAAGATATGGGGGAAAACAAAGCCATTAGGTGTTGAAGTAAGAAAAACTGCTTGGGCTTATACATCTTTGCCTGATGTTCAGTTTTTAAGATTTCAAATATTTAATAAAAGTAAAAGACCATGGGATAGTACTTATATAGGTATATGGTCGGATCCCGATTTGGGAAATTATCTCGATGATTATGCTGGATGTGATATCGGTTTAGATTCAAGAGGGAAAAGACACGATTTGGGTTATTGCTATAATGGTGATGACGATGATAGCCCGTATGGATATGGAGAGAAACCGCCAGCAGTTGGTTTTAAGTTGCTTCAAGGACCTACATCTTCAAATAACCTAACCGCTTTTATTGTTTACTATAACCCAGGACAAGGTGGTTGTCCTATAAGTTGGCCGCCTGATATTTTTAACCCCTATTGTGCAATGAGCGGTAAAAAGAATAATTGTAAACCAATTATCAATCCTATTTATAACATCGAAACTACATTTATGTTCAGCGGAGATCCGGTTTCTGACACTGGTTGGCTGAATCAACATTCTTGTGGACCGAGCGATATCAGATTTTTGATGTCGACCGGACCATTTAATATGGCACCGGGAGATTCACAAGACGTAATATACGCTTCTTTAATAGCGCAAGGTTCAGACCGTTTGAACTCAATTACAAAATTGCGTGAGCTTTCAACTAATATCCGTAATACATACGATAATAGTTTTCAAAATTTACCGATTGTAAATTGGAAATCAAAATATTTATCAGGTGATTCAACCTCCATCGCAGTAACCGTGAAAGCACAAAATGCAAAAAATGTAAAAGCTATATTATACCGAGATAAAGATGGGTTCCAGAGAATATTTAATCTATACGACGATGGACTGCATAACGATGGTAAAGCAAACGATGGTGTGTTTGGTAATAGCCTCACTATTTATCAATCTAAAATCCCCGGTAGATTATCTCTTGAAGTTGAGCTGACAAGCGGAGAAAAAATAATGTGGCAGGATGTAGCTACTCATATTACTTCTGCTGGCCCTATGCACATAGTAGATTTCAAAATTATTTCAGATAATCTAAATGCAGATGGGAATGCCAACCCAGGAGAAAACATAAGATGCATTTTTGGAATTAAAAATTTATCAAGAGATACGCTCGAAGAATTTTCTGTGAGTTTCTTTCCTTTAACTAAAAATATAAAAATATATAAGGACTCGTTGCCCGTGATTTTTAGTGGCAGCTTAATACAAAACAGCGGTATCTTTTTGGATGCATCTAAATATATATCTTTCAATATTTTGCAAAATGCAACTGTTGGTGAAACAGAAATGATATTATTTCGAATTGTAGATAAATATTTGAATGTCTGGTACGATACAGTCAAAATCAAAATTCATAAACCTTACTTCCCAACACAGGAAATATTTTCAACTCAACAGACTGGCGAAGCCGAAGGGGCATTCGGGTTGCGTATAATTAATCCTGAATTATTAAAAAATAATATTTACCAGATTACCATCGAAAAGATTCAGGATTCAATTCTGTTTAATTTGACTAATATCACGACAAACGAAACTCTGTTACTTAGACACCCATTCCCCGACGAATTAGGGCATAATATACCCGTTACTGACGGTTTTAAACTAACTCGCGGTACAACAACAACAAATAGAGGACTCAAGAATTGGAAATATACTCCCTCGTCCAACAATTGGTTTACAGGTATAAGAGGAAGAAGGATGGATTTAGTTTTGGATCGTAAGGGATTTATTACTTATCCTCGTATCAGTACATATACAAACATTACAAGTGGGTTGATTATAGATAGTTTGAGATATGTAGAAATTCACTTCGATAAAAAATATACACAAAAAGCTTATAGATATATTATAGGATTTTCTCTCCGTCCTCCACGAAGAATAATACATCCGGAATTTCGGCCATTTGTAATTGATACAGCCGGCTTTGGTTATTTATACCAAGATTTTGAAAAATATAGAATGGGTAAAATCGACAGCGGATTTGTTGTTCCCTTCACTGTATGGGAGGTTGACGCAAAAGGAAACAAGCTGAGACAATTAGATGTAGGTATTGTAGAGAGAAACGATACTCTATATAGATGGAAGAAAACTTCACCGATTGATTCCGTAAAAGAATATATTTACTATGGGAATGTGGATGGTAGATGGAATCCTTCACCTGATCTAAAAATCGGTAATACTTTTTATAACCATTACGATGGCGACGAAGTAATACTAATTTATTCTTCTAACTATATCGATACTATCAAACCACAATACAGCAAGAGAAGAGTTGACATGAGGACAATGTTTCCCCAACTGCCATTAATGTATATAGTAACAATGCGGCGAACATCTTTGGAAAATGATTTTAAAGATGGCGATGTTTTAAGAATTAATCCATATTATCCATTACGTGCTGGAGATACATATTCATTTAATCCGGTTGAATTAAAAGAAATTGTAATCCCATCCAATTATCGGCTTACACAAAACTATCCTAATCCCTTCAATGCTGGGACAACAATCGAATACGGATTACCGGCTGCTGGCAAAGTTACTCTCGAAATTTACAACATACTCGGACAAAAAATTGCAGTCATAATTGATGGGGAAGAGAAGGCGGAAGGGAATTATTCGATTAATTGGGATGGGAGAACTGAACGGGGAATGTCGGTTTCAAGTGGTGTTTATTTTTATCGCATCTCGATTGTAGGAACTAATAACAGCTTCGTCAACACAAAGAAGATGATAGTAATCAGATGATTGGTTTAAAAAATGGTTCTGTCGCATATATTTTATATTCTGAGCTAATATTTTGTGAGATTTTTTTTAAGTCGGGTTCGGTTTTAAAAAATCCATAGACCGAAGAACCACTCCCCGACATTTGCACAAAATCGGCCCCCGATTCATACAAATGAAGTTTGAGTCTTTTAATCAGTGGGTACTCTTCAAACACTACATCTTCAAAATCGTTTGTAACTAACTGGCGCAACTTTTCTGGGGAGTGAATATTATAGATCAAGTCAGTTTTCAAATTCGTTTTATATTTATCAGGATTAAGACTCAAGTTGTTATATGCCCAAGCTGTTGAAACATGAATTTGTGGATTTACCAAAAGAATCCAATAGGGGATATCGAGTTTAAAATATTCTAATTTTTCACCTCTGCCAGTGGCGTAGGCAGTTCCTTCTTCTAAAAAATAGGGAACATCGGAACCTAAATTTAAAGCTAACTCCATAAGTTCATTTTTACTAATTTCGTGACCCAAAAATTTTGGTAAATGCAGTAAAACCGCAGCGGCATCCGAGCTGCCACCACCAAGTCCTGCTCCGACCGGTATATTCTTCTTCAATCTGATGTGAACTCCTTTTCTTATACCATATTTCTGTTGGAGCAGATTCGCAGCACGAATACACAAATTTTTTTCATCCAAAGGGACATCACAATTATCGCACTCCATCGAAATTAGGTCGGAAGCCAAAAATTCTAACTCATCATACAGGTCAATTCTGTGAAATACTGTCTCAATATTATGAAATCCATCGCTGCGTTTGCCAAGAATTCTTAATCCTAAATTTATTTTAGCGTATGCTTTTACTTTCATCTTTTTCACCTTCTAAAATTTTATTCTCTTTAGTCGTAATGAATTACTTACTACCGAAACTGAACTCAACGCCATAGCTCCAGCCGCCAGCATAGGATCGAGAAATCCAAATGCTGCTAAAGGTATTAATATAATATTGTAAATAAAAGCCCAGAACAGGTTTTGATATATAGTGGTTACAGTTTTCTTTGAAAGCTTTATCGCTTTAACGACTGCATTTAAATCGCCCTTGACTAATGTAATATCGCCTGCCTCGATTGCGACATCTGTTCCGGTTCCCATTGCTATACCGACATCAGCTTGCGATAAGGCGGGGGCGTCGTTTATTCCATCACCAACCATTACTACAAAATTTCCTTTTGCTTGAAATTCTTTAATTTTATCTACCTTATCTTTTGGGAGCATTTGTGCATAATATTCCTCAATACCAGCCGATTTGCTCATAATTTCGGCAGAATGTTCATTGTCGCCTGAGAGTAGTACAGTTTTAAACCCTAAACTCTTTAATTCGTTAATAGCTTGATTCGAATCGGGTTTGATAATATCACTTATTGTTATAATACCGGCAAGTGATTTCTCAACAGCAACATACACAATTATTTTTCCAGACTGTGTAGTTTCATCGAATGATGAAGGAGAAATATTTATCCCTTTTTGTTTGATGTAATTAATGTTGCCTATATAAACTGGTTTATTGTTCACAAATCCCTCGGCACCAAAACCTGTGAACGATTTGAAAAATTCTACTTTAGAGGGAAGAATATTTTTAGTATGTGAATAATTAATTATTGCTTTAGCTATAGGATGTTCGGATAGGGATTCTATCGAAACAGCATAGTGTAAAAGATCTTTTTCTGTGAATGGATTAATAGGGAAAACATTTGTAACATTTAACTTTCCGGTTGTAATTGTTCCTGTTTTATCGAAAACTATTACATTGGTTTTTCGGAGCTTTTCTAAAATATTAGCATTTTTGATCAAAATACCATTGAGGGCACCAATTCCAGTGCCTACTATGATTGCAGTTGGAGTTGCTAATCCTAAAGCACAGGGGCATGCCACTATCATCACAGCAACAAAACTAATAATAGCATCCGAAAACAAACCCAAAGCAAAATACCAAACTATAAAAGTTAGTAAAGCAATTCCAATTACCACTGGAACAAAGACGGCAGCGATACGGTCAACTAAATTCTGAATCGGCGACTTCGAGCCTTGTGCCTCGGTTACCAACTTTACAATTTGTGCAAGCATCGTATCTTTACCAATCTTCTTTGCTTGAAACTTGAAACTTCCTGTAATGTTTAAAGTTGCACCGATTACTTCATCTTCTTTTTGTTTATCAACAGGGAGGCTTTCACCGGTTATCATACTTTCATCAACGCTCGAATTTCCTTCGATTACAACTCCATCGACTGGAATTTTTTCACCAGGACGCACAATTATAATATCATCCACCACTACCTGTTCTATCGGTATTTGAATTTCTGTACCATTTCTTATTACCGATGCCATTTTTGGTTGCAGTCCAAGTAGCTTCCGTATTGCTTCGGATGTTTTACCCTTTGCCCGAATCTCTAATAATTTACCTAACAAAATTAGTGTAATGATAACCACAGATGTATCATAATAAACGTTTAATTCGTGGCCTTTTGATGTGAAAAATGAAGGAAAGAAAGTTATTGCAGAACTATAGATAAATGCGGCTGACGTACCCACTGCTATGAGAGTATTCATATCAGCTCTGAGATGTTTCAGAGTTGCCCAAAAGCCCTTGAAGAAACGATCGCCAGCCCAAAATAGAACAGGAATGGTTAGGGCGAAGAATATATAATTCCAGGTTTGGTGGCTTAAGAATGTAAATGGTGAATGATCCAACATCATCCACATACTGATTATACTGATTGGCAAAGTTAAAAGTAGGCTAAAAATAAAACGAATTCTAAGCTGAACATATTCTTTTTGGTGCTCCTGTTCTTCGAACTCCCAGATATTTTCCTCAGGAACTTCGGCTAATTTGTAACCGACAGATTCGACCGCGTGTTTGAAGTGACTTGTGTTTACTTTGGTTTCGTCGAATTGGATTGTGGCTGTTTCGGTTGCAAGATTTACAG
>CAMTVZ010000115.1:0-8634 GCA_947085285.1 uncultured Ignavibacteriota bacterium
TCGGCAAGAATAATTGTTATTAATTCGGGAATGGATTAGAAGAGATTAAATATTTCATACGAGATACTGCGTTTTGCAAAAGGATAATAGAAAATATCGCCGAGCGATAAAATGATAGATGCAATAACTACAAGGAATAGTAAACTAATTATTGAAATTTTATAGAAACGTTTGAATTTAAATTTACCGGGCAAATTAAGAAGCAGTAAAAACAGTCCGCCCACCAACATCGTTGAAGCTAAATCAAAACGTAAGCCGATGAGAAACGATAAGCCGATTTCCCTAATCGGCACACCATAAAACTGCTGCGAGTATAGAATGTAGAATAAAAAACGAAGTAGTGTGAAGATAAACATCAAAAAGAGGAAAATTTTGAAAGTGAGAATAATATTTTGATTCGGCAATAATATTTCGATACGGGATTTATTTTTCATTTTAATAAGCTTCAATAAATTTTAAAGACATAGCATGTCCGCGATTTGTTGTACTTTGGATTCAACTTTTGGGCTATCAAATCGCCGATACTCGGTTCTATAGTTTTTTCTAAAATAAATTTTCTTTCCATTATTTTCTCTAAAACATTCTGGTCTGGTTCTAACGAATCAGTATATAAAACACAGTAATTAAAAATATTTTCGAGTCGTTGCAGCTTTGTTTTATCATCTATGACAACAAAAGGAATTTTTTTCCCAAGATAGTAGTCGGGCACCAAAAATGTATAACTGAATTGAGCAATCAACACACCGGTAGCATCCTGCTTCCCGCTGATGTAAACAAGCGGTTCGACGCGATCCTTCTTTCCATAATGGAAAATAAAAAACACCAATAAAATTGAATTCAACACCCAAAAATAAACCCAGTTGTATTTATAAATTTTTGATAGATTTTTTTTCTGAAACCAGAGCCTCATACTATTAAAACCTGCTACAGCTAAAATTATTAACATCGGAATAATTGGAAGTAAAAACCTTTCCTGCTTGTTTTCGATTACACTATGAGCAATCAAAAAAGCTAATACCGAAAGCCCGACGAGTAAAAACACTTTACTTCCCCTAACTGCTGCAATAAGAAACAGAATTGAGAAAGGTGGAATGAACGCCGCTAAAAGTGTAAGCAGGTATTTAAATGGCGAGCCCACAGGGTAACCATCGGACTTTATGATGCTGTTATAATCGTTTAATATAAATCCGTAATTCTTGGAAAATGAGTAGCCGAATTCTCCGTTCACATATACATTACTCAACGACTGCAATATTATAATAATTAAAAACCCGAATAAAAATAAGAACGAAAACTTGCGGCTGCTTTTATTAATTATTACACCGAGAAGAAACGGCACGACAAAAGAAATAAGCGGGAACCTAATAATTAGTGCAACGCCGATAAATAATCCCGATAAAAACAGGTAGCGATTTTTATTCTCCTTCTCGAAACGAACCAAATACCAAATGGAAGCAAGCAGAGGTATTTGACATATTACTTCTTCAAATTGATGAACAGAAAAAATCGGCATCACAAAAAATGCAGCCATAAAGAACCCGCCAATCGCAGCGCTCCGTTTATCTACTTTTGCCTCTAAAATTTTAAAGACGAGATAAATTCCGATGACTGAAAATAAACCGTGTGCCAATCGAACGAAGAGCATTTCAGTATCCGGAGAATTGATGCCGAAGAATCGAACAATCTGCATTATGAGTGAAACGATGAAAGGATACAAAGCTGAATCTTTAAAATCTGCTGGAAGCCCCACCGTATGCGGGAAGCTACGAGCTAATATATCAGCATCTACAACCAAATTATGATGGTCGTCGAGTGTAAGAAATCCTTTGCTAAAAAATGAAGCAGCAACACGAAGACCCAATCCGAAAAAGATGAGAACTACAAGTGGATGTTTTTCAAAAAACCTTTTCATTTCAAGTATAATTTTTTATATTAAAACAAAAATTAAAAAGATTTCCAAATTATGAAAGTTAGCGGCTTCACTATTCTGCGTAATGGGTCAAAATACGAATATCCTTACATCGAATCGATTAAATCTGTTTTGCCAATATGCGATGAGTTCATTATCGTCGTTGGCGATTCGGAGGATGACACTCTTCAACAAATTGAATCACTTAACGAACCGAAAATAAAAATATTCCAGACGGTTTGGGATGAACGCTTGCGAACAGGTGGAATAATACTTGCACAACAAACCGACATTGCTCTATCGCATATTACCGGCGATTGGGGAATTTATTTACAAGCCGACGAAGTTATTCACGAAAAATATTTAGCCACAATTCAAACTGCTATGCAGGAAAATTTTCAGAAAAATGAGGTCGAAGGATTGCTTTTAAAATACAAACATTTTTATGGAAGTTACGACTACATCGCAAATTCAAGAAATTGGTATCGTCAGGAAATTCGTGTTATAAGAAATGGGATTGGTGTAAAATCGTGGAAAGATGCTCAGGGATTCAGAATTGAAGGAAGGAAAATGTTCGTAAAAGCTGTTGATGCGTATGTTTACCATTACGGCTGGGTGAAGCATCCTAAAGTTATGCAGGAAAAAATTAAATCGTTCAACAAACTTTGGCACGACGATGAGTGGGTCGATAAAAACATACCTGAAATTTCTGAATTCGATTACACACAAATCGATTCATTAGAAAAGTTTACAGAAACACATCCAAAGGTGATGGCAAATAGGATAGCAAAATACAACTGGAGCTTCAGTCCGCCTGAAGATCGTAAACAAAAAATAAAATACCGGCTGCTTCGGTATATTGAAAAAAAAACGGGGCTCAGAATTGGAGAATATCGAAACTTCAAACTTATCCGTTAATTAAAGTCTAAACTGCAGCTCATACAACTTTTTAAACAATCCCTCTTCTTTTATTAACTCAGCAAATTTACCAATCTGAACTATACTTCCCTTTTCCATAACAACAACTCTATCGGCATTCTGAATAGTTGAGAAGCGGTGAGCGATAACAAAACTCGTTCGGTTTTTCATCAAACGCTCCAATGCTTCTTGAACTAACATCTCGGATTCCGGATCGAGAGCAGAAGTTGCCTCGTCGAGTATCAAAATCGCTGGATTTTTCAAGACAGCGCGTGCAATAGCAAGACGTTGGCGTTCGCCCCCCGATAGTTTAATCCCCCGGTCGCCTATTGTAGTCTCGTATCCGTTTTGCAATTTTTCGATGAAGAAATGTGCATTAGCAACTTTGGCGGCTTCAATTATTTTTTGGATGGGAACATCCTTCACACCATATCCAATATTAGCGGCGATAGTATCGTTAAACAAAATCGTTTCTTGCGTTACTATTCCCATCAAATCACGAAGCGAATCCTGTGTTACATTTTTTAAATTAATATCATCTATAAAAATATTTCCTTCAACAGGGTCGTAAAACCTTGGTACTAAATCTACGAGCGTAGATTTTCCCGCACCACTGGGGCCAACGATTGCAATTACTTCCCCTTTTTTAACTATCAGATTAATATTTTTTAAAACTAATGATGTAGTATCGTATTTGAAAGAAACATTATCGAAAACAATCTTATCTTTAAACTCTTTCAACACAATTGCATTAGGCGAATCGATTATTCTTGGTTTAATATCCAAAATTGCGAATACTCTTTCGCCTGCAGCCGTTCCCTCTTTTACAGTATTAAAAACTTGTGTAACAATTTTTATCGGCTGTAGCATAGTTATCAAAATAGTGAGATAAAAAATAAACTGTCCTGCGGTCATCGGGCTGGTCTTATCGATTATAGCCGAACCGCCGAACCACATCACGATAACTGCGATAACAATTCCTGAATATTCGCTAAACGGACTTGAAATTTGCCTGATTCTTTGGAGTTTCACGAAAATCTTGTACAATTTAGAAGTGTGAGTTTCGAATTTTTCGATTTCGTGTTGTTCCATCTTGAATGCTTTAATCACTCGCACCCCCGATATGCTCTCATCGATCAGAGTAGTAATCTCCGAAAGTTTTTCCTGAAAAAGTAAACTGTATTTTTTAAGCTTCTCGCCAATCCTGCCGATTAAATACCCAACAAGAGGTGCAACAATGAAGATTGTAAGTGTTAACTTCCAATTGAAAATAAATAGTATAACTGTACTCACAATAATTGTAAGTGGGTCGCGAAAAAAAGAGCCCAACAAAGCCATGATCGATTCTGTAATCAAACGCACATCGTTCATTACGATGCTAATTAACCGCCCCTTCTTGGTTGCCATAAAATAATGGAGCGAAAGTTTATGTAGATGACGATGATTTTCGTTTCTGAGATCGCGTAATATACCTTGCTCGATAGCCGCACTCATAAACATTTGCATATAAGCTGTAAGATTTTTCAGAAAGAAACCGACGGCAATAAATATGCAAACATATAGGAGGGCTTCCTTTTTAGGATATTGTCCTAAGGTGTAATACAACCAATTCATCAATTGATCTCTGATATTTCCTTTTGTAAGATCGATTTGAACCTCGGCTGTAGTTTGAGTTACATCGGTAAAGATTACATCGATTAGTGGAACAACCATTGCAAGCGAAAAAATATTCAGAACAACATAAAGGAGCATCGAAAAAATCAGCAGCAATACAGTTTTCTTATAAGGGAGGAGATATTTAAGTATTCTTAAGAAAGTTTTCATCTGATTTCTTCGAATATTTTTGAATCGGTTTCACCTTCGAAGAATAATTTATGAAGCGAACGAACAACAGATATAGTATCATCTTCGTTGACGAGGATGCTGATGCTCATTTCTGATGCCCCGAATGAGATGAAGTGAAATTGTATTTCATTCAAAACCGAAAATACTTTTTGAACTATTGTAGAATTACGATTTAATTTTTGCCCCATCAAACTAACGAGAGATAAATTTCCAAGATCTTCAATTTCGCCTAAGGTGGCTAATTCGGTTTTAATAGAATCGAGCATATACCTGGTTTCGAAAACTACTGCCAATTGATACTCGGATGTTGATGTTACAATTGGTACTACTTTGTATTTATTCAGGACGCTGAAAATATTTTCCCAAAAAATGTAAGGGCTGAAACGGGTAGTTGGCTTCATTTGTAGGAGCGAAACCTTTGGTTTGTAGGTAACCGACTTAATTAAAGAATCAGATTTTTGAGTTGAGGGAGGTGTTTTAGTGATTAAGGTTCCGGAAATTTGAGGACGTTTTGAGTTATAAACATGAATAGGAATATTTTTTTCGGCGGCCGGAATCATCGTGTTGGGATGTAAAACTTTAGCACCGAAAAGGGACAACTGAAAAGCTTCTTCGAACGAAAGCACCTTTATTTTTTTTGGATTTTCTATTATGTTAGGGTCGCCGCTCAGCACGCCATCAACATCGGTCCATATTTGGACATCTTCAGCATCTAAAACAGCGCCGATAACGGCAGCCGAGAAATCGGAACTTTCGCGCCCCATTGTAGTTCGTTCCCCTGTTGGTGTAACACCTATGAAACCTTGAGTTACAATTACTTTTTTTTCTTCAATCAACCTGAGAGCAAGAGTCCGCAATTTTTCCTCTATCACCGGCATATTTGGTTTTGCCTCAGTAAAAGCATCATCGGTAATCATAAATTCTTTTGTGTCTAACCAAACCGTATCGATACTATTTTCTTTCATCACTTCTGAAATAATATAAGATGATAATAGTTCGCCATAGGAATAAAATCTGTCGAGAGTTTTTGGAGTAAGCTCGCCGAGAATTGAAACGCCTTTTATTATTTCTAAAATCTCTTCAGAGTATGAAAAAATTTTTTTTCGAATTATATCCTTTGTGTTCGGCTTTAAACCAACAGTTTCGACAATTTCGATGTGCCTGTCGATAAAATATTTTAACAAATCTTTAGCTTCAGTAACTTTGTTCGATTTTGATAAACTTCCCATAGTCTCAAGTTGGTTAGTGGCTTGAGCGATGGCAGAGATTACAACCACAGGACTTTTAGAAGTTCTCGATTTTACAATCTCAGTTACATTAAGCATAGCGGCGGCATCTTTGGTTGAAGTTCCGCCAAATTTCATAACGATCATTCGGCTCTTTTCTAAATGTTCCTCAATTTTGTGGAAAAATATACGAAAGATAGGTTTAACAAACAAACGTTGTGAAGAAAAGATTTTGAGGTTGACTCAGTTTATTTTTTTTCGAAAGGAGGCTAACTTTTGTTTGAGATAATGCAGAAATCGTGTAGCCATTCTATTTTTTATTTGGAGAGCAACTATTAGTAAAAGAATTCCTACAATTAGTCCCGCGATAATTACATTTATATTTGTATAAAAAAATGATTCCATCTAATTAACTAATTTATGATTTGCAGTTGTATTATACGCAATATTTTATTGAACTACAATTTAGTCGGATAAATTAGATAAAGGATGTAATGTTTGACTTATCAATAAAGTGTTGATAACTTCAGGGAGTTCGCTAATTAAATTTTCTTTTAGAATAAATGCGTCGGCAAGTACTTTTTTTGCTTCGAGGCGGTATTCATTTTCGTCATAATTTGTTAAAAAGACGATCGGGATAAAAGGATAATTTTTCTTTATTGCTACTGCTGCTTCGAAACCTGAAACTTCAGCCATGTTGATATCTAATATCACTAAGTCAGGAATTAGTTCGTCAGTTTTCAAAATAGCATCACGACCATTTGTAACCTGAATTATCTCAATCGTTTTAAGGTGAGCTTTCAAAAAGTGGACAATAGTTCTGCGAAAATTTACATTATCGTCGGCTATTAATATTGTTGCATTTTTTTGAATCATAACTATCTTTAGGTTCTTGAATGCCGGCGTGAATTTTCTTCTAATTTTTCGCGAGTAAAAGCCAATTCAAACATCAGGCGGCTGTTTTCTTGTCGCATCCATCTTCTCTCTAAACACTTAAGCGAAAGGGCTATGATTTGTTTTGGAACTATAGGTTTTTGTACGAACAAACTTGCACCGCTTAATAAGGCTTCGCTTAATAAATCGGGATTCTGAAAATTAGTCATAACTATAATTTCTATATCGGGCGCTATCGCCTTCAAACGATTAATCAATGTTATTGACGATGTGTCAGGTAGCAACAAATCCATAATTACCAGATCAACATCACGTTCCTGCAAGGCTTCGATTGCTGATTCACCATCGGGAGCTAATCCTACAGTATAGTTTAAAGACTTGTAGATATCAGCTAATTCCGAAGAAGTTTCTTCGTTATCATCGACGACTAAAATTGTTTTTATATATTTCATGTTATTTTCTGTTTAAATTTAACTAATGAATGATAAGATAATTATAACTCGGATACAATAAGTTAAATTACTTGGTTTTATACTGTGGGAACTACGTGGTTGTATTGATTGACTTGAATACAAAAGAAATTGCCTAAAAACGGGCCGAAGCTCGGACCCCGCGTTAAGGGGGTAGGGCCACAGGGCCCGGCTTCATTTAAAGTATCACGGGAGGAATGATACTTACCCAGATTGTTATGAAAAAATTATTTCTGACATTAGAACATTAAACCATTTAAACTAGTTCAATGCTCTGTTGTAAATTTAATATATCGTTTATTAAAAATCAATATGTAAAACTACTTGTTTTAAAAACTCGTAAATATACGAGGTTGTAATTAATTCCGCCCCCTCAAAGCTTTGAAGATAGCAGGTATTAGTTCGCTGACCAAATTTACTTTGCTTACAAATCCATTTAGCTTCAATTTTTCAATCATTTCACGTGCATCGGTTACCTCGTTGCCCGAAAGTATAATAATAGGCACATCGGGAAACTTACTTCGTATAATCTCAGAAGTTTCAAATCCGTTCAATTCTGGCATAACAATGTCCATTAGTATAACTTTTGGTCTAAATTTATCGAGAATTTCAATAGCTTCCTTCCCCGATATCGCTGTAGTTACCTTGTTAATTTCCAGTTGCTGTTCCAGAAAATCTTTTATTAATTCCCTGAAGTTTTCCGAATCATCAACTACCAGTATGTCGAGCTTATCCATATTATTTGGCTAAGGTTCAGTTACTCTTATTGATGGTATTTGTTTATCAGTATTATAAATTTCGATTGTATATTTTTTATTTTTAGAAGCTTGAAATGAACTCGACGTAGTAACATCTGACGAAGAAACTATATAAAAGCCATCGGGTATTTTGGTATATTCTGTAGTATAACCGGCTTCAACTTCTTCGAAGATTTTAGTGAATCCATCGGTTTTTTTTAATTCAACTTCTGTATAAATATTCAATTTATTAGAAACCCGAACTAATGGGTCTTCTTCTTTTTCGCAGCTAATAAAAGAAAAAATAATTAATGCAGAAATTATGAGGTTACTTATTTTCATATATTCTCCTTTATGAAATTTAAATGTATAATGCCTTTTTGAATAGCATACTTTATTAAATTCGCTAAATCTTTGATTTGTAATTTGTGCATAATATTTGCGCGATGGAATTCGACAGTACGCACGCTAATGAATAATTTTTCGGCAACTTCGTGATTTGTTCTTCCTTCGGCTATTAATTGTAAAACTTCTTTTTCACGATGAGTAAGTTCGGGTGATTTACTCTCAGTCTTCAAACCCTTCGTCCGTTTTATATAATCGTCTAATATCATTCGTGATATTGAAGGACTAAA
>CAMTVZ010000116.1:0-3848 GCA_947085285.1 uncultured Ignavibacteriota bacterium
AAGCGACTCGGATAGCATACTGGTAGAAAAATATACCGAACTGGCAAGCGAACCAAAAATTAATCTACAACCTCAGCAGGATGTTGAAATCGAAAGAGTTGAAACAACGCCGTTGTTCGGTTCCGATGAAAAAACATTTAACCCGCTGCAAACTACATCAGAAGTCGAATTCGGAATGCCCGACCTCCCCCTTACAAAACCGATCGATGGTTTGGTAACGAGGGATTTTGATTTTGAAAACGGACACTTAGGAATTGACTTTGCAGGAAAAGAAGGAAGTGCGATAATTGCATCGGCACCAGGAACAATTATTTTTGCCGACTGGTCGTACGATTATGGAAATATGATTATCATCGCACACGCAAATGGATTCAGAACTGTTTACAAACACAATCAGCGGCTTTTGAAAGCAGCCGGCGAAACGGTGCGACGCGGCGAACCGATAGCATTGTTGGGTAATACAGGTAAAGAAAGTACCGGTCCGCATTTGCATTTCGAACTCTGGAAAGACGAAATTGCAATCGACCCGAAAGATTATTTATTAAATTTTTAAAAAAATGAAGGATTAGTTAGTTGGCATCAAAAAGTGAAATTTCGAACGAACTTAACTTAATAGGAACTGGAACAATCATCGAAGGTAAGTTGCGAAGTCGAGGAAACATACGCATAGATGGTAAAGTGAACGGTGAATTATTTGCAAGCGAGATGGTTTCGGTTGGATCTTCTGGCGAAATCGAAGGTTCTGTGTCAGCCAAAAATGTTTCAATAGGCGGCAAAGTAAAAGGCAGCATCACTGTTCAGGAAAAATTAGTTTTAGAAAACAAAGCTATCGTAAGTGGCGACATCCGCGCAACAAAGCTTGTTATCGACGAAGGAGCAGTATTCGATGGCAACTGTTCGATGACCGGGAATAAAACTCCACCTTTGCAACCTGACACAAAAGGTTAGTTTTTCGTAAAATGAAATTAAAGGATTTGAACAGCTTAGCTAAAGCATACCGTGAGGCAATGCCATATTTAGCTATCGGCGTTCAAATGGCAGCTATGGTTGTAATAATGTTTTTAGTCGGCAAATGGGCCGACGATAAATTCTCGACACAACCCTGGCTTATGATAGTTGGAATTTTTTTTGGTATCTCGGCTGGACTTTATCATTTTTTAAAGTTTGTTACGGCTGAATCCAAAAAATCAAATAGATCAAATAAAAATGAAAATTGATATATCGTTCTTCAAAAAAATATTTTTAATTTTAATTATAAGTATAGCGTTAGCTTCGTATCCATTAGTTGTGTACTCGAATTTGGAAATTATTATTGCCGCAGCCGTTGGTGCGATACTTAGTACAGCTAATATTATTGCCGGCTATCTTTCAATCGAATATGCTTTCAATAAATCGATGACTAGGTTTCTGAAAACCATCCTCGGTGGTTTGGGAATCCGGTTGTTTCTACTTTTACTTGCAATGTTGTTTGCTATTCAAGTATTAAAATTACATCTATTAGCATTCACAATTTCACTTTTTATTTACTATATAATTTTTCTTGTCCTCGAAATTTTTTATATTGACAAAAAAGTTAGAGCAAAAACATCATAAATGAGTTCTATAATCGACACATTACAATCATCACAGCACACAATATCTGCTATAACTGATACAGTTGCGGCACATACTGAACACAAAGAAAATATTTTCGTGGAGTTACTACATCACACTCTGGATGCACCTTACCTCGAAACTCCATTCGGTTATATTAAGCTCCCCTACTTCCCTCCTGTAAACTTGTTTGGCGTTGAAATCGATTTATCCATAACTAAACATGTTTTTTTCCTCTGGGTATCAGCACTAATTGTATTGTTCATCACCGTTGCGGCGGCACGAAAAAATACTAAATCAAGAGTTCCAAAAGGGATAGGTAACCTTATCGAAGTGTTTATAGTCTTTATACGCGACGAAATTGTTATCCCCAATATGGGAAAAGAGGGTGTTCGTTATATGCCATATCTTCTCACAACATTCTTTTTCATTTTAATTATGAATTTGGTTGGACTTGTTCCCTACGGTTCAACTTCTACAAGCAACGTAAGTGTAACCGCCGCTCTGGCATTAATCGCATTTGTAATGATACAAATTTCAGCCATACGCCAACAAGGTATTGGTCATTACCTTGCACATCTAACAGGGGGTGTTCATTGGATACTTTGGCCCATAATGATCCCGATTGAAATACTCGGATTGTTTACAAAACCATTTGCACTCTGCATCCGTTTATTTGCAAACATGACAGGCGGGCATATTGTAATAGTTTCGTTGATAGGATTGATATTTATATTTAAAACAATTTGGGTTGCCCCCGTTCCAATTTCTTTCGCAGTTGGAATATATATATTAGAATTATTTGTAGCATTCCTTCAAGCTTACATTTTCACGATGCTCACATCGCTGTTTATGGGACTTGGGATGCAGGTATCTACTGACAAAGAAAATTCACATTAAACAATAAACACTAAACAAAAAATAAAATTGGAGAAATAAAATGGAAGCAAACGCATTAGGATATTTAGCAGCCGGAATAGGCGCAGCATTAACAGTCATCGGAGCCGGACTCGGAATCGGAAAACTCGCAGCCGCAGCTATGGAAGCGAGCGGACGACAGCCGGAGGTTGCCGGTCAAGTTCGTACCTCGATGTTAATTGCAGCAGCTCTTATCGAAGGTGCAACATTTTTTGCTCTTGCTATTTGCATAATCCTTGCTACCAAGTAAGATAAAACTTCGAGATTAAAATGTTAGATATAAATCCCGGATTAATAATCTGGACAATAATAACTTTTCTGATACTGATGTTTTTGTTGAAGAAGTTTGCCTGGAAGCCGCTGTTGACAGCTCTGGAAAAGCGAGAGGAGCAGATTCGAAGTTCAATCGACAGAGCCGAGAAAGCTGCCCGCGATGCCGAGCACCAAGCCGCTGAAAATAAAAAGCATTTAGCCAATGCTGAAGCTAAAGCCGCTAAACTTCTGAAAGAAGGGCACGAGCTTGGCGAAAAACTGAAAGCTGAAATAATTGAGAAGGCACACCATCAGGCACGGCACATGATCGAATCGGCAAAATTAGAGATTGAGAGAGAAAAAGAAGCCGCACTCCTCAAGCTGCGAAGCGAAGTTGCCGATTTAGCAATTAGTGCGGCAAAAAAAATAATCGGCGAGACCCTCGACGAGGAAAAACATCGAAAAGTAGTCGATTCATATTTGGATGAACTGCCGAAAAATTAAGCTATGATAGAAACAAAAGCTGCACAACGTTATGCGACGGCTTTCTTACAGATTGCCGTAGAAGAAAATAAACTAGAGAAACTCATCTCCGATATAGAAACTATCGAGAAGGTGTTAAATACATCTGTCGATTTTAAACTTTTTCTAAAAAGTCCAATCATTAATACCGAAAAAAAGAAAAAGATAATGACGAGCCTTTTCGAAAATAAAGTCGACCCAATTACTCTAAAATTTCTTCTACTCCTAACTGCTAAAAATCGTGAAGCATTGATACCAGCAATAGTAATTCAATTTAAATCACTTTTAGATGAAATGCGAGGTATTTTAAATGCACACATTTCGGCTGTAGTTTCTTTGAGCGATGAGCAAAAGTTAAAAATTACCAAACGATTAGAAGCTCTTACAAAAAAGAAAGTTCGATTACATTTTAAAATCGACCCTACTCTTATCGGCGGATTCAAAATACAAATCAATGATACTGTTTACGATGGAAGTATTTTAAATCAGTTCAATATTTTAAAACAGCAATTTAACACTTAAGAAAAAATTTATAGAGGAATAGAATGGTAGAAATCAGACCC
>CAMTVZ010000117.1:0-12299 GCA_947085285.1 uncultured Ignavibacteriota bacterium
AACTGCCAGAATATCCGGCTGAGTTCTTCTTCGCGATACGAATTGACGACATATTGTGCATCTAACTCTTGCCTCGAGTCGAAACGCATGTCAAGTTTAGCATCGCTGCTAAAACTAAATCCCCTTTGGGCTGAGTCGATTTGACGGGATGAAATTCCTAAATCAAAAAGCAAACCATCCACTTTAGGTATGTTGAGGTCGGAAAGAATTTGAGAGAGATGCGAAAAATTGCTTTGTACTAATAAAACTCTTTCTCCAAAACGCAATTTTGAAAATTCAAGAGCATCTTTATCGGCATCAATTCCAATTAAAACTCCTGTGGGGAAGAGTCGTTCTAAAATCTTTTCCGAATGACCACCACCTCCTAAAGTTGCATCGACATAAACACCATCGGGTTTAGTAATAAGGTACTCAAGAACTTTTTCAACTAAAACCGGTGTATGATATTCATAGTTCATTGCATATTATCAAGGAACATCAATCGAGATTGTTCATTACCTTTTGTGCTACAGTTTCGTAAGAATCAACTTGACTGCTAATATATTCTTCGTAAATTTTTGGATTCCAGATTTCAATCCTATTTCTAATTCCGATTATTAATACATCACTATCAATCTGGGCATATTCACGTAACTCGGCTGGAATACTTATCCGCGCTTGCGAATCTAATACTACTTCCGAAAGATTTGCGTATATCGTCCGCTCTAATTGGCGGTGTTCAGAATTATAAGCCGATAGCTTATTAAATTCAGCCTCTACGCTTGCCCATATATTTATCGGATATATAAACAAACATTTATCGAATCCGCGCATTACAACAAAATGATCCTTAATATCGTCGGTAAGTTGCTTCCGCAATTTCGACGGTATATTAAGTCGACCTTTGCTATCGACGCTATATTTGTATGTTCCTTTAAATGAAGCCATAAATAATAATTTTTTTTATTATTGAAATTTGGATAAATTCCTACACACTTTTACCCACTTTCTCAATAATTTATATAGTAATTTAAACGATTTTTCATTAAAGTCAAGCAAAAAAACAATTTTTTAACAATATTTTTTGTGGGGAATTTTTTACGATAGCTGAATTTAAAAAAATTGGCTTTTTTGAAGGATTTTTGAGGGGTGAATGATGAATCAGTTTGGGGTGATTTTTTTACTTTTTTGTTTTAAACTATATGTTTTTGAGCTAAAAGTTTCCGTAACTCGTTAGTTGATTGAAAATGAACAGCATCAATACCAACTGAAACTGCACTTTCGATGTTTATGATTTTATCGTCAGTGTAAAAAATTTTTTTTGGTTCAATCTCCATTTCATCTAAAATGAATTGAAATATTTTATTATCAGGTTTCATTACTCCGATTTTATACGATACAAATAATCTCTGAAAATTTTCTAAAATTGAATAGCTCCTTTTAATATGATGTAAATGAAGTTCATTAGTATTGCTTAATAAATATAGCGGATATTTTTGAGCAAGTTCATTTACTAATTCATCTATATTTTCAACTAAACCAGTCGCCACACTGCACCAAGCGTGTACAAACTTCTCGTAATCGATATCAATTTGAAGTAGCCGAGTAACTTCTTTGTAAAACTCGTGCGAATTTATTTTTCCACATTCGTATGCTATCGCAGGATCTTCCAACAAGTTGTAAACTTCCTCTTCACTTAATTTTCCGTTCAGTCCTGTGTGTACAAGAAAAGGTTTATAGTCGATTTTTACTAATACATTTCCTAAATCAAAAACTATTGCTTTTATATTATTCATAATCAATATTTGTATTCTAAATTTGTTACATTTATTTTATCACTTATCTGTATTGCACCGTAATAACCGCGGCTTGCTTGCCCGCAATTAATTATTTTTGTTTTCCCTAAAACATCCTGCCCCCTCCCCTCGTGTATATGCCCGCAAATTACAAGATCAACTTTGTTAGTCTCAATAAAATCGCGAACTGCCAAACTACCAGCGTGAAAACCGGAATGAACAATATCTACTTTCGTCCCATAAGGGGGTGCGTGCGAAACTAAAATTTTTATTTTTGCTTGCAACACATCTCTATAGCCTTCGGCAATTTTTTCAGCAATTATTTCTTCATCAACTTCATAAGGAGTTCGTAGTGGTGAAATTGGCGAACCCGACACACCAAATATGCCTAACTCATTTATTATAAAACCTTTACCGTGCATCGAGACATTCAATCTATTAAATAAATCATCATGCTGGGGTAAGTCCATATTGCCTGCAATGCACAACAAATTAGGCGTTAAAGTTTGTAACTGCCTAATAAACTCTTCAACTTCGCTGATAGTGCCTACGTTTGTTAGATCACCCCCTAATATTACCAAATCGGTTTTTTCTGATTTAATGATTTCTAAAACTCGATTATACGAACTATGTATGTCGGTAAATGCTATAATACGCATTAATATGTGATTGATTTTTTTATAAACCTACAAAAACATTTAAAAAATTCAAAACTTGACTTCTGAAAAATAATTTCTTATTTTAGTGTGCGACAAATTTGACGCTGATAATTATAAGCTCAAGACATATATGTCTATTAGAGACTTCTGAAAAATAGAAAATAGAACACGCCTGCGTGCCGAAACGCATAGTAGCACTACGGCGTGCAGGCACGGATGAACACTGATTCAACGGATTAGCACAGATAATAATCCGTGTATATCTGTCAAATCCGCGTTTTTCCGTGTTCTATGAAAATTATCTATTCATTGTAGTTTTAATTTTTCAGAAGTCTCTATTAAATAAAATTGATAAAAGGTAACTATGCGATCAAAAATAGGTAAACGTATTCAGGAAGCCCGCTTAAACAAGGAACTCGACCAGCACACATTAGCTGAAAAAGTTGATGTTGCAACTCGAACGCTCCAAAGATGGGAAAAAGGCGAGCAAGTTCCAGATAGTAATTATTTGATGCGACTTGCAAAATATACAGGTGTACGCCCCGAATGGCTGTTAACAGGCGAAGGTGAGATGTACCATTCGCCCCCCGAGAAGACTAAAATTTTTTCATTGCAAAAAGAATCCTATTTACGAAATGTTCCACTAGTTGATATACCGTTGTACTCATCTGTTCCTGCTGGACGAACTACCCCAATATTTCATCCCGATTATGTCGATCGTTACGTAACGATTGATAATATAAACGACCCAAATGCTTTTGCTCTTGTTGTAAAGGGGGCAAGTATGTCGCCAAAAATTGAGGACAGTGATATCGTAGTCGTGAGTCCGAAGCAGGAAGTTCGCAGTGGCGATATCTGTGTAGTGCGTGTGAACGATGAGGATGTTTTGAAGAAAGTAAAAATCGACAGCACACATATTCACTTAATCCCATTAAATCCCGATTTTGAACCGGTTTCAGTTCGCAAACGTGACGTCGGATTTATTTGGAGAGTGGTGAAGGTTATAAAGAATTTATGATGGTTCGCTTCGGGGCCTGTACAATAAGTCCAAAGGCGATGCACATTGAGCCCGCTCGACCCTGCCCGACTTTGTCTTTCAGGCGAGCAATGGGCGAGCTTGTCGAAATGTGAAAGTAAGCTGAAATGAGCATTCGATAAGTTCAGCACAACGGGAAATTTTACTTTTTGAACACCTTCAAGCTCACCACAAGTTTGAGATTTTAGATTACAGTGTGTCCAACATCATCTTGAGAATTAATAACCGATCTTTTGGATTTATTCCTTTTGTTTTCTCACTAATTTTATTTAGATTTACACAGTCTTATACAGTTTTAAATCAAGAAGAGGCTTTTGCCTCTTGTTTTTTATAATTTAAACAGGAAAGTTTTATGAAGAAGTTTGTATTGTTTTTAGCGGTAATGATTATTTCTACATCAACTATTTTCTCACAGCAAATTATCATTAATGAGATATTCAATGGTGCGGCTCAGACAGATGAATGGATTGAGTTGCTTGTTATTCAAGATGGATTAGATATTAGAGGATGGGACATAAGGGACTTTTCTAGTGGTGGTACAGCTCAAGCCCCTTTAGTATTCAGTTCAAATTCCTTATGGAGTAATTTGAAATCCGGGACACTCATTGTTATAACACAAGTAGCTGCCCACATAGAAGATACCGATGCTTCAGATTATGTAGTAACTATAAAAGCAACTAACGCAACATATTTTAGTGGAAATCCATTTAATGTTGCCGCAACGAGCGAAGCAATCCAAATCCGTAATACATCACAAACTCATATTTTTGGGGTTTCATGGGGATCTGCGAATGCCGGTAGCATACCATCACCGAAAGTTCATTTTACCGCTGCATCAACATCAAATACTGTAACTGCATTCACGGGTGACAATGTTAGCCAACTTACTAATGTAGCAAACTGGGCACAAAATAGTACAACTATTACGCGCGGAACTGGAAACACAGTTGCCAATTCAGCTTGGATAAGTTTATTGCGTGCACGCCCGGAAGGTTCGGGTTCGGTATCAATAACACCAACCGTCATCAATGGCAGTATCGATACAACAATAAAAATTACTTATCGTAAAGACCCTGCATTCGCGGTTAATAATTTAAGAATTATTGTCCCGCCCGAATTTTCATGGTCAAAAAATATTAGCAATGTTAGCTACACAAACATAAGTGCGACTGCGAGTGTCGTGGGCGATACAATTTATTTTACAGGTATAACTTTTACACAAGATTCAACAGTAATTACAATCTCACCTATTACATCGGCAATTTTTACAGGTTATTATAAATTTAAAACTCAATCAGGTGCAAGCGGAAGCTACGGAGATGTTGCCCCGATTCCGGTAATTACTGTTTATGGTGCTGCCGTTCCGATTTCAGAAGTAAAAGTAAACGATGCAAACGGAGCTTCCACGAGAATCGGTGATCTGGTAACCGTTCGTGGGATTATAACTGTTGGAAACGAATTTGGTAGCCCAAGTTTTATACAGGATAATTCAGCTGGAATGTCGATATACGGAACCATCTTTTCTGCCGCTGTTAATATTGGAGACGAGGTGCAAGTAACAGGAAAAGTAACACAATTTAATGGGTTGAACCAAATAGAGTTTCCAGAACAGTACTCGGTTATTAGTCGAGGCAATTATGTAGATCCTATAATAGTAACCCCATCCCAGATCAATTTTAACGGTGTTGGTGGAGTCGAAAATTACGAGGGTAAACTCGTACATATTATCGGTGTTACTGTTACCACGCTAAGTGGAACTCCAGTTACTAACTGGGCAGCAAATACTAACTATCGCTTAATCGGTGCATCCTCAAGTGATACCGTTCAATTACGAATTGATAATAATACAAATTTAGTCGGAGGTGTTGCCCCGGCTGGAAAGTTCGATCTAATTGGTGTAGTCGGGCAATATAAAACAGCTTCACCTTACATCGGCGGTTATCAAGTTATGCCTCGTTTTACTTCAGATATAATTTCTTCAGGACCTATTTTTACAGAATATCCCGAAGAAACTTATCTTGATTCATCCTCAATCACAATTGGATGGAAAACACTTTTTCCAGGTACTTCACGAATAAGATATGGAGTTACCACAAATTACGAGTCAGGTGTAATCGCCCCAGATGATGAGTTGAGAACATCTCATACAGTAACTTTAACCGGTTTAACAGCCGCAACAATTTATAACGTTCAAGCTTTTTCAGTATCTGGTTCAGATACCAGCTTTGCTGGAAATTTAATTGTCAGTACAACTTCAAAATCTCCAACAACGGGAAAAATTAATGTGTATTTTAATAAGAGTGTTAATACAACATTATCGACAGGCGAAATTGCTCAAGGTAATGTTAATCTTACAAATAAAATTATCGAACGCATCAATAACGCAAAACGATCTGTTGATGCGGCCCTCTATAGTTTAAGCGGCACGGTTGGAGCAAATATAGCCAGCGCTTTAGTGGCTGCAAAAAATCGTGGTGTAAAAGTTCGCGTTATCGGTGAATATGACACAAGAACTACTGCCCCATGGACGACACTTACTTCAAATGGAGTTCCCTATATCAACGACCTTTACGGTGCAAACGATGGGACAGGCTTGCACCACAATAAATTTTTTGTAATCGATTATCGAGGTGGCGCACCCGAAAGCGTTTGGGTATGGACCGGATCGTGGAATCCTACAGACCCCGGAACAAATGATGACAGACAAAATGCAATCGAAATACAGGATGTGGCTTTGGCTGGCGCTTACACACGCGAGTTCGAAGAAATGTGGGGAAGCAGCACCGAAACTCCAAACTCAGCTCTTTCAAGATTTGGTCCCCGAAAACTTAACAACACTCCACACAAATTTGTTGTTGGTGGTGTTTATATGGAATCTTATTTCAGCCCAAGCGACAGAACTACAAACTATATCGGCAAAGCTTTGGGGAAAGCGCAAAGCTCAATTAATACCGCCATGCTAACTTTTACAAGAAAAGAGTTGGCTGATTCCATAATTGCAAAAAAGGTTGCTGGCAAAAAAACACGAGTAATTTTAGACAATAATACAGATAGCGGAACTCAATTTTCTTACTTGCAATCAAATGGTGTAGATATTTTGTTAAAAGGTGGCGGTAGCGGAATGTTACATCATAAATATGCAATCGTTGACGCCGAACCTTATGGCGGTACTGCATGGGTTGTAACCGGCTCGCACAACTGGTCGTCTGCCGCTGAAACACGGAACGATGAAAACACATTAATTATTAAAGATAATAGAATTGGAAACCTTTACATACAGGAATTTGCTGCCCGTTACAACGAAGCAGGCGGAACTGATCCTGTCCGTGTAAGCGTCAACGAAAATGGAAACGGAATTCCTGAGAATTTTAATTTAAGTCAAAACTATCCAAACCCATTCAACCCAACGACTAAAATTGCATTCAGTTTACCTACAACAAATTTTGTTACTCTGAAGGTATATAACATTTTGGGACAGGAAGTAGCTACATTGATAAACGAAGAAATGAAAGCCGGAAGTTACACGGTTAATTTCAATGCCAGCGGATACGCCTCGGGCGTATATTTTTACAAACTTACTGCCGGCTCGTTTAATTCTGTAAAAAAAATGAGCGTGCTTAAGTAAGTAATGGAGTAGTTGAATAAATAAGTACCTTAGTATCTCAAGTTGACCGCTGCTTTTTGAAAACCACTAAAGTGGTTTATCTTTGATGTTTTTAGTTATTAACCCACGACTTAAGTCGTGGGTTAGATGCAAAGACTTTCAGAATGTTAACCGGTTTAACGGTTTTTTTGCAGATTGTTACGATGTGCGGTCAACTTGAGTTAGTATGTTAGAGCCGATTGCTTGTAAAGAATCGGCTCTTTCCTGTTTTCCGCACACTTATAAATAAAAAAATGTGTGCTGCTTTAGAAAGGACAGGAGTTCAGAAACCAATACAGGCGTTGAGCTTGTCGAAACGCCATTACCGGTGAGTTCAGAAAACGGTTGCTTCGACAAGCTCAGCAACTATCTGTCTTCAGCGATGCAGCACCCATTTTTCTGATTTTGTTTCTATTTCCTGTTCTGTTTTTCCAGTGCCGAACGTTTTTACTACTTTGTACTTTCAATCTTTTTTAGAGATAATTTGAACGCTGATACTTTTATTTCGGTTCTTATTTTACAATGATTTAATTTTTTGTTGAAAGAGGCTTGCAGAAGACAGAAAATGTCTCCGTAGGAGACAAATGTCTGTAGATAAGATTACGAATATGATTCCGACTCCGTAGGAGTCGAATGTAAAATTGATTTTTGAATGACAACGACATATTCAACATACCGCTCCGCTGGAGCGGAATAATATTTCTTGATACCTTGCTACAGACATTTGACCACTCTGTGGTCATCTTCCTGACTTCGTCACTTTTCATAGAAATTTTGAAAATGAAGTAAAACCAAATAAAATATCGTGAGGTGGGTGTCCCAGTGGCGAAGTCAGGAAAAAAATATGTGCTGCTTTGGGGAGAACAGAAGAATGATATATAAGAAAAATTTCCCGCTACAGCGGAGCGGCATGTTTATTTTTTTCTCCAAATTTTTTTTTAGAACATTCGACCCCCGCCTGCCAAATTAAACTTTGTACGGCGGGCAGGCCGCTGGGGTCGGGTAATCCTTTTTAACCCAATGCTACATACATTTGTCTTCTACGGAGACAATTACCAGCAAACACTTCTCCCAAGTTGTTCGTTTAGTCTGCCCTTGGCGGATTTGAAATTAGGATTTTGAATTTTTTCCAGTTGTATCTAATACAGCACTTGACTAATGACGATGTAAGTATCGAATCAATTTTAAAACAAATCCTGCCGGTATAAATTTTACCAAACATACAAAAACTCTGTTCATCAACCCGTGGATAGCTAACCTTTTCCCTTTGATCATAGCGCGGTATCCAAAAAGGGCTGCATCATACGAACTGGCAAATTTCAAATACTTCATAATTTTTGATTTTTTCATTCCTGCAGTATCCTGAAAACCTGATACAGTCGGTCCGGGACATAAACAAGTTACCGTAACTCCACTCCCCTCAAGTTCAGTTGCGATTGCCTGCGAAAACGATACTACAAACGATTTGGTAGCATAATAAACCGCCATCAACGGGCCTGGTTGAAATGCCGCAGTCGAAGCTACGTTCAATATTTTACCACTCCCCCGCTTAACCATCCCTGTTAGAAAAAGTCTTGTTAGATAAACAAGTGAAACTATATTAACATTCATCATACTGTTATGAACATCCCAATTGGCTTCGTCAAATTTTCCTAAATATCCGAAACCAGCGTTGTTCACTAAAACATCTATTTCTGTATCTTTTAGTTCGTCAAATAATTCTTTGGCTGATTCTGGTTTAGCTAAATCTTTTTGAATTACTTTGACTGAAACTCTGCTTCTGTTTTCTAATTCAACTTTTAATTTTTCAAGTTCAATAACTCTTCGGGCAACTAAAACCAAATTATAACCATCATGTGCAAATAATCGTGCAAATTCTAATCCGATCCCGCTCGAAGCGCCAGTGATTAAAGCAGTTTTTTGAATCATTTTCTATTCCTCACAACTTCGTATGTTAATAGTGCAGCAGCAACCGAAGCATTCAGCGAATCGATTTTTCCATAAAGAGGAATCTTCACTAAAAAATCGCACTTCTCTTTTACAAGTCGCCTCATTCCTCGCCCTTCGCTGCCAATTACCAATGCTAATGGAATTTTATAATCAAGCTCAGTAAATTTTTTATCGGCGTTGCTGTCAGATCCTACAATCCAAACTCCATTTTCTTTTAACTGATCGATTGTTTGTGCAATGTTTGTAACGCGCGCCATTGCAACATGTTCGACAGCACCGGCTGAAGCCTTCGTAACTGTCGATGTTACCGGAGCTGAGTTATGTTTCGGAATAATTATCCCGTGCACACCGGCACACTCGGCTGTCCGGATTATGGCTCCTAAATTTTGCGGATCCTGAATTTCATCTAAAATCAAAATGAACGGAAGTTCTTCTTTTATCAATGCAATTTCAAGTATATCATCTACGTCAACAAATTTTTTTTCTTCGATTATTGCAGCAACCCCTTGATTAGCATCATCGGAAGTTAATTCCTCAAATTTTTTACGGTCGATTTCGACACATGGAATCTTTTTCTCATTTGCAAGCTTGTAAATTGTTTCGATGTTTCCCCCTCTTGTCCCGTGTAGGATGAAAATTTTTATAATAGGAGTAGCAGCACGGAGGACTTCGATAACAGGGTTTCTGCCGACAATAATGTTGTGCGAGGATTTATTTTTTTCTCTCATATTTTCGTTTCAGATAAAAAATGCCGAAACCTCCGATAGCAATCAATAAAATTGAAATAATTTGTGCCTCGGTAAGCCCGAATAAAACTATTGGATTTAGTCGAATGAATTCAACTAAGAAACGTTCGCTCCCCGAAAAAGTAAGATAAATCATAAAGAGCATTCCGTCGGGTGCAATTTTTTTACGGAGTTTCCAAAGAATAAAGAATAAAAATACTGCCGCAATAAGTTCGTACAAGGGAGCTGGATGAACTAAAATATTATCGGGGACAACACCGTTAACGCCATATTTTTCAACGACTTCTGGGAAGTCGCGAAATGCAACCGAAGGCGGGTATGTGCCTTTTTCATAACTCACTGCCCAGGGCAAATCGGTTGGCATTCCGTAATCGCCGTCGCCCGATAAATGACAACCAATACGAGCAATGCCATAACCCAACATCAAGCCTGGAGCTGCCGCATCGGTAACTTTTAGTACTGGAACTTTTTTCTTTTTTAGATAAAAAATTATAACAATTGTAGCAAGTATGAAACCGCCATAAAATGTAAGTCCCCCTGCCGAAAACATCATCTCAATTGGTGAACGAAGAAAGGATTCCATATTTTCGATGAGGTGAAACAATTTTGCACCAACGATTCCACAAACAACAGCAAGCAATGTAATAGTGGAGGCTAAATTTGGGTTTAATTTTTTTCGTTTCAGTTCACCAGTCAGTATGTAACTTGCAGTCAGGAAGGCTATTCCGAGCATCAGTCCGTAGCTGTAAACTGTAAGAGGTCCTATCTTAAAAAGTTCTGGATACATATATTAATTCCTAATATACAGATTTATAAAAATTTCTTTTGGTTCTCGAAGAATTTTAATTTTATTTTTTGTAATGTTTATTTCAAATACATTTTCGCGTTTATCGATACCTATTATTTTGAGAATATAATCACCATTCAACGAAGTATATTCTTTTTCAAATGTGGCTGGTCCGCTTCCAGGAATTAGTAACTTAGGAGGTTTTAATCCAACCAATTTGAAAGTAATCTGATTGTTGCGAAAAGTTTCTTCAACATCGATTTCGTATTTGAAGACTGTAAAGATTTGAGTAGTTTCTAACCTAAAAGTAGTGATCTGTTTTTTTTTAAGATCATCGTAGATTGAGGAAATAAACAAATTCAATTCATTCCCTTGATCTGTTTTGACGATTTTATTTTTCATTTTTAGATGTGAGGAAATTTACAAGTTCATCGAGCGATAACTTATGCTGATTTCCTGATTTCATTTCTTTAAGAACGACGTTGTTTGTTTTGATTTCTTCCTCGCCAATGACTACTACAAAATCAGCTTGTTGGCGGTCGGCTTCACGCATTTGCGATTTTAGACTACGGCCTAACCAATCAATTTCGCAAGCGATACCAGCAGAGCGCATTCGGACAGCCTCGGATAATACTTTTTTGTGCGATAATTCATCGGTTGAGGCTATGAACAATTTTGGATGGCGTGTGTCGGTTTTCAAGTTTTCACGTTTTTCCAAAACCATTAATAGTCGTTCCATGCCGGCGGCAAAACCGACTGCAGGAGACGATTTTCCACCTAACTCTTTTACGAGGAGATCGTATCTGCCGCCACCAGCAAGAGCATTTTGTGAACCAATTTCGTTGCTGGTAATTTCGTATGCAGTTTTTGTATAATAATCCAACCCTCGAACAATCCTTCCATCTAATTCATATCGAACACCTAAAATGTTCAAAGCTTCTTGCAGTTTTTCAAAATGATTTTTACAGTCATCGCAAAGATTGTGCATCATCAGCGGTGCATCGTGAGTAAGAATAATATCTCTCTCATCTTTCGAGTCTAATATACGCATCGGATTTGTTTCCAATCGTTTCTGGCTCTCGATACTGAGTTTGTCGGAAACCTTACTTAAGTGTTTTTTTAATTTTTCTTTATACTCGTTTCTACAATCGGGGCAACCAACCGAATTAATTTTTACCTGAAATTCTTGAATGTCAAACCTTCGATAAATAGCTACCGATAGTGCGATTATCTCAGCATCAATTTCAGGATTGGAAGCGCCGATTGCCTCGGCGCCGAATTGATGAAATTGCCTTAAGCGGCCGGCTTGGGGCCTCTCCTGCCGAAAAGCTGGGCTGATGTAATATACTTTAGTCAATGGTAGTTTCTCCCCCAAATTATGTTGGATATAAGCACGTATTACCGAAGCAGTCATTTCAGGTTTGAGTGTTAAACTATCGCCGCTGCGGTCGGTGAAGGAATACATTTCTTTTCCCACAATATCAGTTAGCTCGCCAATGCTTCGTGCAAAGAGGGATGTTTCTTCAAAAATAGGAGTTCTGATTTCTTTGTAATTGAACAACTCCATCGTTTCGCGAATATATTGTTCGACTAATTGCCAAAGAAAAGTTTCGCTTGGTAGAATATCCTTCGTACCTTTTATTGATTTGAATTTCAAGTGGATGCCTAAATTATTTTTCGTTTAGATATCGAAGTAAGACGAC
>CAMTVZ010000118.1:0-1343 GCA_947085285.1 uncultured Ignavibacteriota bacterium
AGTTCAATATTTTAAAACAGCAATTTAACACTTAAGAAAAAATTTATAGAGGAATAGAATGGTAGAAATCAGACCCGACGAAGTATCGGCGATATTACGAAAACAACTCTCAAGTTTTGATAAAGAGATCGACACTTATGAAGTCGGAACTGTATTACAAGTCGGCGACGGAATTGCGCGCATCTACGGTTTACAAAACGTAATGGCAAGCGAATTGGTAGAATTCCCGAACGGCGTGTTTGGTATGGTTCTTAATTTAGAAGAAGATAATGTCGGTTGTATTCTTTTCGGCGAAAGCCGGCACATTAAAGAAGGCGACCCTGTAAAACGAACCGGTCGTGTTGCTTCGATGCCTGTTGGTGAAGAAATGTTGGGACGTGTAATCAACCCATTAGGCCAACCGATCGACGGACGCGGACCGATAAAAGGAGATAAATATTTACCAATCGAACGGAAGGCGTTGGGTGTAATTCAGCGACAACCGGTAAAAGAACCATTACAAACTGGTATTAAAGCAGTTGATGGTATGATACCAATAGGCAGAGGTCAGCGTGAACTTATTATCGGCGACCGGCAAACCGGCAAGACAGCTATAGCAGTTGATACTATCATCAATCAAAAATATACACACACCGAAAAAGCCCGCGCATCTGGTGTAAAACCGGTTTTCTGTATTTATGTTGCAATCGGACAAAAAGGTTCTACAGTTGCTCAAGTTGTTGCTAAATTAGAAGAATCGGGGGCTATGGAATACACAACTGTTATCGCATCGAATGCTAACGAGCCATCGCCTTTACAATTTATTGCCCCCTATTCGGGCGCCACCTTGGGCGAATACTTCAGAGATAACGGCAGGCACGCATTAGTAATCTACGACGACTTATCGAAACACGCACAGGCATATCGACAAGTGTCGTTACTACTACGCAGACCACCGGGACGCGAAGCATACCCAGGCGATGTTTTTTACCTCCACTCACGTTTGTTAGAGCGTGCCTCGAAATTAAGCGAAGAGCTTGGCGGCGGCAGTTTAACTGCACTTCCAATTATCGAAACTCAAGCTGGCGACGTATCGGCATATATTCCTACAAATGTAATATCTATTACCGATGGACAAATTTATTTGGAGCCTGGATTATTCAACTCGGGCGTTCGCCCAGCTATCAACGTAGGTATATCGGTATCGCGTGTAGGCGGTAATGCACAGATTAAAGCGATGAAAAAAATTGCTGGCCGACTTCGTCTCGATTTAGCTCAATACCGTGAGTTGGAAGCTTTTGCTAAGTTTGGCTCGGATTTAGATAAATCGACACAAGCACTATTAAGGCGTGGTTCGCGTCTGG